>NZ_JAFCMC010000015.1:0-153109 GCF_018130085.1 Bradyrhizobium sp. AUGA SZCCT0169 | reverse complement strand
CCGAAGTGTCACAATATGAATCACACAAAATGCCGATTCGGGAATCCCCGACATCAGATGTGTGCATGCCCTAGGGCGAAGGCCGGGACCCATAACCACCGATCTCGATTGTCGCACCTGGCTGGAGCTCCAGCTTTCGTACCACACCATCCTTTGGCTATGGGTCCCGGCTCAAGGCCGGGACGACAGCGGTGAGACAAAAAGGCCCCGGTCGAAACCGGGGCCTTGGTCTTTGCGAACAGGGAAGCTGTGCTTACTTGTCGCGGTTCTTGAGCGCGGTGCCGAGAATGTCGCCCAGCGTCGCTCCCGAATCGGAGGAACCGTACTGCGCGATGGCTTCCTTCTCTTCGGCAACTTCCAGCGCCTTGATCGAGACCTGCACCTTGCGGGCCTTCTTGTCGAACTGGATCACGCGGGCATCGACCTTCTCGCCGACGGCGAAACGCTCGGCGCGCTGATCGTTGCGGTCGCGGGCGAGTTCCGACCGCTTGATGAAGGTGGAGAAATCGGTCCCCGAGATCTTCACCTCGATGCCGGCTTCCTTCACTTCGAGCACTTCGCAGGTCACGACCGCGCCCTTCTTGACGTCGCCAGGCTCTGCGAAGGGGTCGCCTTCGAGCTGCTTGACGCCGAGCGAGATGCGCTCCTTTTCGACATCGACGTCGAGCACCACGGCCTTGACCATGTCGCCCTTCTTGAAGTTGTCGATCACCTGCTCGCCCGGAAGCTTCCAGTCGAGGTCGGAGAGATGGACCATGCCATCGACGTCGCCGTCGAGACCGAGGAACAGACCGAACTCGGTCTTGTTCTTGACCTCGCCTTCGACGGTCGCACCGACCGGGAACTTCTCGACGAAGACCTCCCAGGGGTTGCGCATGGTCTGCTTGAGGCCGAGCGAGATGCGGCGCTTGACCGAATCCACTTCGAGAACCTGCACTTCGACCTCCTGCGAGGTCGAAACGATCTTGCCGGGGTGCATGTTCTTCTTGGTCCACGACATCTCCGAGACGTGGATCAGGCCTTCGATGCCCGGCTCCAGTTCGACGAACGCGCCGTAGTCGGTGATGTTGGTGACACGGCCGGTGAAGCGCGCGTTCAGCGGGTACTTCGCCTCGATGCCCTGCCACGGATCGTCCAGCAGCTGCTTCATGCCGAGCGAGATACGGTGGGTCTCGTGGTTGATCTTGATGATCTTGACCTTCACCGTTTGACCGATGGTGAGCACCTCGGTCGGGTGATTGACCCGGCGCCAGGCGATATCGGTGACGTGCAAGAGGCCGTCGATGCCGCCGAGATCAACGAACGCACCGTAATCGGTGATGTTCTTGACCACGCCGTCGATCACCTGGCCCTCTTCGAGGTTCTGCACCAGCTCCTGGCGCTGCTCGGCGCGGGTCTCTTCGAGAACCGTGCGGCGCGACACCACGATATTGCCGCGGCGGCGATCCATCTTGAGGATCTGGAACGGCTGCGAATTGTTCATCAGCGGCGCGACGTCGCGGATCGGGCGGATGTCGACCTGCGAACGCGGCAGGAAGGCCACCGCGCCGTCGAGATCGACGGTGAAGCCGCCCTTGACCTGGTTGAAGATGACGCCGTGAACCTTCTCGTTGTTGTTGAAGGCCTTCTCGAGCTTGCCCCAGCTCTCCTCGCGGCGCGCCTTGTCGCGCGACAGCACGGCTTCGCCGAGCGCATTCTCGATCCGGTCGAGGAACACCTCGACTTCGTCGCCAACCTTGAGTTCGCTGTCGCGGCCGGGTCCTGCGAACTCACGCAGCGCCACGCGGCCTTCGGTCTTCAGGCCGACGTCGATGACGGCCATGTCCTTTTCAATTGCAACTACCTTGCCCTTGATGACGGAGCTTTCCTGCAAATTGCCGCCGGCGAAGGACTCGTCCAGCATCGCAGCGAAATCGTCGCGGGTAGGATTATAAGAAGCAGCAGTCGAAGCCATTTGTTCTCCAGATGCGGGTATCGCCGGCCATTCGGGTTAAGGGGCGTATCGCGCGTGAAGTGTCAGGGGTCCGCAAACCCTAACGACCGCCGTTTGCGGGAAATCGCAAATAGCGGGCCGGCAGCATGCCTGCACGTTCGGTACGTTGATTTATCCGGAGCCTCGAAGCGTATCGACTTCAAGAACCTGGAGCGGGCTTTCCTCCAATGACGGCAGGGGCTCAAACCGCCTGCCGGCCCGCTCGGACAGCCCTGATCTTATCGATGGCGGCCCGGATGGCCGGTGATATAGCCCCAAGGGGTCTTTTCGGCAAGCGGAAATGCCCGATTTGCGGGGCTTTAAGGCTGGCGGAGGCTCGCCATGGGCCCATGTTTTCAACGCCTTGTTCACCGCATGACGCAAAAGGCCCGCGGTGTCCGGCGCAATGGAACCCGGCCTTAAGCGCCGCCCCCAACGATGGCACGATTCAAAACAGGGGGAGTGCCAGCATGAAGAGCCTGATCGCGATGACCGCCATCGCCGTTTTTACCGTCGCTACGGCCGTTGCCGGCAAGCCGGCCTATTTTGCGACCAACACGGCGGTTGCCGCGGCCAAATCAAAGCCCGTCCTGATGGCCGAACAGCGATTGCCGTTCGACCGCGACCGCTCGAAGAACTGAACCGAAGACTTCACCGCCTGGCGCGGACCGCCTCGACGATCGCGATCGCGGCGCGAACGCCGCCTTCGATATCGAGATTGGAGTTGTCCAGGATATGGGCATCGGGGGCCGCCTTCAGCGGGGCTGCGGCGCGATTGCGGTCCCGCTCGTCACGCTTGAGAATATCGGCCAGCACCAGCGCTTCATCCGCCGCTTCACCCCGCGCGAGCGCTTCCAGCGTGCGGCGGTGCGCCCGCACCTTCGGGTCGGCGACGACGAAAATTTTCACGTCCGCATGCGGGCAGATCACGGTGCCGATGTCGCGCCCGTCGAGCACCGCGCCAGGCGGATCGGCCGCGAACTGGCGCTGAAAGCTGACCAACGCTTCACGCACCGTGGCAATGGCTGACACCACCGAAGCGGCATCGCCGATCCGCTGCGACTTCAGCTCGGGATGGCCGAATTTTTCCGGATCGAGCGCCATCGCGGCGGCGACGGCGCGGGCTTCATCGGTGAGATCAAAGCCCTGGTCCAGCAGCATTTTGGCCACGGCGCGATAGATCACGCCGGTGTCGAGGTGGCGATAGCCGTAGTGCTGCGCGAGCCGCTTGCCCAGCGTGCCCTTGCCCGAGGCGGCGGGTCCGTCGATGGCGATGATCATGAGAGCCTGTGTCTAAGGTGATTGGAGACCGCGCGCCCGCCGCAGAGGCCGTTCCTCGGTAAAAATGTTGCGGGACGCGAATTCAGCTAACGCTGCGTCTCGCGAAGCCCCCATTCTAATTCTTTCGATGGCCTCGGCTAGCGTGTTTGGGCGCACCACGTCCCTCCACTCAATCGCGTTCAACTGGAAAACTCCGCCCCGAGCCCGCGCATCATTGGAATGAAATCCGGAAAGCTGGTGGCAATGAAGCTGGTGTCGTCGATCTTGACCGGCTTGTCGGCGGCAAGCCCCATCACCAGCGCCGACATCGCGATGCGATGATCCATGTGGGTAGCGACGAGGCCGCCGCCGGGCACGTGCCCCCGGCCTTCGACGATCAGATCGTCGCCGGCGACCTCGACCTTGACGCCGTTGACGCGCAGCATCTCGGCGGTCGCCTCCAGCCGGTCGGATTCCTTGACGCGCAGCTCCTGCAGGCCGCGCATGATGGTGGTGCCTTCGGCAAACGCGGCCGCCACCGCAAGCACCAGATATTCGTCGATCATCGAGGGCGCGCGCTCCGGCGGCACTTCGACACCGCGTAGTTTTGAGGCCCGCACGCGCAAGGTGGCCATCGGCTCGCCGGCGTCGCCGCGCACGTCGCTCTCCTCGATCGAGGCGCCCATCTCGCGCAAAGTCGTGAACAGGCCGGTGCGCAGCGGATTGGTCATGACGTCGGAGAAGACGATGTCGGAGCCCTCGACGATCAGCGCCGCGACGATCGGGAACGCTGCGGACGACGGATCGGCGGGCACCACGACATCGGCGCCGTGCAGTTCGGGCTGGCCGGTGAGCGCGATCTTGCGGCCATGGCTGCCTTCGCTGGTCGAGACGATCTGCGCGCCAAAATGCTTCAGCATCAATTCGGTATGGTCGCGGCTCGCCTCCTGCTCGATCACGGTCGTGACACCCGGCGCAGCGAGGCCCGCCAGCAGTACCGCCGATTTGATCTGGGCGGAGGCCACCGGCGTCCGGTACAGGATCGGCACGGGGTCGCGGGCGCCATACAGCGTCAGCGGCAGGCGGCCACCTTCCTTGGCCTCGCCGGTCCGGGCGCCCATCAATTCCAGGGGATCGAGGATCCGCCGCATCGGCCGCGAACGCAGCGAGGCGTCGCCGTCGAAGACCGCCGAAATCGGGCAGCCGGCCACCGCCCCCATCACCAGCCGGCAACCGGTGCCGGAATTGCCGAAATCGAGCGGGCCCGCGGGTTGGGCGAATCCTGCCACCCCGACGCCCCTCACCTGCCAGGCAAACGGCCCGGTTCGTTCGATCTTGGCGCCCAGCGCCTGCATCGATTTCCCCGTATTGAGCACGTCCTCGCCCTCAAGCAGGCCGGAAATCGTGGTCTGGCCGACCGAAAGCGCCCCCAGAATCAGGGCCCGGTGCGATATAGACTTGTCGCCGGGAACCCGTACTTTACCGGTCAGGGAGCCGCTGGAACGGGATTCCAGCGGGGTCGGATGGGCTGCAAGCCGGTCTGAATGGGTCAAGATTGTGTCCTCTCGCGCAGGGCGGCAGGTATCACATAGGCAAGCCAGCGTCACGTGGCCGTCTCATGCGCGCAAACCGCTATTGACAGCGGCCTAGCAACTAGCCAAGTGAAGCACCGTTTTTCAGAAATTCCCAGGACTCCACACGTGGCCAAATCCGATCTCGGAACCAAACGCATTTGCCCGACGACGGGTAAGAAGTTCTATGACCTGAACAAGTCGCCGGTGATCTCACCCTATACCGGTGAGGTCGTGCCGATTGCGCCGATTGCGCCGCCGCGGGCCGCCCGCGGTGATGCCGCACGCGCTGCCGCCGCAGCGAGCGCCGCCGCCGATGCGCCGGAACCGGCCGAGGCCGAGGAATTGGTCTCGCTCGAAGAGGCCGATGCCGAGGAGAACACCGGCAAGGTCAAGGCCGTCGTTCCCGAATCGGAAGACGACATCGAAATCGACGAGACCATCGAGGGCGACGAAGACGACGATTCGACCTTCATTCCCGACGAGGAAGAAGGCGATGAGGACGTCACCGACATCATTGGTGACGTCGGCGGCGACGAAGAGACTTGAGATCGGCCCTGAACTGTGGTTCAGGGTCATGCCCGCACGTCGCCCAAGGCGCGCGGATCGGTTAAGGGGCCATAGCTCAGCTGGGAGAGCGCTTGCATGGCATGCAAGAGGTCGGCGGTTCGATCCCGCCTGGCTCCACCAGCCTTCGCTCGCTTCGCGAGCTACGGCTCGGCAAGCCACCCCGTGGCCTATCGTAGCGAAGCTAGCGAAGGCTGCCGCGCCGTAGCCCGCAGGGCGAAGGCGGGCTAAGGCAGGCCAAATGGCACAACGTGCTTTCCGCGACATGCCGAGGGTCCCCCATGAAGTACGTCTACATCCTGGAAAGCCTTGATTCCGAGCACTTCTACGTCGGCATTACCGACGACCTGCGGGCCCGATTGGCAAAGCACAACGCTGGCGGGGTCCCACACACTTCAAAATACGGACCTTGGCGAATCAAGACTTACGTGGCGTTCAGCAACGAAGCGCAGGCCATCGCATTCGAAAAGTATTTGAAGTCTCCTTCCGGCCGGGCCTTCGCCAAGAAGCGGCTCTAACCGCCCGCCCCCTACTCCCCCAACGCCGCGTTCAGCTTGTCGCGCAGCGCGAGCAATTCGTTCTTCATCGCCACCAGTTCCCCCACCGAGCACGCCGAGCTCGCCAGAATACCCTGCGGTACCGCCCTGGCTTTTTCCCGCAGCGCCTGGCCTTTCGGCGTCAGTGCGATCAGGACCTGGCGCTCGTCCTCGGTGCTGCGCGTGCGCCGGATCAATTCGGCAGCCTCCATCCGCTTCAGGAGCGGGGTCAGCGTGCCGGAATCGAGGAACAGCTTCTCGCCGATGTCCTTGACGGGCACGCCGTCACGTTCCCACAGCACCATCATCACGAGATATTGCGGATAGGTCAGCCCCAGTTTTTCGAGCAGGGGCTTGTAGACGCGATTGAACGCGTGCGCCGTGGAATACACCGCAAAACAGATCTGATTGCTGAGCAGCAGCGGGTCGACCGCCGGTTTCCTAGCCATTTGCACCTCGCCAAGTGGGGACGCCCGTGATCATTTAGGGCCGCGGACGAGCCTAATCAATTGCATACAATTAAATTGCGGACCCCTTCATTTTTTCTATTGTGCACAATCTAATTGTGTGCAATACGACAACCATCGAAAACCAAACCCAAGGGAGACCAACATGTCCGTGAAAGTCCTCTACAAGACCACCGCAACGGCCACCGGCGGGCGCGACGGTATCGCCTCGACGGCTGACGGCGCCTTCAGCGTCAAGCTTGCGACCCCGAAGGAGCTCGGAGGCGGCGGCGGCGCCGGCAACAATCCCGAACAGCTGTTTGCGGCCGGCTATGCCGCCTGTTTCATCGGCGCGATGAAGGCGGTTGCGGCTCAGGGCGGCGGCGTGAAGGTGCCCGCGGACGCCTCCGTGACCTCCACCGTCGGCATCGGCCCGCGCTCGGAAGGCGGCTTCGGCCTTGATATCGACCTCGCCGTTTCCCTGCCCGGCCTTGCCCGCGCCGACGCCGAAGCACTGGTCCAGAAGGCCCACCAGGTTTGCCCGTATTCCAACGCCACCCGCGGCAATGTGGATGTGCGTCTGACCGTGGTGTAACGACCGCGTCGAACGGCCCGCTGCAACAAGCCGCGGGCCGTTTTCGCGCGCCTTCTGTCTCCGCATGCGCCTGTGCGCGCGCGGGCATTGCCGCCGCGCCCGAAGACCGCTAGCTCAGGAATTCCATTACATGAGCGAAGGTTCTTTCCATGAGTTCTCCGGCTCCCGGCGCGATGACCGGCCTGCGCGTGATCGATCTCACGCGCGTGCTCGGCGGCCCCTATTGCACGCAGATCCTCGCCGACCACGGCGCCGACGTGATCAAGGTCGAGCCGCCCGCCGGTGACGAGGTGCGCGACTGGGGTCCTCCGTTCCATGAGGAGGACGCGGCCTATTTTGTCGGCATCAACCGCAACAAGCGTTCGATCGGCCTTGACCTCGCCTCCGAGGGCGGCCGCGCCGTGTTGTTGAAGATGCTGGAGACCGCCGACGTCCTGATCGAGAATTTCAAGCCGGGCACGCTCGACAAATGGGGCATCGGCAACGACGTGCTGCGCGCGAAATTCCCAAAGCTCGTGCATTGCCGGATTTCCGGCTTTGGCGGCGACGGCCCGCGCGGCGGCAATCCGGGCTATGACGCGATCATCCAGGCCATGACCGGCATGATCGCCGCAACCGGTTCGCCGCAAAGCGGCCCGATGCGGATCGGCGTTCCGCTGGTCGACATCACCACCGGGCTTTATGCCGCGATCGGCATCCTGATGGCGCTGTCGGAGCGGCAGCGCTCGGGCCTCGGCCAGTTCCTCGAGACCACGCTGTATGAAACCGGCCTCGCGATCATGCATCCGCACACCGCGAACTACTTCATGCATGGCAAGCCGCCGAGTCTCACCGGCAACGAGCATCCCAACCTCGTGCCTTACGCGATCTTTCCGACCCGCACCGACAACATCTTCATCGGCGTCGGCAATGACGGCACCTTCCGCAAGCTCGCCAAGGAAATCGGCAAGCCCGAACTCGGCACCGATCCGCGCTTTGCCCGCAACAAGGACCGCATCGCCAACCGCGATGCGCTGCGCGCCGAACTCGCCGCGGTGTTCAGCCAGCACGATGCCGCGCCGCTGTGCGACCGCCTGCTCGCGGCTGGCCTGCCGGCCGGTCCGGTCCAGTCGATCGACCAGGCGCTGACCGCCGCCCACACGCTTCACCGCGGCGATGTCATCGAGAAGGACTGGTACAAGGGCGTCGCCTCGCCGATCCGCCTGGAGCGAACCAAACCGAGCCTGCGCCGGACCCCACCGAAATTCAGCCAGCACTCCGCCGAGGTGCTGGGCGAGTTCGGCTATTCCAAGAGCGAGGTCGAGGCGATGGTCGCCAAGGGCGTGGTGTGCGGGTCGGAGCGGAAGCGGTAACAACCCTATTGTCGTCCCGGCGAAGGCCGGGACCCATACCGCGTTGTCCCATCGGTGAACAAAGGCGGCTGATACTGCCCGTCAAATCCGCGCCGCGGCGTATGGGTCCCGGATCGCGTTCGCTGCGCTCACTTGTCCGGGACGACGAGATAACTAACAAGCCGCCTCCGCCTATTTTCCGGCTTCCCTTGGCGCCCGCTTCCCCCATACGCTGCTTTCGCTTATACGGTCATTTGTACGTCATCCGGCGCTGCTATCGCGCGAAACGAAGATGACGACCCAACCTGGAGGAATTACATGGCTTTTAGACAATTCGGCGCGGCTGCGACAGTGACCGTCGCGCTTGCGCTCGCCTCGCCTGCCCACGCCGTGACCGAGCTGCAGTGGTGGCACGCCATGACCGGCGCCAACAACGACGTCGTCAACAAGCTCGCCGCGGACTTCAACGCCAGCCAATCGGACTATAAGGTGACGCCGTCCTTCAAGGGCAGCTATGCCGACACCATGAACGCCGGCATTGCCGCGTTCCGCGCCGGCACCGCACCGCATATCATGCAGGTGTTCGAGGTCGGCACCGCGACCATGATGAGCGCCACCGGCGCCATCAAGCCGGTCTATCAGCTGATGAAGGACGCGGGAGAACCGTTCGATCCCAAGGCCTACCTGCCAACCATCACGGGCTACTACTCGACCTCCAAGGGAGACATGCTGTCGTTTCCCTTCAACTCGTCATCGACGGTGATGTGGATCAACAATGATGAGCTGAAGAAGGCCGGTATCGCCGAGATCCCGAAAACCTGGCCGGAAGTGTTCGCCGCCGCCAAGAAACTGAAGGCGGCCGGTCATGAGACCTGCGGCTTTTCCAATGCCTGGGCGTCATGGGTCCATATCGAGCAATTTTCCGCCTGGCATAACGTGCCGATCGGCACCAAGGCAAACGGGCTCGACGGTTTCGACACCGAGCTGAAGTTCAACTCGCCGCTGCATGTCAAGCACCTGCAGAACCTGATCGACCTGCAGAAAGACAAAACCTACGATTATGCCGGCCGTGCCAACGGCGGCGAAGCCCGGTTCGCTTCGGGCGAGTGCGCGATTTTCCTGACGTCTTCGGGCTATTACGGGACCGCGAAAAGCACCGCCAAATTCGACTTCACCTCGGCGCCGATGCCCTATTATCCCGACGCCGCGGGCGCTCCGCAGAACTCGATCATCGGCGGCGCTTCGCTGTGGGTGATGGGCGGCAAGAAGCCTGAAGAGTACAAGGGGGTCGCCAAGTTCTTCACCTTCCTGTCCGACACCAACCGTCAGGCCGACCTGCATCAGAAGTCCGGCTACCTGCCGATCACCAAGGCCGCCTACGAAAAAACCAAGGCGGATGGCTTCTACGAAAAAAACCCCGTTCTGCAGACGCCGCTGAAAGAACTCACCAACAAGGAGCCGACCGAGAACTCGCGCGGCCTGCGCTTCGGCAACATGGTGCAGATGCGCGAACTTTGGTCCGAGGAGATCGAGGCAGCCCTCGCGGGCAAGAAGACCGCGCAGGAAGCACTCGACGCGGCCGTGGCGCGCGGCAATGCCATGTTGCGGACGTTCGAAAAGACGGCCAAATAGCAACGGCGAAGACTCCCTCTCCGCTATCCGGAGAGGGAGCACCTCTGGCATCACAGCGTCCTGAATGGAAAAGTCCGTCGTCTTCAACAACAAGCTGTTGCCGTATCTGCTGTTGGTGCCGCAGCTCATCATTACATTCGTATTCTTCTACTGGCCGGCGAGCCAGGCGGTCTTGCAATCCTTCAAGCGCGAGGACGCGTTTGGTCTGACGTCCGAATTCGTCGGACTGGAAAATTACCAGTCGCTGTTCGCCCAGCCTGAATATTACAAGTCGATGCTGACGACGCTGATCTTCTCGTCGCTGGTCGCGGCGTTGTCGCTTTCCATTGCGCTGTTGTTCGCAACCCAGGCCGACAAGAACCTGAAAGCCGCGGGCACCTACAAGACGCTGATGATCTGGCCCTATGCGGTGGCCCCCGCGGTCGCCGGCGTGCTGTGGATTTTCATGTTCCATCCCTCGCTCGGCACGCTGGCGCGGCCGCTGCGCTGGATGAATTTCGACTGGAATCCGCTGCTCAACGGCAACCACGCCATGACCCTGGTGGTGATGGCCGCGGTGTGGAAGCAGATCTCCTACAATTTCCTGTTCTTCCTGGCCGGCCTGCAATCGATCCCCAAGAGCGTGCTGGAAGCCGGCGCGATCGACGGCGCGGGTCCGATGCGGCGGTTCTGGACCATCGTCTTCCCGCTGCTGTCGCCGACCACGTTCTTCCTTCTGGTCGTCAACGTCGTCTACGTCTTCTTCGATACCTTCGGCATCATCGATGCCGTCACCGGCGGCGGCCCGGCCGGCGCCACCACCACGATGGTCTACAAGGTCTATGCCGACGGACGGCTCGGCGGCGATCTCGGCGGCTCGGCCGCGCAGTCGGTGGTGCTGATGGTGATCGTGATCGCGCTCACCGCGGTCCAGTTCAAATATGTCGAGCGCAAGGTGCAGTACTGATGGTCGAGCACCGCCCGCTCAACGACATCATCGCCTACGCGATCCTGACGCTCGGCGTCTTCATCGTCGCCTTTCCAGTCTATCTGGCGCTGATCGCATCCACCCACGACGCCGCGACCGTGGTCGGCGGCAGCATGCCGCTGACGCCCGGCAGCCAGGCGCTGGAAAACTACTACCGCGCGATATTCGTCGGCGGATCGCGGACCAGCCGCGAGCCGGTCGCGCACATGCTGATCAACTCCTTCATCTCGGCGATCGGCATTGCCGTCGGCAAGATCTTCATCTCGATCTTGTCGGCCTACGCCGTGGTGTATTTCCGCTTCCCGTTCCGCAAGACCGCATTCTGGATCATCTTTGTCACGCTGATGCTGCCGGTCGAGGTGCGCATCTATCCGACCTACAAGGTGGTCGCCGATCTCAAGATGCTCGACACCTATGCGGGACTGATCATGCCGCTGATCGCTTCTGCCACCGGAACGCTGCTGTTCCGGCAGTTCTTCATGACGGTTCCTGAGGAATTGCTGGAAGCATCGCGGATCGACGGTGCGGGTCCGTTCCGCTTCTTCTGGGATACGCTGCTTCCGCTGTCGGTAACGACGATCGCGGCGCTGTTCGTGATCCAGTTCATCTATGGCTGGAACCAGTATCTGTGGCCGCTGCTGATCACCACGCAGGATTCGATGCAGACCATCGTCACCGGCATCAAGAAGATGCTGTACACGACCGACGAGTTGGCCGAATGGCAACTAGCGATGGCGACCGCCATCCTCGCGATGCTGCCGCCGGTCGCGGTGGTCGTGTTCATGCAGCGCCTGTTCGTGCGCGGACTGGTGGAAACAGAAAAGTGAAGGGGCGAGTGGCGAATCGCGAGTGGCGAATGGCGAATGGAACGTCAGGCTATGAGCGCGTAACTTTGCGCTTCCCTATTTGCTACTCGCCATTCGCCACTCGCCCCCAACAAAGGTAACTCAATGGCCGGCGTCACCCTCCGCAACGTCCGCAAGACCTATGCCGGTGGCTTTGAAGCCATCAAGGGCATCGAATTTGACGTCGGCGACGGCCAGTTCTGCGTGCTGGTCGGCCCTTCCGGCTGCGGCAAGTCCACGCTGCTGCGGATGGTCGCGGGGCTCGAGACGATCACCGGCGGCGAGATCGATATCGGCGGCCGTATCGTCAACCAGATCGAGCCGGCCGACCGCGACATCGCGATGGTGTTCCAGAACTACGCGCTCTACCCGCATATGAGCGTCTACAACAACATGGCCTACGGCCTGCGCAACCGCGGCATGCCCGAGCCCGAGATCAAGACTCGCGTCGAGGAAGCCGCGCGCATCCTCGAACTCGTCACGATGCTCGACCGCAAGCCGCGGCAATTGTCCGGCGGCCAGCGCCAGCGTGTGGCGATGGGGCGCGCGATCGTGCGGCAACCGAAAGTGTTTCTGTTTGACGAGCCGCTGTCGAACCTCGACGCCAAGCTGCGCATCGCGATGCGCGTCGAAATCCGCAAACTGCAGCGCCGGCTCTCCACGACGGCGATTTACGTCACCCACGACCAGCTCGAGGCGATGACGCTGGCCGACATCCTGGTGGTGATGAATGCCGGCGAGGTCGAGCAGATCGGCAATCCGCTCGACATCTATCAGAAGCCCGCGACCACCTTCGTCGCCTCCTTCATCGGCGCGCCACCGATGAACCTGATGCCGCTGCGGTCCGATGAACTCAAATCGCAACTGGCAGGCGACAGCCGCCTCAACGAGGCCAGCATCCTCGGAATCCGTCCCGAAGACTTCGTCATCTCAAATGAGGCCGTCGGCGGCGGTGTGGCACTTGGCCTCACCGTCGAGGCGATCGAGCACGTGGGGGCGGAAACCTTTATCTACGGCGCCCGACAACACGAGACGCAGGCGGTGGCTGCCAACCCCGGCGAACTGCCGCCCGGCGAGGTGATCGTTCGGATTCCCGGGGCCATCGGCCCCGCCATCGGCGAGCGAATCAGGGCGGTGGCGCCACCAGACAAACTGCATCTGTTTACCGCCGATGGCCGCAAGCGCGTGGGTGATTGATCCCGTCATTCCGGGATGGTGCGCTAGCACCAGACCCGGAATCTCGAGATTCCGGGTTCGGTCCTTTGGACCGCCCCGGAATGACGTGAAAACAGGGCGGCGCGGCCGATTTACGCAGCGCCTGGAGCGGCTTGAACCCTCCCCAAATCACCCCCATATTGCTGTTTGACCGGTCAGCAAACCCGCCGGCCGGTCGAATGGGGTGCCGCAAGGGCCCCTCAAAGTCGCTTCGAGAGGACTTTGTAATGTCTCGTGTTCCATCGTTATCCAGTCCGTTCCTGCTTGGGTTCGACGAAATTGAGCGTGCGCTCGATCGCGTCGTCAAAGGCGCCGACGGCTATCCTCCCTACAACATCGAGCGCTGCGACCGCAGCAATGGGCAACCCGAACGCTTGCGCATCACGCTGGCGGTCGCCGGGTTTACCCGTGACCAACTCGATGTGACCATTGAGGAAAACCAGCTGGTGATCCGGGGCCGTCAGCAGGACGACAAGGCCCGGCAATACATCCATCGCGGCATCGCCGCGCGCCACTTCCAGCGCACCTTCGTGCTGGCGGAGGGGATGCAGGTGCTGGGCGCGGATCTGAAAAACGGGCTGTTGTCGATCGACCTTGCCAGGCCGGAACCTGAAAGGGTCATTAAGACAATTGCTATCAATGAGCACGAATAATGGAACGAGGAGCGGACTCGACCGCTTAGTCTCATAGAGGAGTCGAGACCATGAGTGATGTGAGTGTGACGTTCGAAACTGAAAAGGTTTCCGTTGAGGCGCTGGCCCATCTTGGTGAGGGCCATATCGCCTACGTAAAGCAAGTCCGTTCCGAGGACGTGCCCGGGCTGTTTCCACAGGCGCCGAAGATCGCGCCAGGACTGAAACTGTTCGCGCTGCATGCCGCCGACGGTACCCCGATCATGCTGACCGACAGCCGCGAGGCAGCGGTCGCCAATGCATGGAGCAACGAATTGCAGGCCGTCAGCGTGCACTGAACCGGCTTGCCGGTGTCAGCCTGATCCGACGCTTGTCGGTATCAACTGACGCAGCGTTTGCTGCTGTCGCTGGCGCAGGCTTGGTAGCGGTCGCGTAGACCGCGATGAGAGTTCGCAATACGCGGGCATGTTTCTCGGATCGGGGAACGGCCCGCGTAGTTTTTTGGCCGGCGCAATTCGCCAGCGTCAGTTCGGGAATGAGTGTGTTACGCCGCGCTCGCCGGCGGCAGCGCCAGCACCGAGTAGATCGCCTGGGCGTCGCGCGAGGCGCGCAGTTTCTTGGCGACGTCCTGATCGCGCAGCAGGCGGGCAATCCGCGCCAGCGCCTTCAAATGATCGGCGCCGGCCCCTTCCGGCGCCAGCAGCAGGAATACCAGGTCGACCGGCTGGCCATCCATCGCTTCGAAATCGATCGGGCGTTCAAGCCGGGCGAAAAACCCGAACAGCTTTTCGAGCTTGGGCAGCTTGCCGTGCGGTATAGCAACGCCGTAGCCGACGGCGGTGGTCCCCAGTTTTTCGCGCTGCAGCAGCACTTCGAAGACCGCGCGCTCGTTCTGCCCGGTCAGGGTCGCCGCCCGCGCCGCAAGTTCCTGCAACGCCTGCTTCTTGCTGATGACTTTCAACGCGGGGAGTATCGCCTCGGGTGCGACCAGATCGGTAATCGTCATGGGGCGTTCCGAGGTGAATTAAGCCGTCAGGGTGCGAAATAGGTTCGAGAACTTCAGCTTCAAGAATTGGGCGTCGAGAAGATGAGGTGGGAGGCGGGCTTAGGCCCGGGTCCCGATTGGTCGGCTTCTACTCCAACGCATGACCGGTGCCAACTCCCACGGGCGAGTTCCCGCGCGCTATCCTTAAAGGGCGGCGGACCATAGGGAGGGGCGCTTTGGGCGTCAATGCTGTCAGCCATAGTTGTCAGGGGGTAACCGCCGGGGGATCGACCCACCCGACATTGCCGTCCGTGCGCCGGTAAATGATGTTCACCCGGCCGCTCGAGCCGTGCTGAAACACGATGCAGGCCGCCCCGGTCAGATCAAGCTCCATGACAGCTTCGCTGACCGACAGCCGCTTCAGCGACTTGGTCGCCTCCGCGATGATGACGGGGCTGTATTCAGAGACCTCGTCGTCGCCCTCCGGGGCCTCGATGATGTAGCTCGGCGCGTCGAGACCCCCGCCGTTCAACTCCGCGAGCGCCGCTGAAGCCGCGTAGGTCTTGCGGGCCGAACGGTCCTTCAGCCGGCTCTTGTAGCGACGCAGGCGTTTCTCGATCATCACCAACGCCTGGTCGGCGCTGGCATAGGCGTCGGTGGCGTTCGAATCGGCTTCCAACGTAATGCCGGAATCGAGGTGCAGCGAACAATCGGTACGGAAGCCGAAGCCATCCTTGCTCAGCGTGATGTGGCCGGAATAATTGCCGTCGAAATATTTTCGCAGGACCTCATCGGTGCGCTCGCTGACGCGCGAACGAAGCGCTTCGCCGACGCTGATGCTTTTCCCGGAGATTCGAAGGGTCATTTGATGCCTCGCTTGATGCCTCGTTCACTCTGTCGGGAAACCGACACTATCGCGATTTGACGCGAACGCAATCAGGCCGGCGCCGTATCACGGGACCGGTCGGAGGAAGTGGCCGGGGCTGAAAGTGCGTTACCGAGCATGCTTTGTTTGTCACGGCGGCGCTGCACCGAGGAAGGGATTCGCATCGCTTCGCGGTACTTCGCGACGGTGCGGCGGGCAATATCAATGCCCGACTCGCGCAATCGTTCCACGATCGTATCGTCGGAGAGGATCGCGGCCGGGGCTTCCGCGTCGATCAATTGCTTGATGTGGTGGCGGACCGCTTCGGCCGAATGGGCCTCGCCGCCGTCGGCCGAAGCGATCGAGGCGGTGAAGAAATACTTTAGTTCAAAGCTGCCGCGATTGGTCGCCATGTATTTGTTGGCGGTAACCCGTGACACTGTCGATTCATGCATCTGGATCGCGTCCGCCACCGCCTTGAGGTTCAGCGGCCGAAGATGCGCCACGCCATGGGTGAAGAAACCGTCCTGCTGGCGCACGATTTCGGTCGCGACCTTCAGGATGGTGCGGGCGCGCTGATCGAGCGCGCGGACCAGCCACGTCGCATTCTGCAGGCAGTCGGTGAAGTAGGATTTGTCGCCGTCCTTGCGGATCGTCTTCGACAGCTCGGTGTAATAGACCTGATTGACCAGCACACGCGGCAACGTGTCGCTGTTGAGTTCGACATGCCAGCCGCCGTCCGGGCCCGGCCGCACATAGACATCCGGCACCATGGTCTGGGTGCGCGCCGAGCCGAACTTCAGGCCGGGCTTGGGATCGAGCCGGCGGATCTCGCCGATCATGTCGGTGATGTCCTCGTCGTCGACACCGCACAATTTTCGCAAAGACGCGATGTCGCGCTTGGCCAGCAAATCCAGGTGTTCGACCAGCGCCTGCATCGCGGGGTCGTAGCGGTCGAGTTCGCGGAGCTGGATCGCGAGGCATTCGCTCAAATTGCGCGCGCAAACGCCGGGCGGATCGAACTTCTGCAGCACCGCAAGAACCGCATCGACATCGGCTTGCGCGGCGCCGAGCCGTTCGGCGGCCTGCCCGAGGTCCTGCGGCAGGTAACCGGCATCGTCGACCAGATCGATCAGATATTGTCCGATCATGCGCTGCACCGGACCGGGGAAAGCCACCGCCAGTTGTTCGGCAAGATGGCTGCCGAGGGTGATTTCGGCGGCGACAAAGGCTTCCAGATTGTAATCGTCGTCGTTCGACGCACCGCCGCCCCACTCGGTGTAGGCGGTGGGCGCGGCATCCTGCGCCGCACGGGCCGCGGCTTCCGCCGGCTCTTCGGTAAAGACGTTGTCGAGCGGGGTATCCAGCGTCTGCTCAATTTCTGTGCGGCTGCCGAGGTCGCGGTTCAGCCAGTCTTCCTGGCCGGCTTCGAACTGGCCGGGCTCAAAATTGTCGCCGGCAGAGCCGGCCATCTCGCCCGGCTCGGCGCCGCCCTCGTCGCCATAGCTCTGGGAATCACCGGAATTGGAGAATTCAGCCTGTTCCGGGACCGGCTCGCCCCTGACCGGCGCTTCAGGACCGTCGCTGGCCCGCTCCAGCAGCGGATTACGCTCCAGCTCCTCCTCGACGAAGGCCGAGAGGTCGAGATTCGACAGCTGCAGCAGCTTGATCGCCTGCATCAGCTGCGGCGTCATCACCAGCGACTGCGACTGGCGGAATTCTAGTCTCTGCGTCAGGGCCATGGAGGCGAGAACCGATCCACTGAAAGTTGGTCCGATTCTTGCTTATCCTAGTCCAAAGCTGATGTACACGGCTTGACGTCTGCTAAAAATGGGCTAGAGGCGGAATTCCTCGCCAAGGTAAAGACGGCGTACATCCGGATCGTTGACGATGTCGTCCGGACTGCCCTCCGTCAAGATTTCCCCGGCATAGACGATGTAGGCGCGGTCGGTCAGGCCGAGCGTTTCACGCACGTTGTGGTCGGTGATCAAGACGCCGATGCCGCGATTGGTGAGGTGGCGGACCAGATCCTGAATGTCGCCGACGGCGATCGGATCGATGCCGGCGAACGGCTCGTCGAGCAGCATGTAGTTCGGACGCGTCGCCAGCGCGCGCGCGATCTCGACGCGGCGGCGCTCACCGCCGGACAGCGCGATCGACGGCGATTTGCGCAGGCGCGCGATATTGAATTCATCGAGCAGCGCATCGAGCTCGGCCTCGCGCTTTTTCCGCGAAGGTTCGACCACCTCGAGCACCGCGCGAATATTCTGTTCCACCGTGAGGCCGCGGAAGATCGACGCTTCCTGCGGCAGATAGCCGATGCCGAGCCGCGCGCGCTGATACATCGGCAGCTTGGTCACGTCATGGCCGTCGAGTTCGATGGTGCCGCGGTCGGCCTTGATCAGCCCGGTGATCATGTAGAACACCGTGGTCTTGCCGGCGCCGTTCGGCCCGAGCAAACCCACCGCCTCACCGCGGCGAACATAGATGTTGACGCCGCGCACGACCTTGCGGGTGCCAAAGCTTTTTTCCACGCTATGCACGGCCAGGTAGCCCGGCCGCTGGATCAGACGGGCCGCAGCCGCGCCATTGGTCCTGGATTGGTTCTTGGGGGCCTGGGTTCTGGGGGCCTGCGCGCGCGGGCGCGGTTCCTCGTATGGCGGCTCCACCGCATGCTCCGGCGGCTGGGGCAATTCCAGTCCGGTCAGCGGGACGGCACGTGCCATCGGCGGCGCATCGCGCACCGGGTTCGTCAGCATGTCGCCAAAGGAATCGCCGAGCGCAGTGATGTCCTCGCGCGAACGCGCAAATCCTGCCGGCCCGCGTTTTGCGGGGCGTCGACGGAACATGCCGAGTAAATCCACCATCCCGCTTCGCTTAGCCTTTCACGGTGATCCCGCGACACCCGCCTGCGAATCGATCCGCCCGCAAAGCATGAATGAATGGATGTTCCGTGCCCAGTGGAACACCTTGCCGCGCCCGCCCAGTAGATACAGCCTCGGAACCCCGGCTTCAACCGTGAGAGCCCAACATAATAATTAAGACTTTGATTTGTCTTATTTTTTCCCAGGAAGCAGCATAGGCAGGCCCGGCTTCGCGCCGCCCGGTGCCGGCGCCGGCGCCGATCCGCAGCCTTGGGACCCCTGGTCGAACAGGCCCCGCACCTGGCCGCTGTCGGATTCGACCCGCGACACGCCGGTGGTCATGTCCACCTTCAGGCGGTCGCCCTGGAGCACGTTTTTGCACTGGGTGAGCACCACGCCGCCCGTCATGGTGATGAGGTTAGCCCTGGTGTCGAAGATAGCGGTCTCGCCGGTCACCACCTGGTCTTTCTGCGTGACGACGACTTTGCCCTTGGCTTCCAGCCGGCGGATCGAGGAGCTGCCGCCGGGCCCCGGGCTTGCCGCCTGCATCGGGGCGGATTTCGATCCCTTGGCGGCAGCAGGCGCCGGCGCGGCCGGACCCGAATCGTAAAACACCACCAGTGTCTTCGAGGTCATGGTGGTGTCGCCCTGCACGACCTTCACGTTGCCGGCGAAGGTGGCTTCCTTTTGCTTGTCGCGCATCTCCAGCGACGCCGCCTCGATCTGAATCGGCTGATCGCGATTCTGCGAGAAGCCCTGCATCGCATTGGGCACGCCCGACACCGCGCCTTGCGCCAAAGCCGCGCCGGGGCCGATCAGCGCGAGCGCGAACGCCGCCGTGGCCAGACTGCGCGGGAAAAACAGCTTCATGAAAATCATTTCGCGTTGGAAGATTTGCCGGAGACGGATCGCGTCTTCGGCGCTGGAGCAACGGGTTCGGGCGCTGGCGCAGGCTGAGCGGGCGCAACGTCATCACCCAGTTTGTCCAAATTCATCACGACATTGCCTTCGAACCGCACCACCTCGCCGCTGTTGAGGATTTTGAGCCTGTCGGCGACGAGCGTTCCGTTCAGCAGCTTGACATCGACATGTTCATCCGAGGTTACCGTGCCCTTGTTGATGTCGATATAGGCCTGCGACAGGCGGGCTTCATAGCCGGTGGAGGATTGCAGGAAGATATCCTTGCGCAGATCGAGCAGTTGCTGCTTGCTGTCGTAATAGCCGGTGCGGGCGTCCATCGTCACCGTGCTCTTGTCTTCCAGCATCACCTTGGCGCGCGGCGCCCTGAGTTCCATGTGGTCGGGATCGGTCAGATCCTGGATCGCGGCCTTGGCCCAGACTTCGTACGGCCGCTGGTCGGTCGAAAAGCCGGCGAGATGCGGCGATTCCATCGTAATCTTGGTGCCGGAAACAACCAGATTACCGATGTCGACCGGGAGCTTCGGCAACAGCATCCGGAACGGATTGAAGATCGACACGGCAACGATGCTCGCCATCGCCAGCACCACCGCCGACGGCACCGCGATCCGCAGCATCCGTACCATCCGGCTGTGGCGCGCCGCGCTGGCAAAGCGCGCCTCCATTCCGGCGACGTAGGCTGGGTTCTGTGACGAGTTCACCGCTGCTCCAGAGCGAGGTTAGCCCGCCATTGTAGCCGGGATTGCCTTAGGATGCAGCCCGGACCTCGCTTTACCAGTGTGACCGAAACGGGGCGTAAACACCCCCCAGGCGGCCCTGAATGCCCCCTGGGGCTGCTTCAAATCGCCCCGGTTCAGGAATGGGCGAAAATATCCTCGGCCTCCCAGCCGCCGAGGTCGAGCCTGGCCCGGGTCGGCAGGAAATCGAAACAGGCCTGCGCCAGTTCGGTGCGCCCCTCGCGCGCCAGCATGGCGTTGAGCCGTTCACGCAGGCCATGCAGATGCAGCACGTCGGAGGCCGCATAGGCGAGCTGCGCCTCGCTGAGGCTGGCCGAGCCCCAGTCGCTCGACTGCTGCTGCTTCGACAGGTCGATATTGAGCACCTCGCGCACCAGATCCTTCAGGCCATGCCGGTCGGTATAGGTGCGGCTCAGCCGCGAGGCGATCTTGGTGCAGTAGACCGGCTGCGGCATCACGCCGAAGGCATTGTAGAGGGCGGCCAGATCGAAGCGGGCGAAGTGGAAGATCTTGATGACCTTGGGATTGGCGAGCAGCGCCTTCAGGTTCGGCGCGTCGCTGTGGTCCTTCGGGATCTGGATCACGTCGGCGGTGCCGTCGCCATTCGACATCTGCACCACGCAAAGCCGGTCGCGGTGCGGATTGAGCCCCATGGTCTCGGTGTCGATCGCAACCGAATCCGTGTAGCGGGAAAGATCCGGCAGATCGCCGCGATGCAGGCGGATGGTCATGGTGTTGGGAACCTCTTCGAATCGGCAGAGCCTAAAGTCCTAAGGTAACGTCGAAATCGCCGCCAAACGAGGGTCCGGCGGGCCCAAATCACGCTACTTTAGGGGCCTTTTCCAGAATCGGCGGAGTTGCGTCAATATGGCCGCGACCACAAAGGGGTGCACCAATGAAAGCCGAACAGCAGCGCTTGCCTCGTTTTGCCGTGCTGATCGATGCCGACAACACCTCGCCGCTGATTGCCGGCGGCTTGTTCGAGGAAGTCGCGAAATTCGGCGAGGCCAGCGTCCGCCGCATCTATGGTGATTTTTCCGGGCCGCACCTCAAGTCATGGTCCGAGATCCTGCAAAAGCACGCCATCGATCCCTACCAGCAATTTGCCTACACCAAGGGCAAGAACGCATCTGACATCGCGCTGGTCATCGACGCCATGGACCTCTTGCACAGCGGACGGTTCGACGGCTTTTGCCTGGTGTCATCGGACAGCGATTTTACGCGCCTTGCCTCTCGCATGCGCGAGCAAGGCGCCGACGTCTACGGCTTTGGCGCCCAGAAGACGCCGGAGAGTTTCAGGCAGGCGTGCCGCAGGTTTATTTACACCGAGAATCTTTTGCCGGCGGCGCAGGCGGCCTCCAACGCGGAGACGCCGTCCAAGCCGGTTTCCCTCCAGCCTCGGAGTGCTGCGATTCCAATATTGAAAAAGGCCATCTCGCAGATCGAGGGCGAGGACGGATGGGTTTCGCTGGGGCAGGTGGGCACGCAACTTTCAAACCTGTTCTCTGATTTCGACCAGCGCTCATACGGTCATAGCAAACTCATCGATCTGGTCCGCAAGACGGATGCCTTCGACGTTGAAAGGATCGATAGCGGGCATGTGCGGATCAGGGCCAAGGAAACAGCCAAGAATCCGAAGGGCAAGGCGAAGTAGGTTTTTCCTGCCGCTATTCGGCACGAGAGCTGGCCGCGCTGAACGCAGCGATACACCCGCGCCGCGCTGGAGTCTCTCATCACATCCTCGCGAGAGCCGACGCGATTTTTTACTTTCGTAGCCATCTTTCGATACGTTGCATCGCCTTCGACAACCTCTCGCCCGATTTCGGCGCTTGATCATCGCCGCCCGCCTCGGCCCGCGCCGTCCGTGTGAATCGATCTGTCCCAGCTCATATGTTTTCCGGCCATGCGGCGTCCGTGCGGCGCGCCGCACGGCATCGCTCCCGACGAGAGAATGTCATGACCGAACCGATCGCGGCAGCGCCAACCGAGCAACAACCGGAGCAGGAGCGCGGCTTTTCGCGCTACCAGTCGTTCCTCATTGCGCTGCTGGCGTTCGCGCAGTTCACGATCATTCTCGACTTCATCATCATGTCGCCGCTCGGCGCCATCCTGATGCCCGCGCTGGATATTACAGCCGGGCAATTCGGCGTGGCGGTTTCGGTCTACGCATTCAGCGCCGGCATTTCAGGCATCCTTGCGGCCGGCTTTGCCGATCGATTCGATCGCAAGCGCCTGCTGCTGTTTTTCTACCTTGGCTTTACGTTGGGAACGCTGCTGTGCGCGCTGGCGCCGAACTATCATTTGCTTCTGCTCGGCCGGATCGTGACCGGACTGTTCGCCGGCGTGATCGGCTCGGTGGTGCTCGCCATCATCACCGATCTGTTTCCGCTGCACCAGCGCGGCCGTGTGATGGGTTTCGTGCAAACGGCCTTCGCCGCCAGCCAGGTGCTCGGCATTCCGGCCGGACTTTTTCTCGCCAACCACTGGAGCTGGCACGTCTCTTTCGGTGCGATCGTCGGCCTGTCGATCGTCGCGATAGCTGCGATCCTGCTCGTGATGCAGCCCGTGAACGCGCATCTGCGACTAAAGCAGGACAGGAACGCGTTCCGGCACCTGATCGCGACCATCGGGCAGCCGCGCTATACGCTGGCCTTTGCGGTGACGACGCTGCTGTCGACCGGCGGCTTCATGCTGATGCCGTTCGGCAGCGCCTTCACCGTGCACAATCTCGGCATCGACATCCTGCATCTTCCGACCATCTATCTCGTTTCCGGCGTTTTCAGCATTTTCATCGGGCCGCTGGTCGGACGGGCGAGCGATACTTTCGGAAAATTCCCGACCTTTATGTTCGGCAGCGCCGTTTCGGTGGTCATGGTGCTGATCTACACGCATCTCGGCCACGTCAGTCTGACGACCGCCATCATCGTCAACGTCCTGATGTTCGTCGGCATCTTTTCGCGCATGATCCCGTCGCAGGCGCTGATTTCAGCGATACCCGACGCCAGCCAGCGCGGTTCGTTCAGCGCGGTCAGCGCTTCGCTGCAACAACTCTCCGGCGGGCTCGGATCGGTGTTCGCCGCCGCGATCATCGCGCAAAACCCGGACGGTACGCTCCGGCATTTCGACTGGCTGGGCTACGTCGTGGTCGCAACCTCGATCCTGTCGCTGATCATGATGTATTTCGTGCAGAAGTCGGTCGCGGGTCAGGCCGCCAAGCACATGGTCTGAGGTTTGAGCGTTCCGCCAGCCGCGGCAACGGGCATGCGGTTTTGGGACCGGTCTGCAGGCCGGTCAGCCCGCCTTTCAGCGTCATCATGGGCATGGGCAAATGGTGCCCAGGAAAGGACTCGAACCTTCACGGCCGTTAAGCCACTGGCACCTGAAGCCAGCGCGTCTACCAATTCCACCACCTGGGCCCGGGCGGGTTAGTAAGGATCAGTCGCGAGCTTGTCAAATTGATGAATTGCGGGCTGGGCTATAAATTTTTGGCCCATCGCCCTTCCGGAAAACCGGAGCCCACTTTTCCGGGCGGTGTGCAAATATGCTGTACAGCGGCGGCGGGTTGGCGTATCGCGAATCCGCTAAATATCCCCATTAGCTCTCGAATTTGACCGCAGGAATGGACCCGGCAATGGACCCGATGGCATCGAACCAGGAAACGCTCGTCACGATCTTCGGCGGATCGGGCTTTCTGGGGCGAAACGTGGTCCGGGCGCTGGCCAAGCGCGATTATCGCATCCGGGTGGCGGTGCGGCGGCCGGAGCTGGCCGGGCATCTGCAGCCGCTTGGCAGGGTCGGCCAGATCCACGCCGTGCAGGCCAATTTGCGCTATCCGGCCTCGGTCGAGGCCGCCATGCGGGATTCCCAGATCGCGATCAACCTGGTCGGCATCCTGGCCGAGGGCGGCGCGCAGTCCTTTGACGCCGTGCAGGCCAAGGGCCCGGCAACGATCGCCACGGCCGTCGCCGCCGCCGGCGGGCGGATGGTGCATGTATCCGCGATCGGCGCCGACGAGAACTCGCCGTCGGGCTATGGCCGCTCCAAGGCCGCCGGCGAACAGGCCGTGCTGGCAGCCGTGCCTTCCGCCACCATCCTGCGGCCGTCGCTGATGTTTGGCCCGGAGGATCAATTTACCAACCGTTTTGCCGCGCTCGCGCGGATGTCGCCGGCGCTGCCGCTGATCGGCGGTGGCGAGACGAGGATGCAGCCGGCCTATGTCGGCGACGTCGCGACCGCGGTCGCGGAGGCCGTCGATGGCAAGGCAAAGCCAGGCGCGACCTATGAGCTCGGCGGGCCGGAAGTGCTGACCATGCGCGAGATCATGGAAATCATTCTTATCATCACCGAACGTAACCGCGCGCTGGTTTCGCTGCCGTTCGGCCTGGCGAAGCTGAACGCACTGTTCCTGCAATTCGCACCGGGCGCGCTGAAACTGACGCCGGATCAGGTCGCCATGCTGCGCTCCGACAATGTGGTGTCGGATGCGGCGAAGGCCGCAGGGCTGACGCTGGAAGGACTCGGCATCGCACCCGATTCGATGGAAGCGATCGCCCCGCAATATCTCTGGCGCTTCCGCGCCGCAGGCCAGTTCCAGCGGAAGGCCGTGTAAGCAACCGCCTCGATTCGTAGGATGGGTTGAGCTCTTCGCGAAACCCATCAATTGGTCGGCAAAGGTGATGGGTTTCGCAAGAGCTCAACCCATCCTACGATTCTGCAGGACCTACCGTCCCAGCGCCAGCGCGATCAGGCCGACCGTGCCGGCGATCACGCGCCACCACGCGAAAAACGTAAAGCCGTGGCGCGTGACGTAGGTCAAAAACGTCTTCACCACGATCATCGCGGTGATGAAGGAAACCACGAAGCCGATGGCGACGACGCCGATGTGATCGGTCGTCATCTCGCCGCGGTTCTTGTAGAAGTCATACGCGAACGCGCCGATCATGGTCGGGATCGCCAGGAAGAATGAGAATTCCGCGGCCGACCGCTTGTCCGAGCCGAGCAGCATCGAAGCCACAATGCTGGCGCCGGAGCGCGACACGCCGGGAATCATCGCCACGCACTGCGCGATGCCGATCCACAGATACATCATCAGCGGGAACCGCGTGGCGTCGAACTCGCGCGGTTTGAGCTCGAGCTGATCGACCCAGATCAGGATTGCGCCACCCACGATCAGCGAGAAACAAACCACCCACGGATTGAACAAAAGTTCCTTGATGTATTTGCCGGCAACCAGGCCGACGATGACAGCCGGCAGGAACGCCACCAGCACGCCGATGACGAAGCGCCGGTCGTCGGGGTTGGAGAACATCCCGAGTGCGACCCGCCACAATTTGGTGAAATAGAGCACCACGATCGCAAGAATCGCGCCGAGCTGAATCAGCACGACAAAACTCTGCCAGAAATTGCCCTCACCGAGGCCAAAGAAGCGTTGCGCCAGCAGCAGATGGCCGGTCGAGGAAACCGGTATGAATTCCGTCACACCCTCGACGATGCCGAGAATCACCGCCCGCACTGCATCTGACATCATGATTGGGTCCGTTCCGATCGAAATCAGCCGAAAAAGCCGGGCCCTTCTCGCCTATTCAAACCCATCTCGCAATCGCAAAAAAACAGCAAACACCGGTTGCCTCGTATGCAGGCTCGGCTATAGCGTTTCGAGCGAACCGACACCGGATCGCGTAGCAATCTGCGTGAGGAAAACGCGCCGAAACAAGTGATTGCGGCCTCCCTTCTGATTTCAATCGGGACCCGAATAGGGTCTAGTGGCTCCGTTCGACTGACGCGGCCTTGAAGAGATTGAGGGTTTTTTAAGCGCCGCGAACTAACCCCGAGGATTCCTGATCCAAGGACTTCCAATTCCAAGGACTTCCAACTCCAAGGGCTTCCGATTCAAGGACTTCATGTACACGCTGCACCATCATCCGTTCTGCCCGCATTCGCGTTTCATTCGCCTGATCCTCGGCGAACACGGCCTCGATCTGCGCCTGGTGGAAGAACGGGTCTGGGAACGTCGCGAGGCGTTTCTCGCGCTCAACCCCGCGGGCACCACGCCGGTCCTGATTGCCGAAGGTTATCCCGCGATACCCGGCGTCGGCATCATCGCCGAATATCTCGATGAGGTGCATGGCCCCAGTGCCGACGAGCGGCGCATGCTGCCGGTCTCGATGGGCGAGCGCATCGAGGTGCGCCGGCTGATGGCGTGGTTCAACGAAAAATTTTTCGAGGAGGCCTCCAATCCGCTGGTGACCGAGCGCATCTACAAGCGCTTCATGAGCGAGGAGAATGGCGGCGGCGCCCCGGCGGCCGACGTGATCCGCGCGGCCAAGGTCAATGTGCGCTATCATCTGGCCTATATCGGCTGGCTGGCGCAGACGCGGAACTTCCTTGCCGGCGACCGGCTGACCTACGCGGACCTCGCCGCCGCGGCGCACCTTTCGGCGATCGATTATCTGGGCGATGTGCCATGGAGCGAGGACGACGCGGCAAAGGCGTGGTACGCGCGGGTGAAATCCCGCCCGTCGTTCCGTCCGTTGCTGAGCGAATGGCTGGCCGGCGTGCCGGCGTCGCAGAGCTACGTGGACCTCGACTTCTGAACAAGGCCAGACTCTCCGGCGAAGATCTCAAGGCCGCGCTGGCGCATGAAGCGCGCGCGCTCGGCTTCGATGGCATCGGCGTCACCGGTCCTGAAGCGATCGTTCAGGCCGGGAAACATTTTCATGAGTTCCTTCAGACCGGCGCCCATGGCGACATGGACTGGCTCGCCGCCAGCCCGGAGCGCCGCACCGATCCGCGCGTGCTGTGGCCCGGCGTGCGCTCGGTAATCATGCTCGGCGTCAATTACGGGCCGGATGAAAATCCGCTGCACATTCTCGAAAAGCGCACGCGCGGTGCGATCTCGGTCTATGCCCAAGGTGACGACTATCACGATTTGATCAAGAAGCGCCTCAAGGCGCTGGCGCGATGGCTGGTCGCGATGTCGGGCGACGAAGTCAAGGTGTTCGTCGATACCGCGGCCGTGATGGAAAAACCGCTGGCGCAGGCGGCTGGATTGGGCTGGCAGGGCAAGCACACCAATCTGGTGTCGCGCGAGTTTGGGTCATGGCTGTTTCTCGGCGCGATCTACACCGCCACCGACCTGCCGCGCGACGAGGCGGACGCCGATCGTTGCGGTTCCTGCCGCGCGTGCCAGGACATCTGCCCGACCGCGGCATTCCCGGCGCCCTACAAGCTCGATGCGCGCCGCTGCATTTCCTATCTCACGATCGAAAACAAGGGCCCGATCCCGCGCGAATTCCGCAAGGCGATCGGCAACCGCATCTATGGCTGCGACGATTGCCTCGCCATATGCCCGTGGAACAAGTTCGCGCAACAAGGGCGCGAAACAAGACTGGCCGCCCGCACGGAATTGCGCGCACCGTCACTTTCGGAATTGGCCCGGCTCGACGACGGCGCGTTTCGCGCGCTGTTTGCGAAATCGCCGGTCAAGCGCATCGGGCGCGACCGCTTCATTCGCAATGTGCTGATTGCAGTCGGCAACTCCGGCGATGCGTCACTGGCACATGAGGCGGAACGATTGCTTGACGACGAAAGCGCGCTGGTGCGGGGCGCGGCGGCCTGGGCGCTGTCGCAGCTGATGGCACCGGAAGCCTTTGCCGCAGTGGCGAACCGCGCAGCAGCCGGCGAGCCCGACGCGACTGTCCGCGCGGAATGGATGGATTGCGCCCTGCCCGCTTGATTTTATCGCGCGGTTTCCGTCATGTTCGGCGGTCATGACAAATCCGCCCTTCTTCGCCAAAAACGGCGACGCCTTCATCCCCAATCCGGTTTCGAACGGCCCGTGGGACCCGAGCTCGATGCATGGTCGCGTCGTGGTCGGCCTTCTGGCCCACGTGATCGAGGAGCGTCACGGCTCCGACGAATTCGTGCCGGCACGGCTGACGGTCGACATGTTCCGCCTGCCGGACATCCACACGCCTGTGGAGGTCACCACGCGGCTGATCCGCGAGGGCCTGCGGATCAAGGTGGTGGAAGCCGAGTTTTTCTCCGGGACCACCCGCATGGCGCGGGCCTCCTGCCAGTTGTTGCGCCGGACGGAAAATGCGCCGGGCAATGTCTGGTCGCCGTCGAACTGGGACGCGCCGCTGCCCGAAACGATCCCGGCGCCGACCGACCCCAAGCTCGGCATGAACGGCAAATGGACGACCAGGCCGATCGCAGGCCACATGGGCTCGCTCGGCCCGCGGCGTTTGTGGATGAGCGAGGTCCGTGAACTGGTCGAGGGCGTGCCGATGTCGCCCTTCGTCCATGTCGCCACCGGCGCGGATTTCGCCAGCCCGTTTGCCAATGCGGGCGATAAGGGCCTCGGCTACATCAACAGCGACGTCACGCTGTATCTGCACCGCCTGCCGGTGACGCGATGGATCGGCTTTGACGTGGTCAACCATCACGCCAGCGACGGCGTCGCGATCGGCGAGTGCTGGCTCTATGACGAGAAGGGCCCGATCGGCACGTCGACGGTGGCAGCACTGGCGCAGAAGAAGCCGATGACGAACGTGCCGCCGCCGTAAGGCTGTTTCTCCGTCATTGCGAGGAGCGTAGCGACGAAGCAATCCATCTATCGGCTATGCCGCGCTATGGATTGCTTCGCTTTGCTCGCAATGACGGTGAGAGAATTTACTCCACCAAATGCCGCGCCATCTCGGGCCGCTCCTTCAGCGCGGCGCCCTGCTTGGCGACGATCTTGGCGATCCGCTCGGGCGCAAAATTCAACTGGACGAAAGCCGGCGCGGTGTTGGCGACCTCGTGATATTCGAGAATCTTGCCGTCGCGCAGCCGCATGATCGAAACGCCCTCGAACATCGCCCGCGCGCCCTTGGCCTCCGGCAGCGTCGAGCGGTAGCTGAACGTATAGCGCGCATAGAGCGTCTGGCCGTCGCTGACGGGACTGTGCATGTCCCAGCGAAAGTCGGTGGCCGTGCGATAGAACCAGTCGTCGATCAGCTCGGCGATCTTCGCGCGGCCAGCGAACGCGCCGTAGAACACGTCGTGATAGACGCCGTCTTCGGTGAACAATTCGGCGAACGCCTTGCCGTTGTGCTGTTCGACGTTGTCGCAGAACGCGCGCAGCAGCTCGGATGTGTTCATGGCGTTTCTCTCCCTTACGTTTTTCTTCCCCTCTCCCCTTGTGGGAGAGGGTGGATCGAATGGGCATTAGCTCATTCGAGACGGGTGAGGGGTTGTCTCCGCAAACGCAGTGCCCGCGGATAGAGACCCCTCATCCGGCGCTTCGCGCCACCTTCTCCCACAAGGGGAGAAGGGAAGAAGAAACTTACCCCATCTCCGCCACGGCGGCGATCATCCTTGCAATATCCTGCGGCCGCGACAGGCGGTGATCGCCGTCCTGGATCATGGTCAGCACCACATCCTCGCTCGGCAGCCGGTGCGCCAGCGCGAACGCGTGCTGCCAGGGCACGTCAGGGTCCTGCGCGCCTTGCAGGATGCGCACGGGGCAGCCGACCTCGATGGCGCTGCCGAGCAGAAGGTGATTGCGGCCGTCCTCGATCAGCGCGCGCGTGATCGGATAGGGCGCGCCGTCGCCATATTGCGACGGCCGCATCCAGACACCCTTGGTCTGGATCTCCTCCTGAATTTCGGGCGTAAACTGGTTCCACATCAATTGCTCGGTGAAGTCGGGCGCCGGTGCGATCAGCACCAGTCCCGCCAAGCTCGGCTGGCCCGCTTGCGATGCCGCCTGGCTCGCTTCCCGCTTTGCAATCTCGCGCGCCAGCAGCAGCGCCATCCAGCCCCCCATCGACGAGCCGATCACGACCTGGGGGCCGCGACAAAACCGCGCGAACACGGCAACGCTCTCCTCCAGCCAGCGCCCGATGGTGCCGTCGATGAAGGCGCCGCCGGACTCGCCATGGCCGGAATAGTCGAACCGGACACAGGCGCGGCCCTGTTCGGCGGCCCAGGCATCCAGCGCCAGCGCCTTGGTGCCCCTCATGTCGGAGTTGAAACCACCCAACCAGATCAGGCCGGGAGTACCTCCGGCGCGGGCCCGCACCGCGATTTTGCGCTTGTCCTCGCCGCTACCCACCTCGATGAAGGCCGGTTCCTGATCGTTTACCGCTGAATTGGTCATGGATTCGCTACTCTTGCCCGCTGCTTTGTCGGCGAGCCCACCTCCTGGGTCAACCACCGGTCAACGCTGGCAAGCGCACAGGCAATCTCGGGGCTGTCCTTGCAGAACGTGCCGTTGCGCTATATTTGCCGGGCGTGACCAAAATGCCTCGCATTTGACGGTTTTCGAGCGCAGACAGCGAGTTCGCTTGCTCAGCGCCGCGTATTGCTTCAAAATATAGCCTTCCTTCACAGCATTGGAGAATTACCCATTCGCCGTCCCAACAGAGCCCCGCCCGCTGCAGCCAAAGACGGGCCGCGCACCAATGATGAAATCCGCAACGCGCAGATCCAGCTGATCGATCAGAACGGCACCAACCACGGAACAGTCGAGACCGTGGTAGCCGTCAAGATGGCCCTTGAAGCGGGCATGGATCTTGTCGAGATTTCGCCGAACAATAATCCTCCCGTTTGCAAAATCATGGACTACGGGAAGTTCAAATATTCCGCGCAGAAAAAAGCCGCTGAAGCCCGCAAGAAGCAGAAGGTCGTCGAGATCAAGGAGATCAAGCTGCGGCCGATGATCGACGATCACGATTACGACGTGAAGATGCGCGCGATGCAGCGGTTCTTCGAGGAAGGCGACAAGGTCAAGATCACCTTGCGCTACCGCGGCCGCGAAATGGCCCATCAGGAGATCGGGACCAAGCTCCTGGACAAGGTCAAGGCCGACGTCGCCGAGTTCGCCAAGGTCGAGCAGGACGCGCGATTCGAAGGCCGCCAGGTCGTGATGGTACTGGCGCCGCGCTGAGCGTCAATACGCGCTCAATCGATAGCGAAACACGCCCTCGGAATTGATCCGGGGGCGTTTTCAATTGGCGTCAGGCCTCGACTTCCACATCCCTGCGCTCGCGGCCCGAAATCATGGCGGCATCGATGCACGCAATGATGTGCCGTCCGTAGTCGCCGGTGACCGGCACATCCGTGCCATGAAGGATCGCCGCCGCCATCGCCTGCCATTCCCTGACGACGGCGTTCTGCATCCACACAGGATCATGGGAGTTCGGAACGTCCGTCCACGTTCCGTTTCGTCCGATTGCAACCCCGCGATCGAAGTCGATCCGGAGCGTGCCGCGCTCGCAGACGAGGTCTATGTCGAAGGTTCCAGCGCCGTCGCGGAAGCCGATGCTGGCCACCTGGGCGAACCGGCCGTCGGTAAAGCGCAACAGCATCATGGCGCTGTCATCGGCTTTTTGATCGTGAAACGACGTGCTGACGGCGGCCGAAACCGATGCGACCCGGCCGTTCATCAGCCAGACCAGCTGATCCAGCGCGTGGATCCCGGCGGTCATCAGCATGCCGCCGCCGGTTACGGGATCGAGGTGCCAGCCACGTCGGTTCGGCTCCATCCAGATCTTCTGCAGCGAGCTCGACCCCGTCACGGGCCTGCCGAGTTCACCGCGATCGAGGATCTCGCGCGCCACGAGGCAGGGCCAGACGAAATGCATGATCTGCCCGACCATCAATTTGCGACGGCCGGTTTCGGCGGCCGCAATGATGCGGCTGCATTCGGCGACCGACAACGCCATCGGCTTTTCCAGCAATACGTGCTTGCCGGCCTGCAGCGCGGCCACCGCCAACTCGCAATGCAGGTGATGCGGCGCCGTGATTGCGACGGCGTCGACCGACTTGTCACCCAGCATCGCGCGCCAATCGCCATATGGCTTGCCGCCATGTTCGGCGGCGAAACCTTCGGCGAGCGCCAGTTCTTCCGCACACACTGCGACGACGCTGACATCCGGAACGGCCGCAATCGCGCGCGCGTGAAAGGCGCCGAAAAATCCGGCGCCCAGAATACCTACTCCCAGCATCAGACGTCCCTTGATCGAGCCGCGTCTTGCGCCCGTGCCATCAAGTTACAGCCAATGCGGCGGATACGGCAAAGTCAGCTGCGTGTGGCCTGCCAGGTGCCGCTGCAGCGATCGCCGGTGATGATGCCGCTCCAGGAGCCGGCGCCGCTGGTGCCGGCGAGCCGGCCGCCGCCGCTGGCCTTGGACGCGCCAACCGACACGTTGACGGCAACCGCGCCGCCACGGCTGACCGAGCCGGAGACCCTGCCCCCGCCTGCCGATGACACCCGGGTTCCCATCACCTGGAACGGGACGCTGTAGCCGGAACTGCAATTGCCCCGGGTGGTAGCAAACACCACGTTCCAGGTGCCGTTGTAGGCGCCTGAGGCTCTGGCCGCGTCGGCGGAGGAGGGCACCGCGGTCACGGCAAGCGCGGCGAACACGGGGAGCCAGCGCAGGGTCGCAAAGTGGGAAAAGGTGGGGAAGCGGGAAATGGAACGATGAAATCTGGTCATTTTGGTCCTGCCAGGGCTGAGACGGGGATCACATCAACGACTACGTCACAGCACAGGGTTTACCGGTTCAACGTTGCAAACATGCGTCTGGTCTGCCATAAGCCCAGCCTTCATCGCCCGGCTGATTAAGGGCTGCCGTGTCGATGACCCCGTGCGGGTGGTTTCGTTTTCGAAAAAACCTGAGCACTTTCAACGCTCTAACGAGCATTTTAAGCCGCAAAAGCGCCCCTCGGGGCGCGTTTTCTTGTGGCCATAGGAGAGCCAAATGCCCAAGCTGAAGACCAAGTCAGGCGCTAAAAAGCGCTTCAAGGTGACTGCCACCGGCAAAGTGATGCACGCCCAACGCGGCAAGCGCCACGGCATGATCAAGCGGACGAAGAAGCAGATTCGTCAGCTCCGCGGCACGCGCGTGCTGTTCAAGACCGACGGCGACAACGTCAAGAAGTACTTCTTGCCGAACGCCTGATCGCGCTCGCATTTCCGATTTAGCCGGCCGCGTGCGCGCGGCAATCCGTCACCTGATTTCAGATTTTAAGGATAGCAGTCATGTCTCGCGTCAAACGCGGTGTGACCTCTCACGCTAAGCACAAGAAAGTCTACAAGGCCGCCAAGGGCTTTTCCGGCCGCCGCAAGAACACCATCCGCGCCGCCAAGGCCGCGGTCGAAAAGGCCGGGCAATATGCCTTCCGTGACCGCAAGCGTAAGAAGCGCACGTTCCGCGCGCTCTGGATCCAGCGCATCAATGCCGCGGTCCGTCCGTTCGGCATGACCTACAGCGTCTTTATCAACGGCCTCTCGAAGTCAGGCATCACGGTGGACCGCAAGGTGCTGTCGGATCTCGCCATCACCGAGCCGGCGGCGTTCCAGGCGATCGCTGAAAAGGCCAAGGCTGCGCTCGCAGCCTGAGGCACCCGACTTGAGGCGTCAGCGCGCCCGTGCAGGGCTCGCGGCTTTCAGCGCCCGCTGCGAATAGCGCTGGGCGACTTTCGCCCGGCAGAATGCCGCGAACGAAATATACATCGTTCCCTCTTCGTGGCTGAACTTGCGGTCGCAGGCATCCTTTTCGCGCTGATAGGCCTTTTTCTGCTGCGCCTTGAGGCGGGCGAGGAAGTCGCCCTCGCATTTCGTTTCAACGGCGTCGGTGAGCCCAACGTCGCCGGTGGCCCCGCCTGAGCAGGCCGAGGCTATTTGCATGGCACGGTTGCAACTCGCCGTCTTCATCTTGGTCAAGACGTCGTCCCTCGACTTCGCCGGACAATCTTCGGCGGCGGCAGGTGCGGCAAACGACAGAACGAGGGCCAGAACGGCCACCCCAGGTCCAAAACGCATCACTTGCTCCCTTCTCGAACTCACCGTGAGTAGAGCGTGCGGGATCAAGGGTTCAAGCGCCGCCTGCTCCGGTTACGGGCTTTTTGCTTGACGTTTCAGCCCGGGAGCGGCGACAACCGGCGGCCTTTTGCGAAAGAGATTTGACCGTGTCCGACCTCACCACACTCGAACAGACCATCCTCACCGATATCGCTACCGCCGCCGACGAAGCCGCGCTCGAAGCGGTGCGCGTTGCCGCGCTCGGCAAAAAGGGATCGATCTCGGCGCTGCTGGCAACGCTCGGCAAAATGTCGCCGGACGAACGAAAGACCCAGGGCGCCGCGATCAACGTCGCCAAGGACAAGGTCACGCAGGCGCTGACCGCGCGCCGCGATATCCTGAAATCGGCCGCACTCGACGCCCGCCTTGCTTCCGAGACCATCGACGTCACGCTGCCGCTGCGCGATCCGGTGGCCGAACAGGGCCGCATCCATCCGCTGAGCCAGGTGATGGATGAGCTGACATCGATCTTCGCCGACATGGGATTTGCGATCGCCGAAGGTCCCGATATCGAGACCGACGACTACAATTTTACAAAACTGAATTTCCCCGAAGGCCATCCGGCGCGGGAGATGCACGACACGTTCTTCTTCAACCCGAAGCAGGACAATTCGCGCATGCTGCTCCGCACGCACACCTCGCCGGTGCAGGTGCGCACCATGCTGAACCAGCAGCCGCCGATCCGCGTGGTCTGTCCGGGCCGTACCTATCGCATCGATTCCGACGCGACGCATACGCCGCAGTTCCACCAGGTCGAGGGCCTCGTCATCGACAAGGGCTCGCATCTCGGCCACCTCAAATGGATCCTGCACGAGTTCTGCAAGGCGTTCTTCGAGGTCGACCACATCAACATGCGGTTCCGCCCGTCGTTCTTCCCGTTCACGGAGCCCTCGCTCGAGGTCGACATCCAGTGCCGGCGCGACAAGGGTGAAATCCGGTTCGGCGAAGGCGAGGACTGGCTGGAGATTCTCGGCTGCGGCATGGTGCATCCGAACGTGCTCCGCGCCTGTGGCATCGATCCGGACGTCTATCAGGGCTTTGCCTGGGGCATGGGCATCGATCGCATCGCGATGCTGAAGTACGGCATGTCCGATCTCCGTCAGCTGTTCGACAGCGACGTCCGCTGGCTCAACCATTACGGCTTCAAGCCCCTCGACATCCCGACGCTGGCGGGGGGATTGAGCACGTGAGCGCGCGCGAACTCCGAAAGAATTCCACCGATGCTGAACGTATCCTCTGGTCCGAACTCCGCGATCACAAGCTGAACGGCATCGGCTTCCGGCGCCAGGTGCCGATCAAGAACTACATCGCCGACTTCGCCTGCCATGCAGCAAAGCTGGTGGTCGAGCTCGACGGCGGACAACTTTTTTCGGATCAAGCCGAGCAGGCTGACGCCGTTCGATCGTCGGTGATTGAGGCCAGAGGCTTCCAGGTGCTCCGCTTCAGCAATCTCGACGTGATGACAAATCGCGCCGGAGTACTCGAAACGATTGCCACTACCGTTGTGGCGCGAGCCCCCACCCTGACCCTTCCCCGCAAGCGGGAGAGGGGACAAGAGAAGCAACCATCATGAAGTTCACGCTCTCCTGGCTGAAGGAACATCTCGACACCGACGAGCCGCTGGAAAAGCTCGCCGACAAGCTCACCATGATCGGGCTTGAGGTCGAGCAGATCGACGACAAGGCCAAAGCGCTGGCGCCGTTCTCGATTGCGCGGGTGATTTCGGCCGAACAGCATCCGAATGCCGATCGTTTGCGCGTCTGCATGGTCGATACCGGCGACGGTGGCGCACCGGTGCAGGTGGTTTGCGGCGCGCCAAACGCGCGCGCCGGCCTGATCAGCGTGTTCTCGCCGCCCGGCACGTTCATTCCCGGCAAGAACATCACGCTCGGCGTCGGCACCATCAGAGGCGTCGAGAGCCGCGGCATGCTGTGCTCGGCGGCCGAACTGCAGATTTCCGAAGACCATGACGGCATCATGGAGCTGCCGGCCGATGCGCCCGTCGGTGCGCCCTACGCGCAATGGGCCGGGCTCGGCGATCCCATGATCGAGATCAACCTGACGCCGAACCGGCAGGATTGCACCGGCGTGCACGGCATCGCCCGCGATCTTTCCGCCGCCGACATGGGCAAGTTCAAAGATCCCGGCATCAAGCCGATCAAAGGCGAGTTCCCCTGCCCGGTGCAGCTGACGGTGGAAGACGCCACGCTGTGCCCCGGCTTTGCGCTGCGGCTGGTGCGCGGCGTCAAGAACGGCCCGTCGCCGGAATGGTTGCAGAAGCGCCTGACCTCGATCGGACTGCGTCCGATCAACGCGCTGGTCGATATCACCAACTTCATGACCTACGACCGCGCCCGTCCGCTCCATGTGTTCGACGCCAAGAAAGTGAGGGGCAATCTCACCGTGCGCCGCGCGCGCGACGGCGAGAGCCTGCTGGCGCTCGACGGCCGCACCTACACGCTCGATCCCGCCATCTGCGTGATCGCGGACGAGCACGGCGTGGAGTCGCTCGCCGGCATCATGGGCGGCGAAGCCTCCGGCTGCGACGAGAACACCACTGACGTGCTGATCGAATCGGCGCTGTGGAACGATATCAACATCGCGCAGACCGGCCGCAAGCTCGGCGTCAATTCGGATGCGCGCTATCGCTTCGAACGCGGCGTCGATCCAGCGTTCATGGTGCCCGGACTTGAGCTCGCGACCAAAATGGTGATGGAGCTGTGCGGCGGCACGCCGTCGGAGAATGTCGTCGTCGGCAATCCCTTCGGCGAAGACCGCGTGATCGATTTCCCGCTGAGCGAGGTCAAGCGCCTCGCCGCCATCGAAGTGCCGCTGGTCGAGATGAAGCGCATCCTCAGCCATCTCGGCTTCATGGTGGCCGGCAGCGGTCCGGTCGTGAAGATCGCGGTGCCCTCCTGGCGTACGGATATCGGAGGCAAGGCCGATATCGTCGAGGAGATCGTGCGCATCGTCGGCGTCGACAAGGTGCCGATGACGCCGTTCGAGCGCGGTGACGCGCCGCGCAAGCCGGTGCTCACCACGATCCAGCTGCGCACCCGCCGCGCCAAGCGCGCGCTGGCCGCCCGCGGCATGGTCGAGGCGGTGACGTGGTCGTTCATTGCAAAGCCCGCGGCGGAATTGTTCGGCGGCGGACAGGCCGAGCTCGCGCTCGCCAATCCGATCGCATCTGATCTCTCCGACATGCGGCCGAGCCTGCTGCCCGGCCTGATCGCCGCCGCGCAGGCCAATGCCAATCGCGGCTCGTCCGATGTCGCGCTGTTCGAGGTCGGCCAGGTGTTCAAGGGCGACAAGCCGGAAGACCAGCTGGTCGCGGCGTCCGGCGTGCGCCACGGCTTTGCCTCCGCAAGGGGCATGGGGCGGCACTGGTCCGGCGCAGCGGAGGTCGACGCGCTCGACGCCAAGGCCGACGCGTTTGCGGTGCTCGCGGCCGCGGGCGCGCCGATGCAGGCGCTGCAGATCGTGCCGGGCGGCGCGAGCTGGCTGCATCCGGGACGCTCCGGCACCATCCAGATCGGGCCGCAAAACGTGCTCGGCTATTTCGGCGAGCTGCATCCGCGCACGCTGGAGGCGCTCGGCGCCGACGGACCGCTGATCGCGTTCGAGGTGATCCTCGATCGCGTTCCCGACGCCAAGCAGAAGCCGACGCGCGCCAAGCCCGTGCTTGAACTTTCCGCGTTCCAGCCGGTGTCGCGCGATTTTGCCTTCATCGTTGACCGCGCCGTCAAGGCGGGCGATATCGTGCGCGCCGCGCAGGGTGTCGACAGGAAGCTGGTCACGGGCGTCACCGTGTTCGACGTCTACGAGGGCAAGGGCATCGATGAGAGCAAGAAGTCGGTCGCGATCGCCGTGACCATCCAGCCGCGCGAAAAGACGCTCACCGATCAGGAGATCGACGCGGTGGCGGCGAAGATCGTGGCCGAGGTAACCAAGAAGACCGGCGGCACCTTGCGCGCATGATGCCGAACGGCGTGAGCGGTTCGGACATCACGCCCAAAAACGCGTTCCAGAAACAGAACATGAGCCTCGAAGGCCTGATCCCCGCCAGCGTCAGCCTCACCGCCGCAATCGCGATCTGCGCGATTGCGTTCGTGTCCGGCTTGGCGCGCGGCTTTTCCGGCTTCGGCTCCGCACTGATCTTCATGCCGCTGGCGAGCAGCATGGCGGCGCCGCAGCTGGTAGCGGCGCTGCTGCTGATCATCGATTTCATCGCGGCCGCGCCGCTGGTCCCCAACGCGTGGAAACAGGCCGACCGCAGGGCGACCGCGGTGATGGTGTTCGGCGCGCTGATCGGCGTTCCGATCGGCACCTATTTCCTGAGCCGGCTCGAACCGGTCACCACGCGCTGGATCATTTCCGCCTTCGTGTTTGCGCTTCTGCTGTTGCTGCTCTCCGGCTGGCGCTACCGGGGCAAGGACCATGCAAGCATTTCGGTCGGCATCGGCGGCGTATCCGGCTTTTGCAGCGGGCTGGCGCAGACCGGCGGGCCGCCGATCGTCGGCTACTGGCTCGGCCGCCCGATCGCCTCCAACATCGCACGGGCGAACATCCTGCTGTTCTTCGGTGCGTCGGATTTCTTCTCGGTCGTCAGCTACAGCCTGACCGGGCTGATCACGATGGAAGCGATCAAGTTTTCGCTGCTGGTCGGGCCCGTCTACGGCATCGGCGTCTGGCTCGGCGCCTCCTTGTTCGGCCGCGCCAGCGAGACATTGTTCCGCGCGATCTGCTACGCGCTGATCGCGATGGCCGTCATCGCCGGCCTGCCTGCGCTGGACGGCGTGCTGCGCTAGTTGCAGCGCGATTTCAAATGCATCGTCGTCCCGGCGAAGGCCGGGACCCATACACCGCGGCTTCAGTTTGGCGGAAGGTATCTGCTACCTTTACCCTAGTGTGAGATCACGCGGTATGGGTCCCGGCCTTCGCCCGGACGACGACATTTGTTCCAGCACCAGATCGCAATAGGCGTAGCCGTCGCGCTCGACGCGCTCACCGGTGCTGACGGAAAGTCGGTGCGAGAACATCGGCCCCGCCACCACGCAGGTGTGAAACTCGCCGTTCTCGCCGCAAGGATCGACGCTATCAGGCAGGTCAGCCAACAGCTGCGCATCGAATTTGCGGCCGGCGAATTCCGCCGACAGCTTCTTCATGTCGACGGTCGCAAGATAGGCTTCCAAACCACAACCCATCATCGCCCGCGCCAGTTCGGGCGTTGGCCGGTCCCAGAGGGGAAAGATTGGCGTGATGCCGGTGCCGGCGAGTTTCGCTTCGCGATAGGCGCGAATGTCGCGCAGGAACAAATCGCCGAAAATCATATGCGTGACGCCGTCCGCCACGGCCTCCGCGACCGCCTCGCCCATGCGGGCCTCATAGATCTCGTTCGGGCAGGGATAGGGGATCGGCACGATCCGTTGCGGCAGGCCCGCAGCTTCGCATTGCGCCTGCAGAATCTCCTGCCGCACGCCGTGGATCGAAACGCGGCCGAACGTCTCCGTCACGGTGGTCAGCGCGCCCACCACATCGAATTCACCCGCGCGCCGCACTTCGTGCAGCGCAAAGGCGCTGTCCTTGCCGCTCGACCACGAGATCAGCGCCTTCGGTCGCACCATCAGTTGAACTGCGACGATGGCATTGCCGCCTTCGGCTGCGGTGCCCGCCGGCGCTGCTTCGGTGGTGGCGCCGCCGGTTCAGGATCTCTCAACGCGCCGATCCTGCGCAACGCCGCTTCGGCGGCGCGCTCGCCGCTTTCCCAAGCACCGTCGATCGTGCCCCACAAGGTTTCGTGCGTGGCTTCGCCGGCGAGATACATGCAGCCGAACGGCTCGGTCAGAACCTTTCGCGAGGCCTGCGCACCCGGCCCGGCCGCGGACATCGCGCCGAGCGCGAACGGCGCGGCGTTCCAGCGCGTCGCACTCGATTTCTTCACCGCCGCCGCGACCTCGCTGCCGTACAGTTTGGTCAACCACTCCACCGCAAATGCGATCATGGCTTTTTCGCCCTGCGCGGAGAGATCGCGGCCGAACGAGCCGGCGACGTCGATCGAACATAGCGATGACGACCCCATATTGGCGTACAGCAAGGCGGTGCGCGTCGAGTTGCTCTGCTCGATGATGATGTCGTCGCGGGCTAATCCCAGCGGATTACCCGGCATTTGCAGCGCGATGCGGTCAAAGCTGCCGAGGCTCAGTTTGGCGGCGGCATCCAGCGTGCGCTTGGGAATGTCGGGCGTGAATTTGATGTTGCCCGCGGTCAGCACGTTGCTCGAGACCGTCACGACGGCGGCGCGCGCGACAATCTTGCCGGACGGCGTTTCCACCGCAACGTCGCGGCTGCCCCAGGAAATCCGGTTCGCAGGCGTCGACAGCGCCAACGGCACCTGCTCGCCGAGTTTCGTGATCAGCGTCCCCAGCCCCTGACGGCAGGCGATCGCGGTGTTGCGATCCTGCGCGCGGATCTTGTCGACGACAGAGAGATCCTTGAGATCCTTGCCGGCGAAATTGGCGCCGAGCACGAATTCGGTGGTGCCCGCCCAGTCGCCGAGGTCTTTGGGCAGCACCGAGGCGCAGGAGACGTCGAACCGGCGCGAAGCCTCGTCGATGGCGCGGTTGGCGCGCACCAAAGCTGCAAGAAACTCCTCGGTCTCGCCGGCGCGGGCGTTGCGGCGGCCGATGCGGATTTTCTGGCCTGACGGCGCGGTGATAATCTCGAGCCCGGCCGATCGCGCAAGCTTGATCATCGGGTTGGTTTCGGGATTGTGCATCCAGCGCGCGCCGCGATCGAACGGCACTTCGAAGGTGGTGGTATCGGTCTGGCAGCGGCCGCCGATCTGGCTTGCCGCTTCCACTACGATCACCTTGCGGTTCGCCGCCATGACCCGCCGCGCCGCAGCAATGCCGGCGGCGCCGGCGCCGATCACGACAATGTCAGCCTCACGCGGCAATGGCGCGGCCCCCGCCCGCCCGCCGAAAACCGGCATCACCGCCAGGCCTGCGGACGCCGAGAGGAAATCGCGGCGGGTCATTGTCATGTCATGGTTTCCGGGGCCTTGAAACAAAGAGAACAGCTAGCGAACTCTGCCGCATCTCACCGTGCGCAGCAACACTCATGGTAAATCAATCCTGATTGACCCGCCTCACGCATGAACTAAATTGAAACGGCTTACGACCATGCTAATGGAGAATAAAAGCGGTCAAAGAACCGCGGGGGGATTTCATGGGCGTAATGCTCGATACGATCGGCCAGTTGATTGCGGGCTACCTGCAGAAGGAAGTCCCGGGCTATGAACCGTTCACGCCCAGCGATCCCGAGCATCTGCGCGGCGTCATCGAGCCCGGCGATGTGCTGCTGGTCGAGGGCAACAACCGCATTTCCGGCATCATCAAATACCTCACGCAATCCACCTGGTCGCATGCCGCGCTCTATGTCGGCCCGATCGATGGCGCGACGGAACCGGACGGCGAACCGCATGTCCTGATCGAAGCCAACATCGGCGAAGGCGTGACGTCGGCGCCGCTGTCGAAATATTTTCCCTATCACACCCGCCTCTGCCGTCCGGTCGGACTGTCCTATGAGGACCGCATCACGGTGTGCCGCTACGCCATCAACCGGATCGGCTTCGGCTACGACACCAAGAACATCGTCGACCTGGCGCGATACCTGTTCCCGATGCCGGTGCCGCAGCGCTGGCGGCGGCGCATGATCGCGTTCGGTTCCGGCGATCCCACCAAGATCATCTGCTCGGCGCTGATCGCGCAGGCGTTCGACGCCGTGCGTTATCCGATCCTGCCCAAGATCACGCGCGCCGCCTCGCGAAAGGCCCGCCGCGAGATTCTCCACATTCGCGATTCGTCGCTCTACATGCCGCGCGATTTCGATATCTCGCCCTATTTCGAGGTCGTCAAACCCACCATCGTGCACGGCTTCGACTATCTGGCCTTGCATTGGGCCGACAAGCAGAAGCCGCTCCAGGAGGTAGCGGGCGAATTCCGTGTGTTTCCAGAAGTCGAGTCGCCGTCGCTTGTTCCTGAGGAGGCTAACGAAGAGGCGCCGGTTCCGGTTTCGGCTGAAGAAGTGACCGAGGTCGCGGTAGCGACCGAGGTCGCCGTGCAAACGACCCTGGTCGAACGCGTGACCGTGTCGGAGCATTTTCTCGCCGTCGAATATGTCCCGGTCCGCCTGCCGCAACGCCGCGCCCGTCGGCGCAACAAGGTTATTGAGGCGGCGTAAGGCTAAAACCTTCCCGCCAGCGTTACTCGCACCGCGAGCGGCTCTGCCGGATGCACGTGGCGATCCGCAACACCGTCAACCGGCTCACCGGGCAATCGCGACAGATAATAATATTCAATCTGATTGGTCTTCGCGTTGAAGAGATTAAGCACGTCGAGCTGCAGGCGTATGCCGCTGTCGAATCTGTAGCCGGCCCGCGCATTGAAGATCAGCGATGACAGGGAACGCACGCTGTCGTCCTCGATCAGCGGACGCGGACCGAAATAGCGTCCCTTCAGCGCGCCGAACCAACCTGTCTCATGGCCGAAGGTGATGGCACCACTCGCAATCCAGGCCGGCGCACCGGGGATGCGATCGCCCGCGGCGTCGAAATCGGTGAAGCGGGCGCGGGTATAAGCAACATCCAGATCGAACGTCAGCCACGGCACCGGCTTGTACTTGTTGGTCCATTCCACACCGACGCGGCGGCTCGGCCGGCTGGCCTCGGTGGTGCCGGCGTCGCCGACGAACAGCAATTCGGAATCGAAGTCGAGCATGAAGACCGCGACCGAACTTGTTAGGCCATCGATTGCCCTGGTGCGGACGCCGAGTTCGGCGCCCTTCGAGCGCACCAGCAGCGGCACCCGATTCTGCGGCGTTACCTTGTCGATCGGATCGACCGTGATCGTCGCGCCGCGGATGTCGTTGGAGTGCAGGCCATAGCCGGCATTTCCGAAAAACTCCGTCTTGTACCAGGGTCCAAGCACGATGCCGGCCTTCGGGCTCGCCATCGACGCCTGCGCATTGCCGGAGTTTTCCGGCGTGTCGCTCAGCACGCTTCCGGCAAAGACGTCCTCGCGAATGCCGACAGTGGTACGCAGCCAGTCCGTCCAGCGTGTCGTGCTATCCATCCAGACGCCGACATTGCCTTCCCTGACGCGGTCCTCACGCACGGTCGAAAGCCAGCCGCGCTGCTGGGTCTTGAACAGGCCGACATGGATATCGTCATAACGGCTTTGCAGGCCGATTCGTGTTTGCGTCTCAAGTCCGTCGAGGCGCCAATCGAAGGCGTGCCGAGCATCGAAGCCGCCGAGGGTACGGCTGTCGCGCTGGTTGAACTGGTCGCCATTGACGGGATCGTCGAGGAAATAGGTGAAATTGTTGTAGAGCTGCAAGTTGGATCGGACGACATAGGCGTTGATCTTGCTCTGCCCGTATTCGCTCGAATGCGCGAAATTGCCGGACAGGCTGAAGCGGCTGGCGACGCCGCCGTCGGTCGGATCGAGCGTACCGAAGCGGCCGATCACGCCCTGGTCGACCGCGCGCTGCGCCACCTGGTCGGTCGAGTTCCAGGCGTTGGAATAGGCCATGGCGGTCAGCGTCATTCCGTCGGTCGCAGTACCCTGGCTGTAGCGCATGACGCCGTTGATCTTGCGCACATCGTCCGGCACGTCCCATGGACCGTTGTACTTCACGCCTTCGATGGCGGAGAGCAGCGTACCCGCACCGACCGCAACTGAACCGGCGGCCACCCCGCGCCGATACCCGAAACTGCCAACCGTGAGCTCAGCCAGGTTTTTCGGCAGTTTCGTCAGGTAGTCGATTTCGACCGAGCCCGCGGAGCTGAAGTCGCCCACATCGGCAAAATACGGACCCTTGCGGACATTCAGCGACTGGATCAGCTCAGGGATCAGAAAGTTGATATCGGAATAGCCCTGCCCGTGGCCATGCGTCGGCATGTTGACGGGCATGCCGTCTACCTTGATGGAAAGATCAGTCCCGTGATCAAGGTTGAAGCCGCGCAAAAAATACTGGTTGGCTTTGCCCTCGCCGGAATGCTGGGTGACAATCAGCCCGGGAACGACCTCCAGCGCCTCACCGGGCCGCAGAAACGGAACGGCATTCACTTCCGCGCCGCTGATCCGCACGGCGCTGGCGGCGGTGGGCTGCAGGGCAGCCGCGCCGTCGGATGATGTACCAGGCGCCACGCCGCTGGCGCCCGCGGTTACCGGCTGGTTCGAGTTGATCGCCGTTCTATTCCGCGCGCCACGATTTTGCGACTGACTTGACCGGGCGGCCCGCTTGGGCGTTGGGTCGGAAGCGGTGATGGTGACCGGCGGAAGCTGGCCAGGCTGAGACGCCCGCTCCTGCGCCTCGGCGGGGAGCATCAGGACGGCAGAAGAAGCCGTAGCGGAGAATATCCGCAACAAGACTGTACGCACCGCCCTGCCCCCGCATGATAACTGCTACAGTCCGAGAGCGGCTGCGCTACACCTAACCCGGCCCCTCACGCTACCAAGCCCGGTATGATGATACAATAAAAATATCATACTGCCGAAAAGCACGGAATCCCAGATGCAACGGATCACCATCACGATCGAAGACGATTTGCTCGCCGAGATCGATGCCGCAGCGCAGACGCGCGGCTACCAGAATCGCTCCGAGATCATCCGCGACCTCGCCCGATCAGGCCTGCAGCAAAGCGCCGAGGACGCCGCACCGTCAGGGCAATGCGTCGCCGCGCTGGTCTATGTCTACGATCACGCCGCGCGCGACCTCTCAAAACGGCTGGTGCAGAATTTCCACGGCCATCACGATCTGTCGCTGGCGACGCTGCACGTCCATCTCGACGACGACAGCTGCATGGAAGTGACGGCGCTGAAGGGCGCCTCCGGCGAGGTCCGGCATTTCGCCGACCACATCATCGCCGAGCGCGGCGTGCGCTACGGCCGCGTGGTGATGATCCCGACCGCGGCGGACAAGAAGCCGAAGGCGCGCAAGCACGCGCATAAGCACGACTAGGGGTTGGGTCGCCTCGCCCCAAACAACACCGTCATGCTTCACTCAAGTAAGAAAGACGTGGATGGCCGGGCATAGGCGAGCGTGAGCGACGCCGTCCTTCAGACGGCTATGCCCGGCCATGACGAAATGTAGAGCCAGGCGAGGGAGAACTAAATCACGCCGCCTTCGCCGTCCCGCACGGCAATCCGGCGCGTGCCATCCCGCCATAGAGTTGCTCGTCCGGCATTTCCGATTTCAGGATTGATCGCACCGCGACCAGTTTGTTGATATCGATGCTGGTCGCAAAACCCTTGCTCTCGCACAGGAACACGAGGTCCTCGAACACGACGTTGCCGGTCGCGCCCGGCGCGAACGGACAGCCGCCGAGGCCGCCCAGCGATCCGTCCAGCACGCGTGCGCCGGCATCGAGCGCCGCCGAGGCGTTGGCGATACCCATGCCGCGGGTGTCGTGCAGATGAATGCAGACCGGCTTTGGTCCCGCGATCTTCACCACGGCCGCCGTCAATTCCCCGACCTGCTTCGGTCCGGCATAGCCGACGGTATCGGCGACCGCGACCATGTCGACGCCGGCCTCGAACAGCTTTTCTGCAATCCTGATCACTTCGTTCGGATCGACGGCACCGACGATCGAACAGCCCAGCGCCATCGAGATCGCAGCGTTCACGACAGGTTTGTGCACAGTGGCGTCGCGCAATTCGCAGAGCCGCTTGACGTTGGCGATCGCGGATTCGCGGCTGCGGTTGGCGTTGGCCTGGCTGTGCTCTTCGGTCGCCGAGACCACGGTGGCCACTTCAGCCACGCCTGATGCCAACGCCTCGTTGACGCCGCGCTCGTTCAGTGTCAGCGCGATGCCATAGGCGCCCGGCAGTGACGCGATAGTGGCGATGACCTCGCGCACGTCGGTGAATTGCGGGAAGGTGTTGGCCGGCAGGAACGAGCCGACCTCGAAATGCCGCACGCCGGCGGCATATTCATCGCGGATCCAGTGTTGCTTGGCGGCGGTGGACGGAAATTTCTTCACCAGCTGCAATCCGTCGCGCAAGCCGACCTCGCGCAGAATGATCTTGTTGTCGGGATAGACGTCCTGAAGACGGGTCATGGCAGCCTCACGCAGCGTTGTCGGTTGACGTTTGTTTGTTCAGTTCGGCTCTGACTGCCTCGGTATCGGCGCCGAGAACGGGCACATTGAGGCCTTCGCCGATATTGCCGCCGTTCCATTCCACCGGCAATGCGGGAACGCGGAACGGCGCGCCGTCGGCGTTGCAGTTGTTGACGAGCCCGCCGGGGCGCAGCACATGCGGGTCTTGCAGCAAATCCTCAGGCCGATTGATCGGCGAGAAGCAGATGTTCAGCGTGTCGAGCTTGGCCGACAGCTCGGTGACGTTCCACCCTTTGACCACCTCCGCGACGCGCGGAATAATCCGGTCCCGCGCCATGATCCGTTCGGTGGTGTTGGTCAAAGTCGGATCGTCCAAAAATTCCTGCAGCCCAAACTCGCGGCAGAAACTCTGCCAATGGCCCTCGGTAACGACGCCGATGAAGATGCGGCCGCCACCGGCGGTGTCGAAAATATCGTAGATCGGCCAGGCATGTTCGCGCTCCGGCATCGAGCGCGGCTTGCGGCCTGTCATTTCATATTCGACCATGTGCTGCGCGACGAGAAACAGGCAATTCTCGAACAGCCCGATCCTGATATCGGCGCCATCCTTGTTGCCGCCGCGCTTCTGGTAGAGCGCGGCCAGGATCGCGATCACACCGAACATGCCGCCCATGATATCGTTGGCGGAAGAACCAACGCGCTGCGGCTTGTCTCGCGTGCCGGTCATCGCGGCGAGGCCCGACATCATCTGCACGACCTCGTCGAGCGCTGGACGATGCTCGTAGGGTCCGGACAGAAATCCCTTGTGGCCGGCCACGATCAGATGCGGATGCTTGCGGCGCAACTCCTCGGTACCCAAGCCCTGCTTTTCGAGCGCACCGTCGCGAAAATTCTCCACGAACACGTCGGCGCTGGCAAGCAGCCGGTCCATGGTCTCGCGATCCTCCGCCTTGGAGAGATCGAGCACGACGCTGCGCTTGCCGCGGTTGAACAGCGGGAAGAACGAGACCCCCATGCCCCCTAAGCTGCGGGTCTTGTCGCCGACGGGTGGTTCGACCTTGATCACCTCGGCGCCGAGCTGCGCCAGGATCATGCCGCAGGTCGGGCCCATCACCATATGGGTCATCTCGACGACCCTCACGCCCTCGAGCGGCAGTTCCGTCCCGGTCATGGCTTCTCCCTTGCGCCGTAGCTTGGGGATCAGACTAAGCCTTCAGGACTTGCCGGGAAAACATAATCTGCCGAACCGTGCCGTCACGGCTGCATAACGCAAATGCACGGGCGGGATCGCTGCCGGCGTTCCTAACCCGGGTCTGCCCAGGTCTTCTGCCCAGGTCTTGCCGAAGCCCGATTGCATCTCTACCTCTCGCGAGGGTTTTTTACCGAGAAACAGAGGCCATCATGCTGGACGCCGCCGTCAAGGCGCTTTCCCAAATCCTGTCACCGCCGATGCGCACCATTCTGTGGCGCTCGATCGGGCTGGCGCTGGTGCTGATCACGGTGCTGGCGCTCGGCCTGCAGCGGCTGCTCAGCTGGTTCGCCGAATATGGCGAGGTCTGGGCGGAAGGGCTGCTGGGACCTGGCTTTCACACGCCGCTGAACATTTTGGCCTGGATCGTCTCGATCGCGGCCGGGCTCGGCGTCGTGCTCGGCGGTATCTTCCTGATGCCGGCGATCACCTCGCTGGTCGCCAGCGTGTTCGTCGACGACGTCGCCGACCATGTCGAGCGCGAGCATTATCCGGCAGAAAAGCCCGGCTCCGCGCTGCCGCTTGGCGTGGCGATCCCCGAGGGCATCAAGACGGCGCTGCTGACCATCCTGGTCTATCTGATCGCGCTGCCCTTCGTGCTGTTCGCCGGCGCCGGCTTCCTGATTTTCTTCTTTGCCACCGCCTGGCTGCTCGGCCGGGAATATTTCGAGCTCGCGGCGATGCGTTTCCGCTCGCCCGCGGAAGCCAAGGCGATGCGCAAGGACAATGCGTCGACCGTGTTCACAGCGGGGCTGATCATCGCCGCCTTCGTGTCGATCCCGATCGTCAATCTCGCGACGCCGCTGTTCGGCATGGCCTTCATGGTCCATATGCACAAGCGACTGAGCGGCCCGCGGCCCGAGCTGATCGAGCCGTCGCGGCGCACGGGAATGCCGATGGTCTGATTGCGCTCCATCCACGTCATTGCGAGCGAAGCGAAGCCGCACGGGGATAGATGGATTGCTTCGTCGCTGCGCTCCTCGCAATGACGGTAAGCCCTCACACCGTCTTCTCCGGCCACCTACAGAGATCGTTGATCAAACACACCTCGCAGCGCGGCTTGCGCGCGAGGCATGTGTAGCGGCCGTGCAGGATCAGCCAGTGGTGGGCGTGCAGCATGAATTCGGACGGGATTATCTTTTCCAGTCCGAGCTCGACCTCGAGCACGTTATTGCCGGGCGCCAATCCGGTGCGGTTGCCGACGCGGAACACGTGGGTATCGACCGCCATGGTGTGCTCGCCAAAGGCCATGTTGAGCACGACATTGGCGGTCTTGCGGCCGGCGCCGGGCAGCGTTTCGATCTCGGCGCGGGTGCGCGGCACCTCGCCGCCGAATTCCGCAATCAGCTTCTGCGAGAGCGCGATGACGTTCTTCGCCTTGTTGCGATAAAGCCCGATGGTCTTGATGTAGTCGCGCACGGTGTCCTCGCCGAGATCAAGCATCTTCTCGGGCGTATCCGCCACCGCGAACAACGCGCGCGTCGCGCGGTTGACGCCGGCGTCGGTGGCCTGGGCCGACAGCACCACGGCGACCAGCAGCGTGTAGGGGTTGAGATGTTCGAGCTCGCCCTTCGGCTCCGGATTGGCCTTGCGAAAGCGGCTGAAGACCTCGTGGACCTCGGCTGAGCTCCAGGGTTTTGGCTTTGGCGATCGCTTCGCCACGGGCTTGGTGGACGCTTTGGCGGGCTTCCTGGCCGTGGCCTTTTGGGCGGTTTTCCTTGCGGTTTTACTTGCGGTTTTGCTGGGCACGGACGGAACGCTTGATTTTTTGGCAGCTTTAGCGCGGATGATTTTGGCCATGATCCGGGTATACTGACCAGCGATGACCGCAAGCAACGACTTTGATCGGGATGTTGACCAGCCGAAGCTGTTTTCGGCGCGGCTGACGCCGCATCGCTCGCTCAACCGCACCGGCTTCCTGGTGCTGATGGCATTCCTTTGTGCTGTGAGCTTTGTCGCGGGCGTCGCGTTTCTGTTGATGGGCGCCTGGCCGGTGTTCGGATTCTTCGGGCTCGATGTGCTCGTGATCTACTGGGCGTTCCGGGTCAATTTCCGCAGCGCCAACGCGTCGGAGGAAATCACGGTGACGCCGTCGGAGCTGCGGGTGCGCCGCGTCAGCCATCGCGGCCATGTGGTGGAATGGGTGCTCAATCCGCTCTGGGTACGGCTGGACCAGACAGGCGATCCCGAATTCGGCATCGAGCGGCTTTATCTGGTCTCGCGCGGCCGCCGCGTCTCGGTCGGGCATTTTTTGGGGCCGGACGAAAAAGCAAGCTTTGCCAAGGCTTTACTGGCTGCGCTGCAGTCCGCCAAACGCGGTATTACCTACAATCCCATAACGTGAATCCGTATCGGAAATCGGGTGGTTGGAACGTCAGATGAGCCCTAAATCTGATCCCATGATGACACTCGCCATACATGACCAACGCCTGGCCAAGCCGGGCCCCCAAGAACGCCGCGCTGCGCGACTATGATTCCGTGCGCCGTGCGATCGCCTTCATCTCGGAACACTGGCGCGCGCAGCCGACCATCGAAGCGATGGCGGACGCCGCCTCGGTGACCCCTGATGAATTGCACCTGCTGTTCCGCCGCTGGGCCGGGCTGACGCCCAAGGACTTCATGCAGGCGCTGACGCTCGATCACGCCAAGGGATTGTTGCGCGACTCGGCGAGCGTCCTCGACGCCGCGCTCGACTCGGGGCTGTCGGGTCCGGGCCGGTTGCACGATCTGTTCGTGACGCATGAAGCGATGTCGCCGGGCGAATGGAAGAACGGCGGCGCCGGCATGACGCTGCGCTACGGTTTCCATCCCTCGCCGTTCGGCACTGCCATCGTGATCGCCAGCGGCCGCGGCCTTGCCGGGCTCGCCTTCGCCGATCCCGGCGAGGAGCCGGCATCTTTCGCCGACATGAAGCGGCGCTGGCCGAACGCGACCTATGTCGAGGATCGCGACGGCACGGCCGGTCTCGCGCAACGCATCTTCGACACCAAATTGTGGCGGCCGGACCAGCCGCTGCGCGTGGTCCTGATCGGTACTGACTTCGAGGTCCGCGTCTGGGAAACCTTGCTGAAGATCCCGATGGGCCGCGCGGTCTGCTATTCCGACATCGCCAACAAGATCAAGAATCCAAAAGCCTCTCGCGCCGTTGGTGCTGCGGTCGGCCGCAACCCGGTCTCGTTCGTGGTGCCCTGCCATCGCGCACTCGGCAAGGGCGGCGCGCTCACCGGCTATCACTGGGGCATCACCCGCAAGCGGGCGATGTTGGGCTGGGAAGCCGGCCAGGTCGGATTGCATTAGATCCGTCGATTCGTAGGATGGGTGGAGCCAACGGGTCGCGCGAATGCGCGCCCGATGACAGGCTCCGCGATACCCATCAAGAGCTTGTGACGAAGCTGATGGGTTTCGCTGCGCTCTACCCATCCTACGGATTCATAGGCTCAAATAATGCAATTCGTGCGGCTCTCCTGTCTTGCACTTTCTGTTCTGGCGGCTGCATTGGTCGCCGGATTCTTCTACGCCTATCATTGCTCTGTCATGCCGGGTCTGGCGACGACCGATGCCGTATCGGCGATCAAGGCGATGCAGGGCATCAACGCGGTCGTTCGTAACGCCGTTTTCGCGTTCAGCTTTTTCGGCACGTTGGCGTTTGGAGGGCTCGCTGCCGTCCTCTTGATCGGAGCGGGCGGATGGCCGCTGGCGCTGGCCGTTCTCGGCACGGCCATTTATGGCCTCGGCGCATTCTTCGTGACGCTGCGTTTCAGCGTTCCGTTGAACGAAGGTCTCGCAACGGTCGTACCGACGGCGGACAACGCTGCCGCCATCTGGCGGGCCTATCTCGAGCCCTGGATGTTCTGGAATGCGCTGCGCATGGTGATGTCCGTGCTGGCGCTGGCGGCATTCACGGCAAGCCTCGTCATGTTGATTGCTCGCGCGCCGGGCCTCCGATTTCCCATGGCTGATATGTCGACCAAGCAGAGCACCCGGCCGGAACACTGACGGCGCGCCTCGATTGACGATCGCATATCGATCGCTCACAACCACGCTGGGGTAAACAGCGAAAGGCCCGCCGATGCAGGAACGTCGTCCCGTAATGCTAGCGATATTGGATGGTTGGGGCTGGCGAGAGGATCCGGCCGACAATGCTGTGCGTCAGGCCAAAACACCGAATTTCGACCGCCTGTGGAACGCGGGTCCGCGCGCCTTCCTGAGGACGTCAGGACGGGATGTCGGGCTGCCCGATGGTCAGATGGGCAATTCCGAAGTGGGACACCTGAACATCGGCGCGGGCCGCGTGGTGATGCAGGACCTGCCGCGGATCAACGACGCCATTGTAACAGGCGAAATCAAATCCGCGACGGCGCTCACCGCCCTGGTGCAGGCGCTGAAGCAGAGCGGCGGCACCTGTCATCTGATCGGTCTGGTATCGCCAGGCGGCGTCCATTCGCATCAGGACCACGTCGCGGCACTGGCCAGGATCCTCGCCGAGCATGGCGTGCCGGCGGTCGTACACGCGCTCACGGACGGACGCGATACGCCGCCGAGATCGGGGGCCGATGATTTGAAGCGGCTAAGCGCGGCGCTGCCGCCACAGGTTCCGATCGCAACCGTTGTCGGGCGATATTATGCGATGGACCGCGACAAGCGCTGGGAACGCGTTGGCAAAGCCTATGACGCCATCGTCGAGGCCGAAGGCCCGCATTTTGCCGACGCGCAATCGGCCATATCAGATGCCTATGCGCATGATGTCACCGACGAGTTCGTCGTGCCGTCGGTGATCGGCAATTACGCCGGCATCAAAGATGGCGACGGCGTGCTGAGCTTCAACTTTCGCGCTGATCGCGTCCGCGAGATTCTTGGTGCGATGCTCGATCCGTCATTCGACGGCTTCAAACGCAGACGCAGCGTCCGATACGCCGCCGCCGTTGGAATGACGCAGTACAGCGCTGATCTGGACAGGCTGATGCAGACGATATTTCCGCCGCAGGCGTTTCCAAACATCCTGGGCGAAGTCACATCAGCGGCAAACCGGACGCAAGTGCGGATGGCCGAAACGGAGAAATATCCCCACGTCACCTATTTTCTCAACGGTGGACGGGAAGAACCTTTTCCCGGCGAAGACCGCATCATGGTGCCATCGCCCAAGGTCGCGACCTATGACCTACAACCGGAGATGTCGGCTGTCGAGCTGACGGCGAAGGCCGTGGAGGCAATCGACTCGGGCAAGTACGATTTGATCGTCCTGAACTACGCCAATCCGGACATGGTCGGCCACGCGGGAAACCTGGCGGCTGCAATCAAAGCGGTCGAAACCGTCGATACCGCACTCGGGAAAATCTCGGAGGCGATCGAGCGATCCGGCGGCGCGCTGCTGGTCACGGCCGATCACGGCAACTGCGAAATGATGCGCGACCCCGCAACTGGCGGTCCGCATACGGCGCACACGACGAACCCGGTGCCCCTGCTGCTGCAGGGCGGCGGCGACGTGACGTTAGCGGAAGGCCGGCTGGCGGATATTGCGCCGACACTGCTCGACCTGATGCAATTGCCGAAACCGGCTGACATGACCGGCATCTCGTTGCTGCGCCCGAACAAGCAAGGGTAAAGCGTGATTTAGGTTGCGCGGACCACTCGCTTCCTATCGCGTCATCCCCGGGATGAACGCAATTGCGTTCACCCGTAGGTGCGCTCGGCGGCGCAATTGCGCCGCTGGCTTGCGCGCCCTCGAAGGATGGAAGCGACTGCGGCCATCCTTCGAGGCTCGCCCAGCGGTGCAAGTGCACCGCAAGGCTCGCGCCTCAGGATGACGTCTGTGGGCTTCGCATTCGGCGCGTCCTCGAACTTCAGAAGTCGCCGAGGCCCAGCACATCGGCCATCGAATACAGGCCGGGCGTCTTGCCCTGCGCCCACAACGCCGCCTTGATCGCGCCCTGCGCAAACATGGTGCGGTCCTCGGCGCGGTGGGTCAGCTCGATGCGCTCCATCGCGCCGGCGAAGATCACGCTGTGTTCGCCGGTGACGGTGCCGCCGCGCAGCGCCGCAAAACCGATATCGCCGGCCTTGCGCGCGCCGGTAATGCCGTCGCGTCCGCGCGCCGAATGCAGATGCAGGTCGATGCCGCGGCCCGCGGCGGCGGCCTCACCCAGCATGAGCGCGGTGCCCGACGGCGCATCGACCTTGGCCTTGTGATGCATCTCGAGGATCTCGATGTCGAAATCGGTATCTAGCGATTGCGCGACGCGCTTCACGAGGGCCGCCAGCAGATTGACGCCGAGGCTCATATTGCCTGATTGCACGACGATGGCACGGGACGTCACGCTCTTGATCACGGCCATGTCGGAGCTCGACAACCCCGTGGTTCCGACCACGTGCACCAGCTTCCGTTCGGCGGCGATCGCCACATTGGCGATGGTGGCGGCGGGAACCGTGAAATCGAGAATGCCGTCGGCGTTCGCCGTGAGCGCCCAGAGATCGGCAGAGAGTTTGACGCCGTTTTCGGGCAGGCCGGCGAGGATGCCGGAATCCTTGCCCAGCAGTTCCGAACCCGGCGCCTCCAGCGCGCCGGCAAGCACCGCACCTGACGTCTCCGAAATGACGCGCACCAGCGCCCGGCCCATCCGGCCGCCGGCTCCAGCTACGATCAAACGCATGTCGGCCATGGCTTCACCTCTTCAAGCCCTATAGCGGGATGGGGACATTCCGGCAACCGATCAGGCCCGGGTCCGTCGTCATGGCCGGGCTTGGCCCGGCCATCCACGTCTTTGTTGCGCGACCAAAGGTAAGACGTGGATGCCCGGGACAAGCCCGGGCATGACGCAAAAGTCGAACGTCTTCCCGCTCTAGGGCTGCGGGCCGTCATAGCCTTCGATCACGATCAGCTCGGCAATCGAGTGCGGTTGTCGAACCTTGATGTTGGCCTGGTATTCCGGCGAGTTATAGCAGGCCATCGCCGCGTCGTAGCTGTCGAACTCGATCACCACGTTGCGCGAGCGGCTTTGACCCTCGACGCCGGTGAACGTGCCGCCGCGCACGACATAGCGCCCGCCGAACTTCTTGAAGATCGCGAGATTGGCGGCCGCATAGGGCTTGTAGCCCTCGTCATCGTGAACGTCGACGCGACCGATCCAGTATCCCTTGGCCATCTTGTTCTCCCGTTTCTTAGTCTCGCTGATTGATTACGCCAGCGCCTGCGCGATTTCTTCTTGAATGGCATCCGCGGCGGCTTTGGGGTCGGCGGCCTCGGTGACCGGCCGCCCCACCACCAGATAATCCGCGCCGGCGGCAATGGCGCGCGAAGGCGTCATGATGCGCTTCTGGTCGCCGGTCGCAGAGCCCGCCGGCCGGATGCCCGGCGTCACCAGGTTCATCTGGTGGCCGACGATCTTGCGCAAACTCGCCGCCTCTTCCGGCGAACTCACCAGCCCGTCGACGCCAAGCACCTGCGCCTGCTGGGCCCGCGCCTCGACCAGATCGGAGACGTTGAGGCGATAGCCGGCGGCATGCAGATCGCCGTCGTCATAGGAGGTCAGCACCGTGACGGCGAGGATCTTGAGACTCGAGCCCTCGCGCGCTTCCACCGCCGCCTTCATGGTCTGCGGATAGGCGTGCACGGTGAGAAATGTCGCGCCGAGTTTGGCGACGCTCTCGACACCGCGTGCAACGGTGTTGCCGATATCGTGCAGCTTGAGATCGACGAACACTTTCTTGCCCGCACCGGATAATTGACGGGCCAGCGGCAAGCCGCCGGCATAGGCCAGCTGATAGCCGATCTTGTAGAATGTCACGCTGTCGCCGAGCCGCGCCACCATCGCTTCGGCCTCGGCGACGCCGGGCAGATCGAGCGCCACAATCAACCGGTCTTTCGGAGCGATACTGGCAGGCTGCATGTCACCTCACATCATGCGTTGGGAATGGTCGATCAGCTGCCGCACCAGCGCTTGCAGCGCCTCGAAATCGGCAGGATGTTTCAGACGGTCCATCTCGTCATAGGCCTGCTCCGCGAACGACAATGCGAGCTGGTTCGGAACCACGCTGGCGTGGCAGGCCGACAGAATGAGGCGCAGCGCCGCCAGCGCGCGCGTGCCGCCGAGCCGCCCGCCCGAGGCCGATGCGATCGCAAACACGGCGCCGCGAAACACCTGGCCGCGGGTTTCGTGCGGTTCCTGCACCCGGCTGATCCAGTCGATGGTGTTTTTCACCAGCGCGGGCACCGACGAATTATATTCCGGCGTCACGATCAGGACGCCATGATGGGCTGATATCATGCGCTTCAGATTGACCGCGTGCTTCGGCACGCCGGACTTCGCCTGCAGGTCCCCGTCATAGATCGGCAACGGAAAATCCGACAGCGAAATACGCGTCACTTCGGCGCCGGATAGCGCCAGCTCACGGCTGGCCGCGGCCGCCAGCCTCGCATTGTGCGAGCCTGTGCGAAGCGATCCCGGGATCACGAGGATTTTCAGCGCGGACATATTTTATAAATCGCGGTTCGGGCCAAACCCGCCGCGCAGACGCGGGCGAGCATTTTCGTCGAAAATGCTCTTAACTAATATTTGGCGCGTATTCTATGCGCAAAACCGGCTTCCACTTTTGCGGAATACGCGCGGTATCAGCCCTTGCGATACACCCAGACCCGGGCGGGAGGAAGGTTCATCCAGATCCGCTCGGAAGCTTCTGTGGACACACCAGGCAGCGATTTCGGGATCGGCGGCGCAACCGAATAGGTGAATTGCACGAAGGGCGCCCCGGGTGCGAGCGCCGTAAAGGCGTCGCGGATCAGTTTGAGGCGCGTCAGCATCGGCTTTGTGACCAGCGGCAGGCCGGAGACCACGGCCGAGGCCGGCACGTCGAGAACCTTCAACAGCGAGTCGCGAAGTTTGTAGGCGTCGCCCTGCACCACCTTCGCGTGCGGGTAACGGTCGCGCAGCAGCGCGCAGAAGCCCGGATTGTATTCAACCAGCACGAGACGCTTCTGATCGACGCCATGTTCGATCAGCGCGTTGGTGATCGCGCCGGTGCCGGGGCCAAGTTCGACGACCGGTCCTTTCGAATCGACGTCGACATACTGCGCCATGGTGCGTGCGAGCAGCTTGCTGGACGGCATCACCGCGCCCATGTGCAGCGGCTTTTCGATCCATGAACGGAGAAAGCGCACCTCGTCGTCAAGACGGAGAGGCTTCTTCAACGCACGCACGGACGATTGCAGAGGCATGTCGCTACCAGGCGGGGACCGCGAACGGGCGGTTATGTCAGAAAACGGTCATAAAGAGGTATAGGTCGCAGCTCTTATGGTCAAGCAAAAGGCTTACTGCGGGGCAGCGCGGCTACCGAAGAAGTCCTTGACCTTAGTGAAGAAACCCGCCGCTTCCGGCTGGGTCGCACCCGACGACAGCTTTTCGAACTCGGCCAGCAATTCCTGCTGCTTCTTGGTCAGATTCTGCGGCGTTTCGACCATCACCTGGACATACATGTCGCCGGTCTGGCGCGAACGGAGCACCGGCATGCCTTTTGATGCGATGCGGAATCGTCGGCCGGACTGTGTTCCCGACGGCACCTTCACCTTGGTCTTGCCCTTGTCGATGGTCGGCACCTCGAATTCGCCGCCAAGGGCGGCCGCCACCATCGAGATCGGGACCCGGCAATGCAGGTCGGCGCCGTCGCGCTGGAAGAATTCGTGGGTTGCCAGCGACAGGAAAATATAGAGATCGCCGGGCGGTCCGCCGCGGACGCCGGCCTCGCCCTCGCCGGCGAGGCGAATGCGGGTGCCGTCTTCGACGCCTTGCGGAATGTTGACCGACAGGGTCCGGTCGCGCGTCACCCGGCCCGAGCCCGCGCAGGAGGGACAGGGGTCTTCAATCATCTGGCCGCGGCCCTGACAGCCCGGACAGGTTCGTTCCAGCGTGAAGAAGCCCTGGGCTTGCCGCACCCTTCCCTGCCCGCCGCATAGCGAACAGGTCTTCGGCTTGGTGCCGGCCTTGGCGCCGGTGCCGGAGCAGGACTCGCAAGTGACCGAAACCGGAATCTCGATTTGGGCGGTCTTGCCGAGGAAGGCTTCCTCCAGCGTGATTTCCATATTGTAGCGCAGGTCGGCGCCGCGCTCGCGGCCGCCGCCACCGCGCCCGCGTTGTCCGGCCATGCCGAACAGATCCTCGAAAATATCCGAGAATGACGAGGCGAAGCCGGCGCCGAATCCGGGCCCGCCGCCACCCATGCCCTGCTCGAACGCCGCGTGGCCGTAGCGGTCATAGGCGGCGCGCTTGTCGCCGTCCTTGAGCACCTCATAGGCTTCGTTGATTTCCTTGAACTTCACTTCGCTGGAAGCATCGCCCGGATTCTTGTCCGGATGCCATTTCATCGCGAGCTTGCGGAAGGCGGCCTTGAGCTTGGAATCGTCCGCGCTCCGTTCGACTTCAAGGGTTTCATAATAGCAGCGCTTGGTGGACATCCGTCAGATCCGTCCGAATTTCGTCTTCATGCCGCAAGGGTGCATTTTTGAGGATGCCGCCTTGCGCTTAACGAAAAATGACCCTCACCCATCGAGACGCAGCCGGCGCTCTTTGGTGTGAGGGTCATGATCGAAAGCCCGCTTATGCCGACTTCTTGTTGTTCTTGTCGTCGTCGACCTCGGTGAACTCCGCGTCGACGACGTCATCCTTGGCCGCATCCTTCTTGGCGTCGGCTTCGGCCTGCTGCTTGTACATGGCCTCGCCGAGCTTCATCGAAGCCTGCGCCAGCGTGTTGGTCTTGGCCTTGATCGCCTCGGCGTCGTCGCCCTTCAGCGCTTCCTTGAGGTCGCTGACGGCGTCCTCGATGGAACGGCGCTCGCTCTCCTCGACCTTCGAACCGTGTTCGGCCAGCGCCTTCTCGGTGGAATGCACCAGGCTGTCGGCATGGTTCTTGGCGTCGACCGCCTCGCGGCGCTTCTTGTCCTCGGCCGCATTGGCCTCGGCGTCCTTGACCATCTTCTGGATGTCGGCATCCGACAGGCCGCCGGAGGCCTGAATCCGGATCTGCTGTTCCTTGCCGGTGGCCTTGTCCTTGGCCGAAACGTTGACGATGCCGTTGGCGTCGATGTCGAACGTCACCTCGATCTGCGGCATGCCGCGCGGCGACGGCGGAATGCCCATCAGGTCGAACTGGCCGAGCACCTTGTTGTCGGCCGCCATTTCACGCTCGCCCTGGAAGACGCGGATGGTGACGGCGCTCTGGTTGTCCTCGGCGGTCGAGAACACCTGGCTCTTCTTGGTCGGGATCGTGGTGTTGCGGTCGATGATGCGGGTGAACACGCCGCCCAGCGTCTCGATGCCCAGCGACAGCGGGGTCACGTCGAGCAGCAGCACGTCCTTGACGTCGCCCTGCAGCACGCCGGCCTGGATCGCCGCGCCGATGGCGACGACTTCGTCCGGGTTGACGCCCTTGTGCGGCTCCTTGCCGAACAGCTGCTTCACCACTTCCTGAACCTTCGGCATGCGCGTCATGCCGCCGACCAGCACCACTTCGCCGATCTCGGCGGCGGTGAGGCCCGCATCCTTCAGCGCCTTGCGGCACGGCTCGATGGTCTTCTGGACGAGGTCGTCGACCAGCGCCTCGAACTTCGAGCGGGTCAGCTTCATCGTCAGATGCTTCGGACCGGTCTGATCGGCCGTGATGAACGGCAGGTTGATTTCGGTCTGCGTGGTCGAGGACAATTCGATCTTGGCCTTTTCGGCGGCCTCTTTCAGGCGCTGCAAGGCAAGCTTGTCGTTGCGCAGGTTGATGCCCTGCTCCTTCTGGAACTCATCGGCCAGATAGCTGACGAGCCGCATGTCGAAGTCTTCACCGCCGAGGAACGTGTCGCCGTTGGTGGACTTCACCTCGAACACGCCGTCGCCGATCTCGAGAATCGAGACGTCGAAGGTGCCGCCGCCGAGGTCGTACACCGCAATGGTGCCGGCCTTGGTCTTGTCGAGGCCGTAGGCGAGCGCGGCCGCGGTCGGCTCGTTGATGATGCGCAGCACTTCAAGGCCGGCGATCTTGCCGGCGTCCTTGGTGGCCTGACGTTGCGCGTCGTTGAAATAGGCGGGAACCGTGATGACGGCCTGCTCGACCTTCTGGCCGAGATGGGCTTCCGCGGTCTCTTTCATCTTCTGCAGGATGAAGGCGGAGACCTGCGAGGGTGAGTAGGTCTTGCTGTCGGCTTCGACCCAGGCGTCGCCGTTCGATGCCTTGACGATTTTATAGGGGACGAGCTTCTTGTCCTTCTCGACCATCGGGTCGTCATAGCGGCGGCCGACGAGGCGCTTGACCGCGAAGAAGGTGCGCTCGGGATTGGTCACCGCCTGACGCTTGGCAGGCTGGCCGACGAGGCGCTCGCCATCATCGCTGAAAGCGACGATCGACGGCGTCGTGCGCATACCCTCTGCGTTCTCGATGACTTTAGCTGTCTTGCCATCCATTACGGCGACGCACGAATTGGTGGTGCCGAGATCGATCCCAATGACCTTTCCCATGGTCCTCATATCCTTCTTTTTGCGGCAGGTTGGCTGGGCCCTGGACGGCGCACCTAACCGAACCCCCAACGATCAATTACTCGCGATATTGCGACGGTGAGCCTCATATAGGAGGGGGGGTCCTGCCCGCAAGGACCGAACGCAACCTTAGGGCCTGAAAATGCTGACGTTTGAAAGATTGTGTCAGCTCAGGGCAGGTCAAGGTTCAGTCCTGGTTCAGGCCGCCAGCCGTGTTAACAAATCGGCAAGGAGGTGAGCGCGCACTCATCACCACGTCCGAAAATCAGCCCAGTTCGTGATCGCGGCCAGCGCGGTATTTGGCCGCTGCGCGGACCTGACCGGCGGTCCGGCACGCCGCCGAAACCGCCCGAAAACGTTTGGCTAGCCGCCATATCGCGCGAAAATTCCGGCGTTTCGGGACGTGACGAGGGAACGGACGCCCGCCCTGCCCTGTTGCAGGGACATCAAAACCGCTAAAAGCGGGCTGACTGAACCCACGCCCTCGAACCCTTGAGGGCTGCGCTGGCCGACCATTGAGCCGCCTCAAAGTAAACCCGGTAGACCCTTCATGAAGCCTGTTCGATACATCGCTGCGTTTGCCCTTACCATCGCCGCGACCTGCGCTGCGTTCGCCGCCGACCCGGTCTTTCCGCCGGGTGCGCGGGTCGGCATGACCCCGCTGGTCGGCCTGGTCAAAGCCAGATCATTTGTCGGCTTCGAGACCGAGGATCAGGGCGTCAAGGTGCTGGTGGCGGACCTGCCCGCCGAGGCCTATGGCGAGGTCGCCAATGCTTTCAAGGCAAATCCCGGCGGCACCGGCGGCATCAAGCCGGAGAGCATCGAGACGGCGGCAGGGCTCGCCTATTACACCGCTGAAAACGCCAAGGACGGCGCCACCAATGTCCGGCGCTACTCGATGATCCTGCCGGGTCCGACCTTCTCCGGCTACGTCGCCGTGCAGGTGCCGGAGAATGCCTCCCGGATCTATACCGATGACGCCATACGGCAGATGTTCGCTTCCGCGGTGATCCGAAACGAAGTTCCGGTCGATGAGCAGCTCGGGCTGATGCCGTTCAGGATGTCCGAGCTCAGCAATTTCAAGACGGTCCGCACGCTGGCGCCGGGCGCAGCCCTGATCATTGCCGACGGCGACGAAAAAAGCGGTTTTGAAACCGCGCCCTTCATGATCGTCGGCCTGGTCGGATCCGCGCCGGCGCAGCCCGACGACCGCGGACGTTTCGCCCAGCAAATGGCGACGACGATTCCCGGCGTACGCGACGGGCGGATCACGATGTCGGAGGCGGTCCGCATCGACGGCCAGCCCGGATACGAAACCCGCATCGAAGCCACCAGCGGCAAGGACAATACGCCGGTGACGATCGTGCAATGGTTGCGATTCGGCGGCCAGAATTCGCTGCGCATCATCGGCAGTTCGCCGCGCGAGGGTTGGACCACCGCGTTCACGCGTTTCCGCGCCGTGCGTGACGGAATTCGCCCGCGCTAAACATGCCCCGTCCGGTGCCGAAGATTCAGCCGCAGGCCGCCGTCTAAAGCCGCTTTACGCTCTGCCTGCGACCTGATTTGCTGGAGCTCTTTTCTGGACGCGTTTTCTTCACGCGAACCGGTCCCCACTTCGCTCGAAAACGCTATAGTGTTGACCTCTTTGACAGGGAGATGCACCATGTTCGAGCGCAGGCAAATTCTCACGGGCTTCGGCACGATTCTCGGCACGGCGGCAATGGCGACCATTCTTCCAAAGGCAGCTTTGGCCGCGTCGATCAAACCCGACAATGCGTCGGCATTGCTGGTGATCGACGTTCAGAACTGCTTCCTGCCGGGCGGCAGCCTTGCGGTGAAAGATGGCGACCAGGTCGTTCCCGTCATCAACCGCATCGCCAAGAGCTTTGCCAACGTCGTGCTGACGCAGGACTGGCACACCGCTAGCCATGTCTCGTTCGCCACCACGCATTCCGGCAAGAAGCCGTTCGAGACGATCGACCTGCCCTACGGCAAGCAGGTGCTGTGGCCCGATCACTGCGTGCAGGGCACCGAGGGCGCCGCGCTGTCCAAGGACCTCTCGATCGCCCACGCCGGCCTCGTCATCCGCAAGGGCTCCAACAAGGACGTCGACAGCTATTCGGCCTTCACCGAAGCCGATGGCAAGACCACGACGGGACTTGCCGCCTATTTGAAGGCGCGCAAGGTGGAACGCGTGTTCCTCGCCGGTCTCGCCACCGACTTCTGCGTGGCATGGAGCGCGCTCGACGCCCGCAAGGCCGACTTTGAAACTTATGTCGTCGAAGACGCCTGCCGCGGCATCGACACCCAGGGCTCGCTCGCGAAAGCATGGGCCGATATGGGCGCAGCCGGCGTCAAGCGCATCCAGTCCAGCGATATCGCAGTCTAAAGCGTTTTCGAGCGAAGTGGATACCGGTTCGCGTGAAGAAAACGCGTCAAAAGAGAATCTACAGCATTCTCGCGCGCGGAGAGCGGCGATGCCGGATCTAGGCGCCCCCCTCGCGTTCGAGATGATCCGCCGTGCACCCTCGCAGCGAACGGCCGGCCTGATCACGGGAATGACGGGCTACCGCGAGACCGCGCTTGGCCGATTTTCGCAGCGTGAAGCCGCGCACCTGATCGTGCCGCTGATCATCAGCCTCGGCAGCCCGTTCCTGATCGCGCTCGGCCGAAAGCCCGATGCGGCCGACCGGCAGCCGAGCTTCGCCGCGGGCCTCTATGCCGGGCCTGTTCATATCGAGTCCGATGGCGGCGCCGAATGCGTGCAGGTGGATTTTACCCCGCTCGGCGCCTATCGCTTCTTCGGCGGGGGCGTGGTCGACCTCGTCGCGAGAATGGTCGATATGTCGGACGTGCTCGGCCGCGAGGGCCGGCAATTGCGCGAGCGGCTGGGCGCGACGGCTTGCTGGCAACGCCGCTTCGACCTGCTCGAGGACTTCATCGCCGGCCGCGCCAATCATCTGCCGTCGCCGGAGATCGCGTTCGCCTGGCGCCGGCTGGCGCGTACCGCGGGCAGCGCGCGGATCACGGCGCTGGCCGGCGAGATCGGCTGGAGCCGCAAGCATCTGGTCGAACGTTTTCGATCCGAGCTCGGCCTCGCGCCCAAATCAATCGCGCGCATGATGCGCTTTGATCGGGCTTGCCGGCTGGCGCGCAGCGGGACGGCGCCCGGCTGGGCCGGGATTGCCGCCGAGAGCGGCTTTGCCGACCAGGCCCATCTGGTCCGCGAATTCGGCGAACTGGCGGGCGAGACGCCGACGGCCTGGGCGCAGCGGCTGGCGCTGATCGACAGCCGACTGACACGCCCGAACGAAGCGTTTTCGGACTGGTAACAAATCTTCAAGCCTACGCCACGCCGTATCAGCATACTGACACGGTGAAGCCAAAAGGTACGGAGTTTGTCCATGACCAATGCCAACGACGCGCAGCGCATCTATCCGACGATGCGCTGCAGGGATGCCGATGCGATGATCCGCTGGCTCAAGGATGTGCTGGGTTTCACCGAGCATGTCGTCTACCGCAGCGACGGCGTGGTGCAGCACGCGCAACTTGCCTGCGGCGCTTCGCTGCTGATGCTCGGTCAGGCCCGCGACGATGAGTACGGCAAGTTGGTCGGCGACATCTCTGGCCGGCGCACCGACGCGCTTTATGTCGCCGTCGAGGACCCCGACGCGCTGTGCGCCAGGGTGAAGGCATCAGGCGCCAAAATCGAAATGGAGCTGCACAACACCGACTACGGCAGCCGCGATTTCGCCTGCCGGGATCCGGAAGGCAATCTCTGGAGCTTTGGCACCTACTGGCCGAAGGCGCACGAGAAGCCGACGGATGCGCCGGCCTGATCGCAGCCTTGTTAGATTGCGTCCGCCTCAGGTCGTGATGTCGGCGGCGGGCGCCGCCTTGGCGCCGCCCTTGGACACGCCGACCAGCGCCGGACGCAGCACGCGCTCGCCGATCATGAAGCCGGCCTGCACCACCTGCACCACGGTGCCCGCCGGCACCGACGTGTCAGGAACTTCGTACATCGCCTGCTGGAAGTTCGGATTGAACTTCTCGCCGGACGGATCGAATTTCTTGACGCCGTTTTTCTCCAGCGTGTTGAGCAGCGACCGTTCGGTCAGCTCGACGCCTTCGATGAACGCCTTCAGCGCCGGGTCGGCCGATTCCTTCATTTCAGCGGGAACCGCATCCAGCGCGCGTTGCAGATTGTCGGCGATGTCGAGAATGTCGCGCGCGAAGCCGGTGATTCCGTAAGCCCGCGCATCGGCAACTTCCTTGGCGGTGCGTTTGCGCAGATTTTCCATCTCCGCCAGCGTGCGCAGCATCTTGTCGCGCGCTTCAGCCGCTTCCTTCGTCAACGCCTCGACCGATCCTTCTTCGGGATCGTCGGGCATGATGTAGGGCTTTGAGACCACGGGCTCGCCGCTCTGGGCCGCCGCGTCATCATTCGGCCGGTTGGGATCGGTCATAAGTCTGCCTTCTCAAAAGAACCGTTCGGGTAAATGGGGATTTGCTGCCCGGGATATCGTGCTTTAGCGGGCGAAAATCAAGCGTTCCATGGCGTTTTCGAGCGATACCTGCACCGGTCCTGATCCGGGGCGGGCCCCGGTTCGCGCCAGGAAAGGCGTCAAAACAACAAAGCGGAGCTTTTTTCGGGCCGGATCAACCACCCAGCATCCGGCTGACGATGCGCGCGGCATAGTCCACCGTCGGAATCACCCTTGCATAGTTGAGCCGCGTCGGACCGATCACGCCGAGCACCCCGACGATGCGGCCCGCGGCGTCGCTATAGGGCGCGATGATGGTGGAGGAACCGGACAGTGAGAACAGCTTGTTCTCCGACCCGATGAAGATCCGCACGCCCTCGGCGCGTTCGGCGCGACCGAGCAGATCGATGACGCCGCGCTTGGTCTCGAGATCGTCGAACAGCGATTTCACGCGCTCGAGATCCTCCAGCGCATGCAGATCCTCGAGCAGATTGGCGTGACCGCGCACGATCAATTGGCGGTCTTCGCTTTCGCCGCCGGACCAGCTCGCGATGCCGGCCGCGATGATCTTCTGCGTCAGCTGATCGAGTTCGGCGCGGCTTTGCGTCAGCGCGGTTTCGAGTTCGAGGCGCGATTCGGCAAGGGTGCGGCCGCGAATGCGGGAATTGAGGAAATTGCTGGCTTCCGTCAGCGCCGACGAGGGAACGCCGGGCGGCAGCGTCAGCACGCGGTTTTCGACCTGGCCGTCCTCGCTGACCAGCACCACCAGCGCGCGTTCCGGCTCCAGCCGCACGAATTCGATGTGCTTCAGCCGCGAATTGGATTTCGCTGTCAGCACCACCGCGGCGGCACGCGTCAGGCCCGACAGCCGCGTCAGGGCTTCGCCGAGCGCCGCCTCGACCGATTGCGCGCGGCCGACGGAGGCAAGCTGGGTCTGGATCGACTGCCGCTCGTCTTCGGTGAGGTCGCCGACCTGCATCAGGGCGTCGACAAAGAAACGCAGGCCGAGTTCCGTGGGCAGGCGGCCGGCCGAGGTATGCGGCGCGTAGATCAGGCCGAGCTGTTCGAGGTCCGACATCACGTTGCGCACCGAGGCCGGCGACAGCGGCATCGCGATCAGGCGCGAAATGTTACGCGAGCCGACCGGCTCGCCGGTTGCGAGATAACTCTCGACGATTTGACGAAAAATGTCGCGCGAACGCTCATTGAGCTGGGCCAGCCCGGCATTCGGCGCAATCAGGCCAATCGGATCGTGGTGGGCCACCAATTACTCCCTCGCTAAGCCTCTAATCTGTCTATCCGGAGGCCCGGTGACAAGCACGCATTTGGGAGGCGGTCTTGGGTGTTATGGACCGTTTGGTTCTGGAGGCTTTTGGGGATTGGAACAGCGTGTTCCGCTCGATTGGCGCTGCTCAGGCTACTGGGGCACCTCCTGCCCGACCGTCGCCGATGAGGCAGCGGGTGCCGGTTTCACCGACGCTTCCTCGTCGGCGTCACTCGTTGTAATGGTGGCTACGACATCGCCGGCCATCGTTTCAAGCAATGCGACCTCGTTTTCTTCCAGGGTGCGGGGTGCGGAGTCGAGAATGCATAGCGCTCCGATTACCAGACCGTCCGCTGCGCGTAGCGGCGCCCCGGCGTAGAAGCGCATGTCCCATTGCTTGATCGTCTCGTTATCGGCAAAGCGCGGATCGCGCTCGATATCCGAAATCACCAACGTCCCGTCGTTGGCTACAACGTAGTTGCAGATCGCGTGTTCGCGGTCCATCGGCAGCAGCGTGCCTGCATCGTCGGTGATCGCAGCTGGCAATTTTCCACTTTGTCCGACGAAGTATTCGCGCTCCTTGTCGATGGTGGTGATCACGGCAACGCTGGTGTTGAACACGTCGGCCGCTCGCTTGGCGAGTGCATCCAGGGCTTCGCGCTTGTCCCCTTCCAACACCCCGGTCGCTTTCAGCGCGTCGACACGCTCTGCGTCATTGTCAGGCACGGCGGCCTGTTGGGCTGCCTTGGCCTCTTCAGGATCGACGATGCGGTGAATACGGCGAACCGCCTCCTCAACCGAAGTCACGGCGGCATCGGCTTTGAGCGTTTCAAGAGATTCGTCGGTCAACAGTTCCGGCGGCGCGTTCCATAGCGCTAGAACGATGCGCACATCCGGCCATCGTCTTCGCAGCCGCCGGCAGGCGTGGCGAGCGGGGATCGCTGGATCCGGCGCAAAATAACTGAGGCATACAATGTCCGCGCCCTTCAGATCGAGCTTGGCCAGATAGTCGGCATTGACGCTTGCAGCGGGTTGGGAAGCTGCGGCAATCCCTTCGAAAGCGAGCGCATGGGCCAGCATCTCGCCGCCGAGGGCATCGATTTCCCATTTCCCTCCGATGCACAGGACCCTGGGCTTTGCCTCCGCACTCAGGGAGGAGGGGTATTCGTCTCTCAGATCGTCGAGCAGCGTGTCCATTCCGCTTGCCAGGCGCAGGCGGTGCTCGGCGCTTGCGTTCTGGAGATACTCCTCGCTTGCCAGACGAAGGACCTCAATGCCGATTGCGTCGTAGAATGATATGACCGAAGATTTTTCGATCTCGGCGCTTGCGATCTCGACAGCTTCGTCGGCATCATTTGCAATCAGCCGCTGATAGATGCGGGCCGGAACATCCAGTGCAGGCGTCGAGCCGAGCATGGTGTTGAGGAAGCGGAACTGCGGCAGATTGCGCCCGAGGACCAGCAGACAAACCGTGAGAGGGGTAGAGAGGATCAGCCCCACGGGCCCCCAAAGCGCTGTCCACAATATCGCCGAGGCGATGAGCGATATCGCCGACAAGCCGGTGCTGGATCCATATAGCAGCGGCTCGACGATGTTGTTGCTGATCAACTCGAGGATGACGATCAGCGCAACGGTCCAGAGCAGCATGCTCCAGCCGCTGTCGACGGCAAAGGCGAGCGCGATCGGAAAGATCGCAGCAATCAGCGGGCCAACATAGGGGACGAAGCGCATGACCGCGCCCACGGCGCCCCACAGCAGGGCGCCTGGTACACCGATGAACCAGAGGCCGGCCGCTAGCGGCACGCCGTAGCTGATATTTACGAGTAACTGCATCAGGAGATATCTGCTGATACGCGCGCCAGCCTCCTGAATCGCATCGGTCGAACGATGGAAGTTCCCACCCAACAGGCGCAGAAACCGGTCGCGAAGGTCGCCAATATCAAGCAGCGCCAGAAAGACGAAGATCAGGATGATGCCGGCGGTGGCCAGAGGCTCCGCTGACCGCACAAGCCAGGCAAATGCCTGCTCGAACGGCGTTTGCGGCGTGGGGACGATTTCGACACGCTGCGGGACGGGCCCGTCCGCGGGTTTATCGTCCTTTGACTGGACCTCCTTCTGCAAGCGTTCGACGGTTGTCAGCACACCGTCGAACATTCCCGGTGCTTTGAGATTCTGGCGCAGGTCCGACAGCTTCGTCAGTATCGTCGATTGATAGGCCGGCAATTCGACCGCGATCGAACGGACCTGGGCGCCGAGAACGACGCCCAGTCCTACCAGAGCGCACACGACGGTCACCATGACCAGACTCGTCGCGAGCAGTCTCGGCAAGCCTAGTCGGACAAACCAGGTGACCGGCGGATTCAGTGCGAACGTGATCAGGAAGGCGATCGCGAGCGGTATGAGGATTTCGCGGCCGTAATACAGGCCGGCAAGCAGGACTGCGGCCGACACCAGGGCGGCGGCAACTTTCACAATATTCAGTTCGCGAGACGTAACGGAATCCCCCCGGGCCTTGCCGGGTGGTGGAAGGGCCGGGGCTGTAGACGCATTAGACATTTTGGTCAGCCTCACACGCAAACGCGAACGGACCCGGCAAGTTCCCATGATGCCATCTCGTGAGCAGCTCCTGCGGGCGGGGATTCCGACCACGGGAGGTCTCTGAGCGCACAGATGGGCGAAGCCGATCGAGTATTCAGACGGTTTTGGCGTGGCAAAGGCCTTGCCGCTGCCCGCTCCCCCTCCTACAAGCACCGCGAACCGCTTTTACTTGATTTTCCGGAGGATTCCCCATGCGGCCAAGCCGCCGTGCGCCCGATGAGCTGCGTCCCGTGTCGCTGGAACGCGGCGTCGTCAAATACGCCGAAGGTTCCTGCATGGTGAAATTCGGCGATACCCATGTGCTGGTCACGGCTACGCTGGAAGAACGCCTGCCGCCCTGGCTGAAGGGTCAGGGCCGCGGCTGGGTCACCGCCGAATACGGCATGCTGCCCCGCGCCACGCTGGAACGCACCCGCCGCGAGGCCGCGGCCGGCAAACAGGGCGGCCGCACCGTCGAAATCCAGCGCCTGATCGGGCGCTCCTTGCGGGCGGCTGTCGACCTCGAAGCGCTCGGCGAGCGTCAGATCACGGTCGATTGCGACGTGATCCAGGCCGATGGCGGCACCCGCACTGCCGCGATCACCGGCGCCTGGGTGGCGCTGGCCGACTGCATCTCGTGGATGAAGAGCCGCAACATGTTGAAAGCCAATGTGCTCCGCGACAATGTCGCGGCGATCTCCTGCGGCATCTATCAGGGTACGCCGGTGCTCGACCTCGATTATGCCGAGGATTCCGAGGCCGATACCGACGCCAATTTCGTCATGACGGGCGACGGCCGCATCATCGAGGTGCAGGGCACCGCCGAAAAGACGCCGTTCTCGCAGGACGAGTTCCTGGCGCTGATGGCGCTGGCGCGCAAGGGCGTCGCGCGTCTGGTGGACTTGCAAAAGATGGCCGTCGCGTAGTCTGATTGATCATGCACCGTCGAATCACAGGCCGCCTGGTGATCGCGACCCACAATCTTGGCAAGCTTGCCGAGATGCGCGAATTGCTGGCGCCGCATGGCGTCGAGGCGATCTCGGCCGGCGAGCTCGGCCTCGATGAGCCCGAGGAAACCGGCGAGACGTTTCGGGCCAACGCGGCGATCAAGGCCATCGCGGCCGCGAAAGCCGCGCAGCTTCCGGCCTTCGCCGACGATTCCGGCCTCGTGGTCGACGCGCTGGACGGCGCGCCCGGCATCTATTCGGCGCGCTGGGCCGGCAAACCTGCGGATTTTCTGGCGGCGATGACGCGGGTCGAACGCCTGTTGCAGGAGCGCGGCGCCAAAACGCCAGACAAACGCAAGGCGCATTTCGTGTCCGCGCTGTGCGTCGCCTGGCCTGACGGCCACCTCGAAGAGGTCGAGGCGCGGGTCGATGGAACCTTGGTGTGGCCGCCGCGCGGCACCGAGGGTTTCGGTTACGATCCGTCGTTCCTGCCCGATGGGCACGGCCGCACCTTCGGCGAGATGGCCAGCATCGAGAAGCACGGCCTGCCGCCGCTAGGGCTCGGCCTGTCGCACCGCGCCCGCGCCTTCGTCAAACTGGCGGAGATCTGCCTTGGCTAGCTTCGAGCGCCCCGAGATCCTCAAGACCGGCAAAGCGGCTTTCGGCGTTTATGTGCACTGGCCATTCTGCCTGTCGAAATGCCCGTATTGCGATTTCAACAGCCATGTCCGGCACGCCCCGATCGACGAGGCGCGGTTCGTCAGCGCCTTTGCGCGCGAGATCGAAACATCAGCCGAGCGCGCGCCGGGCCGCGAGGTCACCTCGATCTTCCTCGGTGGCGGCACGCCGTCGCTGATGCAACCGCAGACCGTAGGCGCGATCCTGGATGCGATCGGCAAGCATTGGCGCGTCGCTGGTGACGTCGAAGTGACGCTGGAAGCCAACCCGACCAGCGTCGAGGCGACGCGGTTTCGCGGCTATCGCGCGGCCGGCGTCAACCGCGTGTCGCTCGGCGTGCAGGCGCTGGATGACGCATCATTGAAGGCATTGGGCCGCCTGCACAGTGCGCGCGAGGCGCTGGATGCGGTGGCGATCGCGCGGCAATCCTTCGACCGTTACTCGTTCGACCTGATCTACGCCCGCCCCGACCAGACGCCGCAAATGTGGGCCGACGAATTGAAGCTGGCGATTTCGGAAGCCGCCGAACATCTGTCGCTCTATCAGCTCACGATCGAGGAGGGCACGCCGTTTTTCGGACTGCATGCCGCAGGCAAATTGAAGACGCCGGATGAGGCCGTCGCCCGCGCGCTCTATGACGTGACGCAGGATGTTTGCGCCGCGCAGGGTCTTCCTTCCTATGAGATTTCCAACCACGCGCGGCCGGGCGCGGAGTGCAAACACAATCTCGTCTATTGGCGCGGTGAGGAATATGCCGGCATCGGTCCCGGCGCACATGGCCGCCTCGACATCGACGGCGAAAGGCACGCGATCGCGACCGAGAAACGTCCCGAAGCCTGGCTGATGCGGGTCGAGACCAACGGCCACGGCTTCATCACCGACGACGTCCTCAACTCGGAAGAACGCGCCGACGAATTTTTGCTGATGGGGTTGCGGCTTGCGGAAGGTATCGATCCCAAGCGCTACGCCGCGCTATCGGGCCGCACGCTCGATCCCGGCCGGATCGCCGTGCTGCGCGAAGAAGGCGCGATCACCGTCGACGCCGACGGAAGGCTGCGCGTGACGCAGGCAGGTTTCCCGGTGCTCGATGCGGTGGTGGCGGATCTGGCTGCGTAAGGGTCTGATAACGTAACGCGCAGGGTTTTCGAGCGTTGAGCGCCCGGCCGTGATAGATTCGACCAGAGAAATTGCCGCAACCGCCATTTGCATGACGATCGTGAACGACCGGACCATCACCCCGCCGATCCATGATCCTGAACTCGACCGCCGCATCAAAGCCGCCGGGGCGAGCAAGACGGTTTATGCGCTGGTCACATCAGAGACCGAAGCCGCGAAAAATTTCATTCTCGGCAATGCCGTCGCCGGCCCCGACGCTGCGCGGCGCCATCATCTCGAACAATTCCGCGACGCCTGGACCGGCAAGCAGTTTGCCTCGCATGAAGCCTTCATCAAGCGCTGGATGGCGTGGGCGACCCCCGTGGTCGCGATCGATGCGGCCGGGTTTCCCTGGCGTTATCCGACCGCCGGCGGCAGTGAAGCGCTGTTTCACGTCATCACCGCCTACGGCAACCGCGCCCGCGTCGAAAAATTCGATCCCGAGGTGCACGTCTTCGCCGGCGAGTATGAAGGCTATAAGGCCTATGCCGAAGCCTGCGGCATTGCCGTGATCGAACATCCGCGCAGCCATTGGCAGGCCGTCGCGCGCACGCTGCCCACAGACGCACTGTTCTGCCTGAGCCAGCCATCGGCGATCGACGGCAATGTCTGGCCGCACGCCAATGATTTTCTGGCGCTGCTCGCCGCCGCCGAAAAGCCCCGCGTGCTGCTCGACGTCACCTATGTCGGCTCGATTGCCGAACCGCCCGCCGCAAAAATTGCCGCCGACAGTCCGGCGGTGCAGGCGCTGGCCTTCAGCCTGTCAAAACCGTTCGGAGTCTATTACGACCGCATCGGCGGCATGCTGTGCCGGAACGCGATGCCGAGCCTGTTCGGCAATCAATGGTTCAAGAATCTCACCTCGCTGCAGCTCGGCATGGCGCTGCTCGAGCGTCACGACGTATTCGAGCTGCCGCGCCGCTACAGAAACGTTCAGCGCGAGGCGGCAATTCAGATCGGCCGACGCCTCGGGCTGACGCTGTCGCCCTGCGACGTCACCGTGCTGGCCCAAGCAGAAGCCAACGCCACCACCGACCGCGCGCTTGCGGATTTCCTGCGCCGCCCGGCCGGCGATCCCAATGCTCGTTTGCGGCTGTGCCTGACGCCAACGATGGCCGAGATGATCGGAACCGCCGGGCCGATCGCCGCTCCTGGAGGCGCACCGTGAAAAACCTGGTCGTCCTGACGGATGCAAAGGAGATTCACCGCCACGTGCACGGTCTGTGGCGCAGCGCGCCGATCCGAGCCTCGCACGCCGAAGGCGGATTCATTCACGACATCGTCGAGCAGTTCGCCAGCCTGCCGCGACTGTTCTGCGACTCCACCGACGACCGATTGGAGCGCGCGCATTTCTGCTCCTGGTGGGGCGTCACCATGAACCGCGCTTACGACAATCCCGCGATCGAGGACCTCTACCGCCTGCACGAGATGTTCCACGCGGCGTTCATGCCCTACTTTCCCGGCATCGGTTTCGACGCCTTCCACCGCAAGATGGAAGACAATGAACTAAAAGCCAGCGTCTGTTCGGAGATCCGGATCTATTTCGAACTGCCGCATCTGCGCGAACAGGCCTTTGCGCATCCGATCTATGCCGACCGCTATTTGTCCGATCCCGCGATGCAGACGCTGTGGGCCAGGAACAAGCCCGTTGCGATCGAAACGCTGCAGGAAGCGCGGCGCGACGTGATGTTTTCAAAACCCGAACATGAGATGGATTTGACGGAGCGCTGGATCCGCCGCTTCGCGCTGCAGAACCGTCAATGGTCAACCTGCTGGTACGATCGCTATCTGGAGATCGAAAGCCGCATGTTCGATTTCCAGATCAGGGCGTTGCGCGGCGATCGGGCGGGCGCGATCGCGGAGCACGCGGCCTGGATCGAGGCGCAGGCCGGTCAGGACGCCGAAGATCACATCCCCTACCGCCAGGAAGCCGCGCTGTTCGCCAATATCTATTGGAGCAACCGCCGCCGCTACGAGGCGGAATTCGCGAACGCGAAACCGAGCTAGTAATTACGCGCCAAAACTCTTCGGCGAGCCCGCAACCGGCGTGCTGCCGCCCTGGCCCACCTTCATGACCGCAAGCCCGCGCTCGTTGGTGCCGTCGGAGCGGAAGCGGAACAGCCCGTCGATGCCGGCAAAGCCCGACGGGTTGGTGAGCGTTTCCGCGGCAAAGCGCTGCGCGCCCTGCGTACGCGACAATGCGGCGACCAGCGCGACCGCGTCATAGGCCAGCGTCGCGGTGCGCACCGGCTCGCCGCCATATTTGGTGCGGTAGCGGCCGGCGAAACTTCGAAAACCCGACGGATCCGGCGCCGCGTAGAGACCGCCCTGCAGCGCCGGGCTACCGAACACCCGCGGATTGTCCCACAGGCCGGTGCCGAGCAACTGGATGTTGCGCAAATTCACGCCTGCCGCGGTGAGCGCGTCGGCCGTCGCCACCACCGAATCGCCGTCATCGGCCATGAACAGCGCGTCGGCCTGGCCGAGCGACTGCGAGACGGTGCGCACGGCGGCCGAGCGGTCCGCGCCATATTTTTCGAATGCGACGATGCGGCCCTTGCGCGCCGCCGCCTGCTTGAAGGCGGCCTCCACCACATTGCCATAGGCGTTGTCAGGCAACAGCGCCGCAAAGGATTTCTTGCCGATGCCGGCCGAGTAATCGACGATGCGGTTGACGTCGGACTCCGGCAGGAAGCTGAGCAGATAGACGCCGCGTCCGGCCACGCTCGAATCGGTCGAGAACGCAATCACGGACACGCCCTTCGCGCGCGTCTGCTGCGCGACCGCGGGAACCGACTGCGCAAACAGCGGGCCGAGGATGATCTCCGCGCCTTCACCGAGCGCCTGCTGGGTTGCCTGGCTGGCGCCCTGCGGGCTGCCGCCGTCGTCCTTGATCAGAAGCTGGATGTTGGGATTCTGGAACTCGGCCAGCGCCATCTCGGCGGCATTCTTCATCGACTGCGCGGCGACGCCGGCATTGCCGGCGGCCGAGAGCGGCAGGATCACGCCGACCTTGACCTGCCCGGTGCCGACCGCGAGCGGCTGCTGCTGCGGGCCGGCGGGCCCGGCCTCGGGTTGCGGCGAGGAGAACGGGTTGGAAAACTGGCCAAAACTCTGCTGCACGCTGGAGCAGGCGCCCAGCAGCGGCGCGCCGAGAATAAGGCCGACCGCCGTCCGCCGGGTTGCCCCTGACGGCTGAGGTTTGCGATTGAGCGGGCCCACCATCTTATCTCTTCTCTTGACCGACCTTGATCGGCCAGGACTTGAACCGCAAGGACTTGAACCTCAAAGGACCTGAACCTTAAGGCTCCAACCTCCGGAATAAAGGCGGGCGGATTCAGGCATATTGTCGGCGAATAGTTAACCAAAACAAAAGGATTATGGTCCCGCGGCCCCGCCGCCGGTTGCGGATACCTGCCCCCTTCCCGTGATGCGTAGCACCAACGTTGCCACCGCGCTGTGGCGCTGGCGCTACTCCCACTGTGTTCCGGTTCTGATCTTATCAGAACCGGAACACCCGGTCTTTGTATCGACGCGTTTTCTTGACGCGAACCGGTATCCACTTCGCTTGAAAACGCTCTAGATTGGCATTATGCGCGCAAAAACCAGCTCCAACTACGGGCCTGAAGCCGAACCAGGTTCTAGGGACCGCACTTTTTCGATCGGCGGCCATGTCCTGACCGCCCCAAAGCCGGTTCCCGGGCTCTATCTGGTGGCCACCCCGATCGGCCACCTCGGCGACATCACGTTGCGTGCACTTGAAACCCTGGCCGGCGTCGACATCATCGCCTGCGAGGACACCCGCATCACCCGCCGCCTGACCGAGCGCTACGCGATCTCAGGCTTGCTCAAGCAGTATCACGAGCACAATGCCGCGCTGGCGCGCCCAAAAATCCTGGAAAAGCTGGCGCAGGGCGCCTCGATCGCGCTGGTCTCGGACGCCGGCACACCCCTGATCTCCGATCCCGGCTTCAAGCTGGTGCGCGAGGTCTGCGCCGCAGGCCATGCCGTGATCGCGGTACCGGGCGCCTCCTCGGTGCTGACGGCACTATCGGTCGCAGCATTGCCCACCGACCGGTTTTTCTTCGAGGGATTTTTGCCCGCCAAGCAGCAGGCGCGCCGCACGCGCTTGTCAGAACTTGCCCGGATCGATGCCACGCTTGTGATGTTCGAATCCGGCAACCGCATCGCCGATACGCTGGGCGATCTCGCCGGGATCATGGCCGAGCGCGATGCCGCGATCTGCCGCGAACTGACAAAACTGCATGAAGAGATCGCGCGCGCCCCCATCGCGGAGTTGGCAAAGGCCGCCGACACGCTGGAGACCCGCGGCGAATTCGTGCTGGTGATCGGCCCGCCCCGGGCGGATGCGCTGGTCATGACCGAGGCTGATCTCGACGACCTGCTGCGGTCATCACTCGCTCAGGACAGCGTCAAGGATGCAGTCGCGCATGCCGTCGAACTATCCGGCCGCCCGCGCCGCGAGGTCTATGCCCGCGCGCTCGAGCTTGCCAAAGAAATTCGAGATGGAGACGGCGATGGCGAAGACTGACGGCGCTATGCCGCCCGACCCGTCCACAAAACTCGTCGCGCCCGAGCGGGTCGCCGCGTTCCAGACCGGGCTTTCGGCCGAGACCCGCGCCGCCGCGTTCCTGATGGCCAAGGGCTACCGCATTCTCGCCAAGCGTTTCAAAACCCCCTATGGCGAGATCGATCTCGTCGCCAAAAAGCGCAATCTGATCGCCTTCATCGAGGTCAAGGCGCGCGCCCGGCTCGACGACGCCGCCTATGCGGTGACGCCGCGCCAGCAGGCCCGCATCATCGATGCCGCGCAGGCCTGGCTGATGGCGCATCCCGAACATGCCGAATTCGAGCTGCGATTCGACGCCATCCTGATTGCGCCGCGGCGCTTGCCACGCCATCTGTTAGCGGCATTCGACGCCAGCGTGTAAATAGACCCCTCCAGAGACCCGGACCTGCCCCATGAAATTGAATGTCGCCGTCCAGATGGACCCCATCGCGCGTATCAACATCCGCGGCGATTCGACCTTTGCTCTATTGCTGGAAGCGCAGAAGCGCGGCCACGCGATTTCCTATTACACGCCGGACCAGCTCTCGCTTCGCGGCGAGGAACTGGTGGCGCCGGTGCAGGTGCTGACCGTGCGCGACGAGCCCGGCAATCACTTTACCCTCGGCGAACCCCACCGCACGGCGCTCAACGCTTTCGACGTCATCCTGCTGCGGCAGGATCCGCCGTTCGATCTCGCCTACATCACCTCGACGCATCTTTTGGAGCGCATCCACCCGAAGACGCTGGTCGTCAACGATCCCGCCAGCGTGCGCAACGCGCCGGAAAAACTGTTCGTGCTGAACTTTCCGCAGCTGATGCCGCCGACGCTGATCTCGCGCGACATCAATGAGATCAATTCGTTCCGCGACGAGCACGGCGCCGTCGTCATGAAACCGTTGCACGGCCATGGCGGCGCGGCGGTGTTTCGCGTGATGCCGCAGGACATGAATTTCGGTTCGCTGTTCGACATGTTCTCGGTCACCTTCAGGGAGCCCTGGGTGATCCAGCGTTTTCTCCCCGAGGTCAAACACGGCGACAAGCGCATCATCCTGGTCGACGGCGAATTCGCCGGCGCCGTCAACCGCGTGCCGGCCGCCGACGATCTGCGCTCCAACATGGTGCGCGGCGGCGCCGCCCAGGCCACCGACCTTTCGCCGCGCGAGCGCGAGATCTGCGACACGTTAGGTCCGCATCTCCGCGAACGCGGCCTGCTGCTGGTCGGCATCGACGTGATCGACGGCAACCTCACCGAGATCAACGTCACCTCGCCCACCGGAATCCGCGCCATCGCCCGGCTCGACGGACCGGATGTCGCTGCAAAGGTTTGGGACACCATTGAGGCGAAGCGGGCCGGGAAATAATTTTCTTCGCGCGGTTTTGCGCCGGCACATCTCACCTGCACGCCTGTTAGGCGTCTAATCCTACTTGCCAATTTCAGGGCGCGGGAGCAGCTTGTCGCCGCGGATGAATCTGTCCGGGCGACAAATCCAAATTCTATAAAAACAATGGAGGAAGACCCATGACGATGGACGTATCGCGACGGTCCCTGCTTGCCCTCGGCGCAGGGTTTGGTGCCTCAACCATGCTCGGCGGCAGCGCGCTGGCGAAAGCGCCGAAGCTCGGCACGCAGACGCCCTACTGGCATCGCTTCGTTCTCGGTGACGCCGAGGTAACCGTGGTCTCCGACGGCCCGCTGCCGCTCGGCCCGCCAAAGGGCACCTTCGTCGGCGTCTCCGACGACGAAGTGAAGAAGATGCTGACCGACAACTTCCTCGACCCCGAAAATGTCGTGCTCGAGCAGAACTCGCCGATCGTGAACACCGGCGACAAGCTGATCCTGTTCGACACCGGCATGGGCACTTCGAAAGCGTTCGGGCCGACCACCGGCCGCCAGCAGAAGAGCATGGCGGAAGCCGGCATCAAGCCCGGCGATATCGACGCCGTAGTGTGCTCGCACGCGCATATCGACCACATCGGCGGTTTGGTCGGTGCCGACGACAAGCCGCTATTCCCCAACGCGCAGGTCTACATCACCCAGAGCGATTTCGATTTCTGGACCGATGAAGGCAAACTCGGCAGTCCGCTGAAGGATTTCGTGATTCACGCCCGCAAAAATTTGATGCCGGTACGCGACCGCATCGTCTTCATCAAGGACAACCAGGAATTCCTGCCCGGCGTGACCGCGATCGCGGCGCCCGGCCACACCGTGGGCCACACCATCTTCATGGTGAGCTCGAAAGGCAAATCCTTTGCCTTCCTCGGCGACCTCACCCACCACCCGATACTGCTGCTGGAGAAGCCGCGGATGCAGTTCTCCTACGACTCGGATCCGAAGCAGGCGGCGGACACGCGCGTGAAACTGCTCGACATGATCGCTGCCAACAAGACCCCGGTCATGTCCTATCACTTCGCCTGGCCCGGCTTTGGCCACATCGGCAAGACCAGCGAAGGCTTCCATTACTATCCGTCGGCGATGGTGATGAACCTTTGAGCTGCAATTGTTCGGGGCCGGCCGTGCTGGCCCCGAATACCGCCGGGCTGACCCGGCACTAGGGATCGACCCCAGACTGGCGTAAGCAAGGTTCAGCGAATCCTGACCCTGACGCTATCTAGGAGAGCCCCTTGACCGACCAACCGAACCCCAAGCCGGGCGACCTCGTCTATGAAGACACCGGCGCCGCCGCCCCGCTGATCTATTTCGACATCGTCGGCGCCTACGGCACCATGAACGGCTCGGTCGAGATCGAACTCGCCACCCGAATTCTCATTCCGAAAACTGATGGTTCGACCGAGATAAAATTCATCTCCTCAGGCCGCCTGCGCTGCAGCCAGAACGCCGCCGTCAATCTGCGCAATGGCCTCGATGCCGCGCTGAAGATGCTGGAGCAGCCGGCGGCGAATGTGGCCGTGGTTGCGGCGAGTAAGCTGAATTGAGGGGCGGCTTTCCTTCAGAGCCACGGGGGCCTGTCACGCGTGCCGCCTCCCTGGCAATTATGCAGCCATCACTTTCTTTGCGGCCTGGGCTAGAAATCCCGACCGTGTGAATCCTTCTCGTTCCGCGTACTGGTCAATTTGCTCAAGCACGTCCGCTGGCAGTGTAATGTTGATGCGCACGCTTTTCACGTTCGCGGCTGGCGCTTGGATTAGAACAGCTACGCCGTCCTTATTTTCCCGGTTGGCCATTATCTCTTCCAGCGAAGAGGGCTCAGGTACAGCTTCGCCATCCTCTGCCAGGCCCTCAAGATGAAAGGCGAGCGCTTCAGCCGCCATCGTTCGCGCTTCGTCTAGCGTGCTCCCAGCGCTGATGACGCCTGGAAGGTCGGGGAACGATACGCCGTAATCGCTATCAGCATCCTTATGGATGAGGGCAATGAACTGCCGCATTGGTCTGCTCCTGCAGGGTGAGCACTGGCTCTCAAGGTAGAGCCGCTCGGCTCTAGTCACATTCGAACTCAGGTATTCAAGTAAGCTTTAGGTTGGCCTGCTTCTCGATGCTCCTAAGTGTCCCAATAGGGATGTCTTTCTTTGGGTGCGGGACTGTCACGCGGCCCGGCTTTGTCGGATGCTTGAACTGGGCGTGGCTGCCCTTCTTGGCGACCTGCGTCCAACCATCCGACATCAGGGCTTTTATGATGTCTTGCGACTTCATGGTGTATTTATACACACCCGAACGTCAAAGAATCCAGCAAAGAATGCATATATATACACATCACCAAAACGAGAGTTTGCCGCAAAACGGCGAGCTCCACGATCCCTGTTGTTCCCGTAATGTTCTTGCACATCTCACCTGGTTCCGCTACCCTCGGTAGAAGCATGGGGTCGGCATGGTCCAACGCGTTTCTACCGTCGCTTTTGAGGGGATCGAGGCCCGCGCGGTCGACGTGCAGGTGCAGGTCGCGCCCGGGCTGCCGGCGTTTGCGAAGGTGTTGACTATTCACCCACCTTCTAATATCGGCCGTTACCGCCAATTTGTTAAAGGTCGACAACCCATTGAAACCCCAAGCGTATTCCTACCTAAGAATTTCCACTGATCTACAGCAGAAGGGCCATGGCAGGAATCGCCAGTTAGAGGCCTCTCGAGCCTATGCGGAGGCTAATGGTCTGGAGCTGGCCGAAGGTTCGGAACTTGAGGACATCGGGGTCTCTGCCTTCAAGGGAGCGAACGTTCGCGATGGTGCTCTAGGCCGGTTTTTGGAGGCCATACGGGCGGGTTTGATCGAGCCGGGCTCGTACTTGATCGTGGAGTCTCTGGACCGTCTCAGCCGCCAGCAGCTTCTCACTGCGCAATCCCTCTTTCTCAGCATCATCCAAGCCGGGATCAACCTCGTCACGTTGACTGATGGACGGGTCTACCGGGCGGGAACCAATGACCTGGGCGACCTGATTGTCTCCCTCGTCATTATGAGTCGAGCCCATGAGGAATCGCAGACGAAAAGCCTGCGCCTATCTGCCGCATGGAAGAACAAGCGAGATTCCGCTGGCTCACTCAAGCCGATGACGAGGTGGTGTCCGGCCTGGCTAGAACTCGCCGACGATCGAAGTGGCTATAAAAAAATCCCCGACCGTATTGCGGTGGTCCAGCAAATCTTCAAGGACAGCGCGGACGGCATTGGCATCTATAAGATCGCTCATCGCTTGAACGAGTCTAATACGCCGACCTTCAATCAATCAGATGGCTGGCACCAATCATACATCGCAAAAATTCTCGCGAACCGAGCCGTCATAGGCGAGTTCCAACCCGGAATGCGTCGAAACGGTAAGCGGATTCTCGAGGGTGAGCCCGTCAAAGGCTACTTCCCCGTAATCATCGATGAGCAGCTGTTCTATCGTGCTCATCAGGCGAAAACCCAAAGACAGTTAAATGGTGCCGGTCGAAAGGGTGCCGCCTTCAGCAACTTGTTCTCTGGCTTGGCGACCTGCGCATACTGTGGCGCTGCTATGACTTACGACAACAAGGGGAGAGGACCTAAAGGCGGTCGATATCTCGTGTGCACCAAGGCCAAAAGGCGGCTTGGATGTCGAGGCAAACGCTGGCGATACACGGATTTCGAGGCATCCTTCCTGGCGTTTGTCAGCGAAGTTGATATCGCGAGCATTCTGGATGCTGGAGATAGCGTCGATGAGCGTAGCCAAGCAGCATCTGAGTTCTCCGCTCTTGAGGGTGAGCTCGGAAATGTCACGTCGCTGATGGACAAGACGTACGCGCTGTTGGAGGCTGGCGGCCCGCCGGAATTTATCGCTTCAAAGCTGCGCGAACTTGAACAACGTCGACGGGGACTTATTCAGGTCATTGCTGAGAAACGACAAAGGTTGGAGCAACTGCATTCCCTACATGTCAGGATCAACGAGAGCAAGGATCAAATCCATACCCTCGTGAAACGGCTCCAAAGCTCTGACGCCTCCGATCTATTCGAGCTTCGAGCCAAAGTATCCGCACATCTGAAGTCGGTGATCGAAACCCTTGTTGTCGCTCCCGAGGGAGAGCAGCCAAAGATCGCTAAAATAGTCGAGGACACCCGTCGCTTATTCGGCGAAGACGCAAAAGACGTCGTCGAATACATTGAACAGCGCGGTAAGCGACCAGATCAAGAGCGCCGCTATTTCGCTGTGGGATTTCGAGATAGCCGCGTTCGCATCGTGTTTCCGGACGACAATGACCCACTAATGTATCAGCAGCAGATTACAGCCAAGGGCGGCTTCATTGAGCGACACGATCCAAGGCAGACAATTGATAAAAACGCCGTCTCCGAATGACCCTGTTGGGCTGCGCTGGCGGATGTCCTTGAAAAGCGGCGACTGCGGCCTTTCATGAGCGCACCTACGCTCAGGGAGCTTGGATGGTTGCACGAGCGTGGATAGCGTAGCGCCGAACTCCTGCATGCCTGCGATCAAAGGTGGCTCTGAATCTCTGCTAGATTAGCAGTTAGTGGAGGCGGGAAATGGATTGCCCCTTATGCAGTTCCTCAATGGTATTACGCACCGCGCGACGAGGGCGTAATTCCGGAAGTCCATTTTGGGGATGTTCGCGATATCCCGCTTGCCGTGGGACTCGCGCGGCTAGCGGCGAAACCGCTAAACGACCTGTATACTATTCGCTTTCGCCACGATTTCTCAGGCTGACACGCCGCAGCTTTTTCAGAAGCCAAGCCCTCAAGATCACAAGCCTATTCTTAATTGCTCTGCTTGGAGCGATTCTCTACTTCGCCGCATCGATAGTGAGGAATACCTCATCGCTACGACCCATCTCTGTGTCTATAGCTGTCATCGATGGTGACACCATCCGCAGCGGTGGAAAGGTTTATCGCCTTGTTGGTTTCAACACGCCTGAAGCCGGTCTTGGCGCAAGTTGCGAACAAGAGAGAACGCTAGCTACCAAAGCCACGCAACGGCTTAGTCAGCTTATTGCCGCTGGAGGCTTGGAGCTTGAGCCCGTGCGGTGCGCTTGTCAGCCGGGAACAGAAGGCACAGACCGGTGTAATTTTGGCAGGTCATGCGCGATACTGAAAGCGCGGGGCCAAGACGTAGGGTCGGCCTTGATTGCTGAAGGGCTAGCGGAACAATACGCGTGCGGCCCGACATCTTGTCCACGGCGAAAAAATTGGTGCAATTAGGTCAGTTGATTGACCTGCCACTCGATGAAGAAACGCTGGGCGGGCTCTGAGAGAAATAAAGAGTCCCGAACGGGTCACTCAGAGATCTTAAATTCCCCCATCGGGAAACCCGCGCTGCCGGGTCAGGTAATTCTTGACCGTTTGCGGGTGGAATTTCCGCCCAGTCACTGTCGCAATTCCTGCATCATTCAATTGCCGCGCAATCTCGCTATAAGATCGCCCCATTAAGTCCGCATCCAATTTTGCCCTGAGTGATGCTGCAAATTCGTCAGCCGCCCTGCGATTCTTCGCGGCCAAATACCGTCCATTTGTGCCAAGGAGTTTGCCTCGACGTTTCGCTTCAGCCAATGCAGCTTTCGTTCGCTCGGAGATCAGCCGGCGCTCTTCCTGGGCAAGAGCAGCGAATATATGCAGCTGAAAATCGGTCGCATTGGGCATTTCAGCGCATACCAAGCCGATTCCTTGCTCAAGGATGTTGGCGATGAAGCTGACACGCCGGGAGAAGCGATCAAGACGCGCGATGACGATCTTGGCACTCTCGCTCTTCGCTAGCTGTATTGCTCGCTGCAGCTCAACGCGCGAATCGTCTTTGCCAGATTGAACGTCGCAGAACTCAGCGATCAACGTCCCGGACCCCGCTACGAAGTCAGATATCTTGCGATGTTGAGCGGCCAAGCCAAGGCCTGACTTGCCTTGGCGTTCGGTCGATACTCTAAAATAAGCGATGAATTTCCCCACGACCGCCCCTTACTTGCACATAAAGGGTAGGATCATCTATTTGAGGAGGTCCGACAACGGCTCGCTCGCCCAAAAGGCGAGGTTTCCTGACTAAACGCCTCAGTGTAGAGTGCTCCGGAAACGAGATTCGCCTGAGTAGTTTTTACACCAAGCCGATTGAGCCGCGATGAATTCGAAGAGTAACGGCAAGCAGGATGAGAACGAAGAGACAATCTTCAACTACGAAACATTCAGGCGCGCTCTCCACAGTAGGGGAAAGCTTCTTTCAGGGTTACAAACGGCTCGTAAAAAGCTAGCCCCGGCGTCAATAGCCGGAATAGTTGGCGAAACGGCGTCGAGATCAATCTATCGTAACGTTGTCGTTAGAAATCCTTTTCCAAAAACGATCCAACAACTCAAACAGAAGCGGCCTCTGCCCACGGCCAGCGATCGCGTCGAAGCAAGTTGGACCGCTAGTATTTTAGCGCTTTTCGTACCTGAGATAAATGAGTTCATTGTTCTTCGCGATCAATACTATTCGACCCTTGCTTCCTCAAGATACGTCGACGCGCTCGCCGTCCTGGATCAAATTCAAAATAGGCACGGCTTCTCCCTGTGGCTTATCTCGTCAAAACTCGCGGCTTTACAAACTTACGAAGGAACGTCGGCGCAAAAGCGATTCTTGCAGGAGCTTATTAGTGTCAAGGGTATCAGTGGGCCTACGGCATACCTCGCATATCTCTTTGGTTTCACCGCTGATGAGAACGTCTCACTCGCCGAAGTGAAGAGGGAGTGGAGCCGCCAGGAGACATTCAATCTTCCCCAAGACGCGATTGAATACTATCGCTACCAGATCAGTGCCTTCGACTATTCGTCGGTCGACCATCCGTGGCAATGTGTTTCTCTCGAAGAAAACTCGTCTATAATCGATCGATTCGAAACATTCGTTGAGATGAGCTCGCTTGCATATATAAGGGCGTCCTCGCCGGAGGATGTCGAATACATCCACACAGCACTGAAGCAACTGTCTGCAGTGTCTGATCGTCGTGTTCAGAATCTTCTCACGGTCTTCGACGGCAGCTTCGTGAGGGAGACTGGGCTGGATCTGATACGGCCTGGCATCGATGCGATGATTTCCAGCGATTTGCCAGGAGCCAGCAAGGCTTTACTTGCCGCCATCACAGAGCATCCGACTGAGTTTTCTCTACATGAAGCCGCGGCGAAGATCGGAGTTATCTCGAACAATCCGATAAGGCTGGCTCAGGACTTTGGCTTCCAAAACCAACTATTGAAACAGCTCGAAGATGTGCTCAGCCTCAACGAAAGCTATCATGAAAGTCGTTTCGCGCTTCAAAAACTTGCGCTGATCTATCGAAGGTCTCCGATCAGCCGTTCGATTGTCTCATTCCTCGACAAGGAAGGCGATCGGATTATCTCATCCTCATCGACCGAGAATGAAGCGCTATGGGCTCTCGCAAGTCCACTATCAGATCCTGAACAGTTGCCAATTTTCAAGCAGCTTAATGATAAGACAATGGAAGCAGTGGCGACGAAGATTAGCAATCAATCAATCTTCTTTGGAATTACGAAATCGGTTGTCTATCCCTCGATTGAATCAGCATCGCATTTAGAGAATGCCGACCTTTGTGAGACCAGCCGCGCAGCGTTTCGGGGTCACCTAGCATTTAATAGGGGCAAGTTCGCAGACGCCATATCGTTTTATGAATCCTATCGAGAGGGAGCAAAAGGGTACGAAAAATTACGCGCGGTTAGGCTGATCTATGCCGCGGCTAGGGCGAATGATGATTTAAGCTTGGCGCTGCAGGTGCTGACAAGTGCGTATCTCACGGACTATCGTTCCTATCTTGTTTTCCCGCTCGAAGAAGTCGCCGTCTGGGCCAAGGAAAATACCGGATTAGATGAGAGTTGTCTAAATCGTTCAATAGCGTTGCATATCTATCTGCAGCACGTCTCTCCTAAGTATGATGGTGACCTGTCGGACGCGTTCGAAGACGTGTTGGAATACTATGGAGTACTGGCACCATCGGAACTTCTAGATAACGTCGTCGCACCCGAGATGAACAGGCAACGGTGGATCTATTTCCTGAGAGAAGTAGCGACCATTCGTCGTCTAGAAGACGGCACCCAGTTGAACAATTATGAGGAGATCGAGGCCGAGCGGCTAAAAGTCCTCACAGGGTTGATTGAGCGATGCCCAGAGTTAAGCGGTATGCTGTCAGACGAAATTGTCTCGCTTACGCAAGAGCGTGAGGTAGCGCAACTAACGGATCAATTCGACCGCAGCCGAATCTACGTAAATGAATTAGGCGTTAAGCAATCCATCGAGGTAGAACTGAGCGATATTGTCGCGCGCTACCGACGACTCATCGATTCGCCCGATCTTCAGGCAGAAATGGTGCATATCGAAAGCATCTTGCGCAAGATATTGAAAAGTTCTGGCCAAGAATTTAGCACGGTGATCCTGCCGGCCACCGAAGAGGAGGATTTGCTCTACGCGCTATATGGTCTCGTCGGTGACGCGTTCATTTTCAATCCAGATCACGGACTAAAGACGTACCTTACAACAAGGATTTTGCACGGCTCTTTGGAGGGGGAGCTGCGTTCGAGCTTCACGCGACAAAATCTATTGTTTCCGTCACCGTCCGACGCCGATTTTGATGCTGTGTGGCGCTCTCGTCTCCGGCTCTCTCACTCGGATTACGTCGCCGTACGAGCCGCCGTGAATCGTTTCTCTCGACGCGTAGGTGACGCAATCAAGGAGCTCAAAGACAAACGAATAAGAATCGTTAGTAAAGATACACCCAATGGAATTTTTGACTTCACACCCAACGTTCGCGATGTCGTTGAGTTGAGAGCTCAGGTGCAGTCGGTGACTGAATCCGAGGAATTTGCAGATAAAATAATTCACCATCTATGGCGTAAAGTTGATGACGCCTTGGTCAAAGTTAAGAGAGAAATAGAGGGCGGCTTCAGACGTAGAATACTGTTGGCAGCGGAGAATCTAAGAGCGAACTTAGCAACCGTCGCCAAAGGTGCTGACACGAGTCGTATCGAAGATGCGATCACGATGTCCTTAACTGATTTTCAGAACTCGTTAGAAAGGGTACTCGCTTGGTTTAGGCGAGCTGGAACAGCCGCTGTCAAACCATTTGCTGTTGAAACCGCTGTCCAAGTGGCGGCTCGGCTCACCAATAGTCGTTTTCCTAGCGACCCGATTGCGCCTGAAATCTTATCTGACGGTCCTCTTTCTATTCGAGGGACGGCCTTCAGTGGATTGCTGGACATTCTACGAAATTGCTTCCGGAATGCGGTGGAGCACGGAGCGGAGAAGGGACGAGCTCCCAGGACCCAGGTTTACTGCCAAGCGGTGCAGGGCGGATTTAAATTTTGTGTCGCTAATGCCTTGCCGTCGGACCATGATCCCGTTCGAATTATGAAAGCAGTTAGTGACGCGCTCTCGGAGAAGAGGTCGTCGAGCTTGACCCGCAGCGGTAGAGGAACAGGATTTCGTGAGATCGAGAGGGTACTTTCACACGAGGGTCTGCCAGGGACAAAACTCGAGATTGATATGCGTAATAACCAGTTCGTCGTTGCTTTCGCGATTCGAGCATGACTATGGAAATCTTAGTTATTGAAGACGATAGACTCAAGAGTGATCGATTGCTGGGATTCTTGAAAGCTGCATATCCGAAGGCAATTCCGAAATTAGAAAAGTCTTATCACAATGGGCTCTATCGGATCGAAACGGAACATTTTGACGTAGTTTTGTTGGATATGACGCTACCAACTTACAGCTCCGCAACCGCTACGAGATTGGGACGCCCTAGGCCACTGGGCGGGTACGATATCCTACGCAAGATGCGCCGGAAGAAGATTGTTTCTAAGGTCATTGTCGTGAGCGCTCTTGGGGGGTTTGGTACGGGAGATACAAAGTTCACCTTTGACGAACTTCAAACGAAATGCGCCGAGGAATTCCCTGACATCTTTCTCGGAGCAGTATTTTTCAGTCAAACTAGCACGAAGTGGGAGAGACAGCTCAGTGCTCTTCTGAAGAGAGCGTTGGAGCTCAGCAATGATTAATATTCTGCTAGTTGAAGATGATGCCCACAAGCGAACTAGTATAGCGGATGTAATACTTCAGATTCCTTCATTGAATGAACAAGAACTAGACACGTCAACAGATGCGGCTGACGCAAAACGGAAGTTGGCCGCGAAGGGCTATGACCTTCTTATTCTAGATATTCATCTGCCCAAGCGCGCCGACAAGCAACCTGAACCTGGCGGCGGTCTAGAGGTACTTCGTTGGCTGAAAGGGCGTGGAAAAGAGCATCGTCCCCCGTATATTATCGGCACGACGGTCCATGGCGATTCGTTAGAGCTAGCTCAAGCAGAATTCGACAATCTTATGTGGACGGTTATTCCGTTCAGCTTTTCAGATAACGCTTGGCGTCCGAAACTTTCTGCAACGATTGGGTTGATCCTAGACCAAATTGTACCGCCATATATGAATGACGGTGTGACATACCGATCAGATGTCGTGATCCTGGCAGCTTTGCAGAAGCCCGAACTGAGTTCGGTTTTATCGTTGCCCCTGGATTGGTCGGAAACGAAAGTTCGATTCGACGACCTACGGTATATGGAGGCCCTGTTTAAGACCGAAGGCGGAGAGCTGCGAGTTGTGTGCGTTTCATCTCCGGATAAAGGGCTTGCAAGCGCGGCAGTGACTGCCACAAAAGCAATTAATGCCTTTCGGCCCAAGTACGTGGTTATGGTTGGCATTTGTGCGGGAGTTCGCGATAGAGTTGGGCTTGGTGATGTTGTCGTGGCCGACCCATCATGGGATTGGGGTAGTGGAAAGACTAAGCTTGGCACTGACGGAGTGGAATTCTTTCATCCTGCTCAGTATCAAATGAGACTGGACGAAAGTCTTCGGGCAATCGCCTCTGATCTGCGAACGCGTCCTTTTTTGCAAGAAGCCGCCAAGACGTTCGTTGGAAATAAGCCAGAAAGCTTACCGGCAATTCACATAGGGGCCTTCGCGTCCGGTGCAGCGGTTCTTCAAAGCCGCGCCGCAGTAGAGAAGATCGTCGACCATCACAAGGATCTCAAAGCTGTAGATATGGAGGTGTATTCCGTTTTGTATGCCTGCCACGTCGCCAGCCGCCCACGCCCCGTGGGAATGGCAGCCAAAGCTATTTCAGATTTTGGCGACGATAAGAAGAGCGATGACTATCAAGAATACGCAGCTTGCCTGTCGGCATCCTTCCTTTGGGAGTTTTTGAACCAGCTAGCCAAGGCAGATCGCGCATAGGTGTAAAACATAAACCAGCGTTTATGTTTGACGAGCCGGTATGATTCCGCATGCCGGTGCATATAGCTGGTACCGCTGCTTCTACGAGTGGACGACCTCTCCGGGACTAGCCTCGCCCAAATGAACAAGTGTCGGGCGTAAACGGTCGAGAAAACGGTCATACAGGGTGTGACGATCCATGGCGTTCAATAAACGTTCTGCTATGAGCGAAACCTTGATCTAGGTCACATGAGCGCGGCGTTGATCCACAGATGGGTCAGGATACTTGCAACGTAGCCGAGCGCGATGGCCCAGCTCCATCGAAGATGGTTGATAAACGTGTAGTGATTGCGCAGCAGCCCCATCAGCGCGACGCCCGCCGCCGTGCCGATGGACACGAGGCTTCCCCCGACACCGGTGCTTAGCGTGACGAGCATCCACTGGCCGCTCGACATATCCGGGTTCATGGTGAGCACCGCGAACATCAGCGGGATGTTGTCGAACGCCGCGCCCAGCACGCCGATCGCGATGTTGGCGGCAGTCGGCCCGAGGTCGCCATAGAGATAATTCGACAACTGCGCGAGGTAGCCTGCGACGCCTAGTCCGGCGACGGCGAAGATGACGCCGAAGAAGAACAGCAGCGTATCCCACTCCAGGCGCCTGATCTCCCGCAAGGAGTCGAACGCCATGTCCTGGTCGTCACGGCGACGACCGACCTGCTGGAGGATGTAGCTGTACATTTGCAGGTATCCGAGACCCAGCATCATCCCCAGCGCGGGCGGCAAACTGAAAAAGGTCTTGAACGAAACGGCGGTCGCGATGGTGGCCGCGAACAGCCCGACCACAACGCCCGCGCCGTGCTTGAGTCTCCTCGTTTCGCTTACCGGCTCCGGCATTCCTTTCGGCACGCTGAAATGCATGAACGCCGCCGGCACGAGGAAGTTCACCAGCGCCGGGAGGAAGAGGTGGAAGAACTCCAGGAATTCCAGCTTGCCTTTCTGCCAGACCATCAGCGAGGTGATGTCGCCGAACGGCGAGATGACGCCGCCGGCATTGGCGGCCACCACGATGATGATGCAGCCCATAACGATGAACTGGTAGCTGCCGACCCCGACCGCCACCACCACGGCGCCCATGACGAGCGCCGTGGTCAGGTTGTCGATGATGGGGCCGAAGACAAAGGCAAGCCCTCCGATCAGCCAGAAGAGCTGCCGGTACGAGAGCTTTCTGCTGGCGAGCTTGGCCCTCACCGCGGCGAATACGCGCCGCTCCTGCATCGTGTTCACATATGTGATCGCCACCACGAGGAAGAGCATCAGCTCGCCATAGTCGAGGATCACATGCTTGGCGGCGGCTTCGAGCGCGGCGCTCTGGCCATGCGCGGCGTAGACGACGCCGAGAAGCGCCCAGATGAGGCCCGCCGCCAGCATGACGGGTTTCGACTTGCGCAGTTGAATGACTTCCTCGACGGCCACGAAGCCGTAAGCAACGAAGAATATCAGAAGCGCCAGATAACCGACGGGATGCCGCGTCAGGTCGATGCGCGCTGCCGCCTCCATGGCATGGAGCGGCGCGGGAGCGGACAGGAGCAAGACAAATACCGCAGCGGCCAGCATCCGCAGCCGTTCGGAAAAACGCACCGTCATCAGTTCCTGTCGACAAAAGTCGAGCGCCATCACTGTGCAGCTTTCTATCGTTTGGTTTGAGATGACAGGCACTGTTCCCGTCGCGAGGATCGTGCCTGCTGGAGACAAGGCCTAGCACGCTACGGCGCGACATGCGCCCGCTGCTGTGTAGGGAATAGTGCCCACGGGGGGATGGTGAGTACTACCTACGTGCTTGCGCACGAAGTTGAGGCGGCGCATTCTCGCGCGAGAAAATACGCCGGAGGAATTGCATTGGGCGACGTCGTCCGCAGATCACGTGGTGCGATTGCGGGCTTGCGCTGGAGTGGCGGCTGGCCGCGCGAACTGGCGCCGGCGCAGTACGCCCTGATCGGTGGCATCTTCACTGCCGCCTATCTCGGGCTCGAATGGCTCACGCGCGTACATGAACTCGAAGCCCTCGGCATCACGCTGTGGAATCCGGCGAAGGCGCTGAGTCTTGGCCTGTTGCTGCTCAAGGGTGTCGCCTATGCACCGGCGCTGTTTCTGGCGTCGCTGCTGGTCGATCTCTTCATCTACGGGGCAGCCAAGAGCGTCGCTTCCATTGTCGCCACGAGCGCAGTCGTGGCGATCGGTTATGCCGCGCTCGCTGCCGGTCTCACGCGAGGCCTCGGCTTTGCGGTTAGACGGCCTGATTTGCGCAATGTGATTGCGCTGCTGGTGACGGTGCCGGCAGGGACATTCGTCATAGCCTGTCTCTATTGCGGCTTTCTCGTAGGGTTCGGCGACCTACCGGCGAGGCAGTACTGGGAAGCGGTGCGGCATCTCTGGGTCGGAGACACCGTCGGTGTCATCATCCTCCTCCCACTTGCCATGGCCGCGTCCGGGTCAGTTCAACGCCTGGGCGAGACAAGACCCGTCGTGCTGCTGATCGACTTCGGAACCTTTCTGACCGGAGTGCTGATCGCATTGTGGCTGATCTTCTCCTTCGAGGGAGCCAACGAATACCATTTGTTCTATCTGTTGTTCCTCCCGGTGAGCTGGATCGCGATGCGCGCCGGGTTCGTGGGAGCGGCAGCCGGCGTATGTGTCGTCCATCTGCTCCTGCTGGCCTTCATCAGCTGGGGCGGCTATCCCGCAAGCACTTTCATGGGATACCAGCTCCTGGTGCTGGCGCTCGCCTTTAACGGGTTGCTGCTCGGCGCCGTCGTCGACGAGCGCCGCAGATCGGATGAACTGTTGCGCGAGCAGCATGCTGAGGTGGTACGTATGACAAGGCATGCGACAGCCGGTGCGATGGGCGTTTCATTGGCGCACCAAATCAGTCAACCTCTGTCGAACGTCGCCATGTACCTTCACGTCGGCCGGCAGCTTCTGGCTGACAAGCCTGACGAGCCGGCGCCGATTGCGGCTTCCCTCGAAAAAGCAACGAGCCAGCTGCGGCAGGCGAAAGACATCCTCGAGCGTCTGCGGGATTTTGTCTCGCGTGGCACGCTGAGGCCGGCTCCCACCGACCTCGGCGCCCTGACGCGGAAGGTGGTGGCGCTGGCCGAGGATGATGCAAGGGCGCACGGCGTATCGGTGCGACTTGAGGCTGCGTCGGTCCCGCCGGTCACCGTTGACGCGCTTCAACTCGAGCAAAGCCTGATCAACGTTATCAACAACGCCATCGACGCCGCAGCGGAAGCGGACCGTTTCCCAGGCTGCGTCACCGTTCGCGTGGCAGCTCTGGACAAAGGGGTACGGATCGAGGTCGTGGACAACGGACCAGGCGTGTCCGATGTCGTGGCCAAACAGCTGTTCGAGCCGTTCGTTACGACAAAGCCAAGCGGTATGGGGCTCGGCCTGGCGCTGTCGCGCGAGCTGATCAGCGCGCATGGAGGGACAATCGACTGGGAGCGCGGCCGGCCCGACGGCGGCGCGCGGTTCACGATAGAACTTCCCTTGAGCCCGGAGGCGGGCCATGGGCGATAAGCGCATCGTGCACGTCATCGACGATGAATCCGATGTCTGCGAAGCCCTCAAAGTGCTGTTGCATACGGCGGGGATGGAAGCGCGCACCTATGCCTCGGCCGAAGAGTTCCTCTCGGAAGTCAAGCTGAGCAGGCCGTTGTGCTTACTGGTTGATCTGCGCTTGCCGGGTATGAGCGGGCTGGATCTCGTGCGTCAATTGCAACAAGGGCCGATGTGCCCTGTGGTGGTGATGATCACTGGCCATGGCGATGTGCCGCTTGCCGTCAAGGCCATGCGAGCGGGCGCATTGCACTTTCTTGAGAAGCCGTTCGAGCCGGCGGAACTCCTTCAAACCCTGGAAGAAGCACACCAGCGCGTCAGCGAAATCGCTGCCGAGGAAGAAGCATATGCGGCGATCGAAGCCAGGTATCGATCGCTCACGGCCCGCGAACAGGAAGTGATGGTACTTCTGGCTGAAGGGATGCCGACGAAAGTGCTCGCTACAAAACTCGGGATCAGCACGCGGACGGCCGAGCATCATCGCGCAGCTGTGCTGCAGAAGATGGGCGCGCGGACGCTATCGCATCTGGCGCGCATGAGCATAAGCCTGCAGGGGCGGAGTTCGCTTCCAAAACCGTAGATAATCATCGCCATTTCAGGGGCGATGAATGCAGTTCCGTGCAGACAGCATGATCTGTTAGGTCTCGACCGATTCGCGCGGTTCTCGGATGACGAGAGCATCGCAGGGCACGTCATCCATAATCACCTTTGCCGTGCTCCCAAGAAATAGCTCGAGGAGGGGACTCCGCCCGTGCGTACCAAGCACTATCAGGTCGACATCCTTGTCTCGCACATAGTCACGCAGCAATAAATTTGGTGCGCCATCCTCGATCAGCACATCAGGCTGTTGCCAACCGGGCGCTGTTTTGTCCACTCCTGCCAAAAACGCCCGCACCTCCTGCTCGACTTCCATGCGATATTGCCGATGCGATACTGGTTCAGTTATCAATTCAGACGCTGGGGTGTACGCGTGAAAGACTGTCAGCCTTTGTCCAGAGAAAAGGCGTCCGGCTTTTTCCAGGGCATAACGGGAGGAAGCGGAGAGGTCGGTAGCGAAAACAATATTCTTGTAAGGCCTGCGAGGACGCTCCTTGACAACAAGGAGCGGCACCCGAGACCTACGAAGCAGTCGATCCGCGGTCCTGCCCAGTATGAAATGGCCGAACGACTCGTCTCTTCCGATGCCGATCGCAATCAGATCGCAATTCTCAACGTCGGCATTGCACAGAATGATTTCTACCGGATTTCCTTCGGCGATCCGCACGGTTGGCAGGTCCGGAAGTGCGTCGACATCGGCCAGGAGGTTTTTTCTGGCCGTATCAAACGGATCGGGCGGGCATCTCCACGACGGCAATCCTGCTGCATTCGGGGTGCTCGACTTACGATCCTCAACTACATGCAAGACGATCAGAGACGATTGCCACTGCGTTGCAAGCATAGCCGCTCGGCCTAGCGCGCGGTCACAGCGCGCACTGAGATCCGTCGCCAACAGAATCTTTTTGCTGCTCATTCGACTTGGCGCATTCACGCCGCTCTACTCCTGTCGTTCGGGACGCACCAATTCGTTGGGCTTTCAGCGGTGCATCTTTGATGATCCGCCTTGCCTGCTGGGGATAATAGGTAGCACGCGGCGGCGCGAAATGCGTCCAGTTCAGCGTAGGTATTAATGCTTGCGCGCTTATGGTGAGAACTACCTACGCGCCTGCGTACGAAGTCAGGCTTGACGAGCAATGCCCTTTGCGGCGTAAAATACCCGCTCCTGCCACTGTAGAGCTACGCAATTGCCTGTCCTTATTCTCACATCAACGAAGCAGGATTTTCTTGCGCGTAAGATCGCGAAGCAGCTTGTCGATTCGCGCCTCGCCGCCGCCGTGCAGATAAGAGAAGTCGACAGTTTCTATCGTTGGCAGGCAACAGTTCACAACCACAATGAATACACGCTCACAATTAAGACCGTCGCGGCCCACTTTTCCAAGATCGAACAACTGATCAAGCGCGAGCACACCTACGATATTCCGCAAATCATCATGCTCGACATCAAGAGCGGCTCGGACGACTATCTTCGTTGGATAGAAGAACAGGTTTCCTGATCCGCGATGACTGCTGCGGAGTCGAGAGCATGATCGTCAGCCGCGTCGGTCAAGGGGATCCCGAACGCAATCCGCCCCACAGGCCAACAAGGAAGTAGGCCAAGAGAACCAAGAAAGCCCATCGCAGCCCCCAGATATCGCGCATCATGCGCAGGGCGCGTTCGGCGAGCAGTTGGGCTCGCGGCGGTTTTTCAGATGGCAGATGATCCATTGGGCGCACGCTTTCCGCGTGGCGGCCCGACCATCGCTATGACCTGTCACCGCCCTGTGCAGCGAACACCCGAAGACGTTCTACACAGCCACGGCTGGAAGGTCTCTCAATCCGTAGGCAAAAGGGTGCGTCAGTTCGCCGTCTCTTCCGATGCGTTGAATCCCCTGTTTTCCATTTGCATCGGTTTTGCGCTCGCAGGCGCGTTGGCCAGCGGCTACCAGGCCATGGCGGCGCGATCCGCCGGTTTCGAACTGCTCTTGGATGGCGTGGCACCCAGGACGTTTGCCGCGGTTCCGTTGCTGGTTTTTGCCGCACCCTTCATCATCATGCGCAATACGCTGCGCGGCACCAAGATCGAGCGGCGCCCCTTCGCGATCGTGCTGGAGACCGTGCTCGCGGGCTTCTGGAGCCTGATGTCCGGCACGTTCTTCCTGATGACGCTGCGGGCCGCAGGTCTGGTCGCGTGAAGCGCGGTTGCAGGAGACCGATGCGTGCCTCGAATTGTGCCATCGAAGAGTTGCCCGAAATGTGGAGGTCCGCTGGTGCGTGAGCCGGCCTTGCTGGGTGCGCGCTACATTTGCGAGAAATGCGATCGGGGCGATCCGATGGATAGTGCCGATCCCTGGATCAATGGCGAGCTGAGACCACCGGCGCCGATCAAGCAAACAGATCCGCGCCGGCGGGCGTGAACTTAACATAGGTGCCGGATTCGTGTTTCCAGAGCCAGCGGGGCGGCAAGGAGTGCCTATGGCTGCGCCAGCGACAACGAACAGGGCGCTGACCGATCTTCCGACAAGTGGTTACGCACTTGTCGCGGACGGCCATGCCAAGAACTACCAATTGATTTTGTAATCAGCTTCCCCGTGATCTGTGACCACAGTTACTCGAACGATGTCTCCGCACGGCCCGAATATACCATTGGTAGCTACGACAGTCTTTTCACCAGTCGCCAGCTTCTTCCGTTGGGTGCTCACACAATCAGGGTTGGTCCGACCATTGATACGCACTTCGCTCAATTCGACTGGTTCCTTCCCCACGTTTGTAATTAACACGAAGCCAAATCGGTGACTTTCTGTCGGCGATATCTCAATTGCGAGATCTAATTTAGAGCCGAATGGGTTTGGAATGCCCAAAAAGGTGACATAAAGCAGCGCGGCTACAAAGCAGAGGCCCACGACAGTCCTCAAGGCCCCTGACTTTCCGCTTGCGGCATCGAGTGCGCTGCCGCAAGTCGAGCAGAAGTCGCCCGACCCGCTAGTGCCGCATTTTCCACATGCCCTCGTAACAGTTGCATGGTCAGCCTGAGTCATAGGTTCTTTCCTCCTCCACGTGGCGCATTTTGTCGATTTAAAGCGGTGGGTCAATAAGCGACAGCTTGGTCAATTTGGCCCATGGATTGGCGCCAAGTTGTTGCAGCGAATTTGCGGAGGATTCGGCGGGAGCGCGGCTTCTCGCAGGAGACGCTTGCATATGAAGCCGACATAAATCGCGGCTACATCAGCAAGCTTGAGAAGGGTGCAACCTGGGCCGGTCTGGAAATACTGGTGAAGCTTTCGGCCGTTCTTCACGTCGAACCGGCCGACTTCCTCCAGCGACCAATTCGGAAAGCGGCCCGGAAGAGCTAATACGCCGCCTTGTGACCAGCCGGAAGATCGGGCTTGCAACCCTATTTGAATCCTCGCTCATTGCGGATAATCTCGTAAGCACTATTGATCTGCTGAGCCTCGGCTTCTGCGGCATCTCTGATGATCTTGCTTCGGTCGGCGACCGTATCAGGATGACAGCGCTTTATTGCATCGCGGTAGGCGTTCTTTAGCTCCTCTATTGAAGCCTCCCGCGAGACATTCAGGATTTCATACGGATCAGGAATGGCCTGCGTTCCTGAATCCGATGCCGCTCCGCTTCCTTCCTCCGCTTCCTCATAATCATTGACCGACGAATACGCTTCTTGCAGATACTGATCATTCGAGTTTCCAGCAGCGATGCGCTGATAGTATCGAAGGAGAAACGAGAGCGTTAGAGAGCCAGACAGCCACCCAAGCTGAGCGCCAAAAACGACTCCAGATCTGATCAGGACTGGAGCCGGATTCCACACCAAAGCTTGCACAGGTTCGTACTTGTTTACGTAGGAGTACACTTCCCAAACGATACCTACGCCAACACACGTTAGCAGCGCGACAATGAGTGCCAACCGAAACGAGCGTCCACGGTACCAAGTACCCAAAGCATTTGCCCAGGTAAGCAAACGAAGACCTTCAGGCGCCCGAGCGACGCCGATCTGCTCTTGAACGTCTGATAGCAAGCTTCTGGCCCACTCAAGCTCCCGATTCAGCTCCTGCCCACGCCGTGACCTCATCTCAAAACGATCTTCGCGATGCAGGTAACGAATACCGTCCCGCTCACCGCGATCCTTTACGGCGCTAATTTCCTGAAGAAATCTATCTCTGTTGGTTTCAAATGCCTCCCATGTGGCATTCATCTGGTCGGCTGTCATCGCCAGCAGGGTCGGTCGTGGCTGCCAAGATGCGTTTGCCAACAGATAGACCAAAAATGCAGGGAACAGGTAAAACGCTGTCGTCCAGAGATAGGGGACCAACAGTGCAACGCCGCAGAGGGCCAGGAATACAAGCGAAGCAAGAAATTCGATCGGGCTAGGGGCCGTCTTGCGTCGAGGCACGGGTCACCGAGCTATGAAGGCAAGAAAGAGCAAAAGGAGAAGAGGAAAGGCAAAAAGATAGAAGACGGCACTCAGGACATAGGTCATCAGAGGGCTTCTCGACACGCGAGTCTCCGAGACAACACGTCCGTAGCCACCGGCCGGAAACATGTACAAGAACCACTGGATGATCAGGCCGGGGAGAAGAAGCCATTTCCAGGGGCTATCAAGAATGACTCGCGCCTTATTCTCCCGCCCCCATAGTCCTCTCTGAATCATCTTTCTCTCCCAGACCGCAGTTCATTTTGTCGATTTAAAGCGGTGGGTCAATAAGCGACAGCCGAGATCGCGCATCTGCCGATTTCGAGGATATCGCCAAACTGCCCAAGAACGGTCGACCGACCCCGTTGAATTCAACGTATGAGCGGCGCCGCGATCCGGCAAAACACTGGATGGAGCCCCGCACCATTGAGCGGCTATGAGGTGCCCGGACATGCGGTCGGCTACATGAACTAACTCCTCCCCGCCTTCTTGTCCTTAGCGGTCTTGAAGTTCGACCTGACCGCATTTGCGCAGGCGGCCAGCGCCTCGTCCATACCACCGGCCACGGCGATCGTTTTGATCTGGTCAAGCTGTTCGACCAGATCATCAAACGTCGATGCCTTCAGCGTGCTCTTGCCCTTCTCCAGCTCCAGCGGCTGCTTCCCATAGCGAAGCTGGAAATAGATCGCGCCCGATCCATCTACCCAGAATTGCTCGCGGGAAATCCGCTTTCCTTCACGGAATAGGCCGATCTTGGTGATCTGCTGCTCGATGCTGGCGGTGAACTTGTTGCGGCGCTGCAGGATTGGTGTATTCGCGGTCGGCTTCTGAACAGAGACGAGAGAGATATTCGGACGGTTTGCCATGCTGGACTCCTCTGATTGACGATGGAGCGGCCGTCCCCCCGATTTGGCATTCAGACAACAGCGAGCTGGGTCAAAAATATCGTCCTGATCTGCGAAGGGCTTAGCGACAGAAATCTAAATATCTCCATCGGAGCAGACATCATTGATGTCGGCTTACAATCCCAGTTCGCAACGAAACGGAGAAACATGTCCAACGCGCCGCCGCTCTGGGAGAATCCAGAGCCAATCATCCCACCACCGCCACCGCTTTCGGCTCAAGCAGCTCGCAAGTTGAAGCAACGTGAGCGCTACGCGAACGGTCCGCCTACCGATGTTCTTGAATGGCTGCGCTCAAACAAGCCTCAGCACTTCGGTGAGCTTATGGACTTGCGAAAGACGCTGTACAGCCGCCAAAGCCATGGCAAGTATTGGATCACCAAGCGGGGTCATACGATGAGTGGCGAGGAGAAGTTTGTCCTCAATGGGCCAGCTGGAGCAGTGTTGATCCTTAGCAACAAGTGCCGTCACTTCCTCCTTCGCACTCTATGCCGGCTGCGTCGCCAGAAGCGTTGGCAGCCAATCGCATATTAATGTCTCCCGCTGCTCGTGAAGCAGAGTTTGAGCTGCGTCGGCTAGTTGAATCGATCCATTTCGAGAATCCCGTCGCCGTCACTCTAACGATGAAGAAACGCGCTGGTTCGCAGGCCGCCGATTCCATCGTCGCATCAAACAACTTTCGCCATTTTCGCAATCGTCTTGAGCATGCGATTCTTGGCAGCGCAGCGAAACGTCATGGCAGACGTTTATCGATGATCGCAGTTCTTGAAATGAGCGCGGACCATCGCCTCCATTATCACTGCACTATCGACCGGCCCTATCACTGCTCATTCGAAAGGTTGAGCAATACCATTCGAGAGCAGTGGCAAAAGACAGACTTCGGCTATCGCCAAGTCGATATCCAGGACCAACCGGATACCGGATGGACCGATTACATACTGAAGCAGCGGCAGAAGGGCTCGCTGTTCGATTCCATAGATTGGGCCAATTGCCAATTGATTGCTGAGTGAAGTCTCCTCTCAGGCAACCGATCGATCGTACTACGCAGAAAGCGGCTCGTGTTGAGAAGCTTTAATAGCTAAGTGCGTTCCAGGAACAGCCAGCGATCCATAGTGAACCAACGGTATCAATTGATGTGAGTAGCCTGTTTACCAAGTCGATCAATGACGTGAAAACCAACTTCCCTAAACGGTCCGAAACGAATCCGTTCTAGGCTGCCTCCAACAAGCAGTAAGGGGCGACAAATGTTCGAGATCGTTAAGGTGCTCGCCATCGCAGCATGCGCTTATGCCGGTTCAGAGGTAGCAAGCATTCAATTCCCTGAGTTGCCGGATTGCAATCGAACCTGCTCGGAACTGCCTGACGGAAAGAGCCTGTTCCTGGATCGAGCGCATCAACACCAATTGGTTATCCATACCGTGGAACTTCGATAGCGTTCGTGTCGCACTGCATAGTTCATATTTTCTCAAAGAATACCGGCGACTTTCCAAAGATTGGCGTCAGCGTCCAGCAGCCGCTGTCGGGGGTCTAGAATGCGGACGTATCTGAGCTCCTATTTCTCAAAGCTGTTCGCCGGTGATCTAGCAGCTTTTGGCGGTCCGCCGACGGGGGAAGTGGTCGCAGGCTTCATTCGTGCCGAGCAGATCGCCCTCGTGCTGCGCCATGCACCTAGCATAATGGTGGCCAATGCCTGCAATGCGACAGTGCTTGCAATGGCGCTGTGGAATTCGCCTGACGGGATATTCGCGGCGTTATGGGCTGCCGTCGTAGTTTTCTGCGCGATATTCTTCGGAGTGAAAGCGCGGGCATCGTGGCGGGTTGCAAAGCCCCAATTTGTGTCCCGTCGGACCATTCATCGACTCGTGCGAAATGCCTTCATTCTTGGAGGCGCCTGGGCGATCGTTCCGATAGGTTTCTTTGCAAACGCCACCAACGGCGGGCAACTGGTGATGACCTGCCTGTGTGCTGGGATGCTTGCGGGTGGAGCATTCGCCTTCGCCACGATCCCGGTGGCGGCGATTGCTTTCACCGCTCCTATCTTTGTCGGCACAGCGATCTGCATCGGCAGAAGTGGCGATTTTACCTACCTGCTGGTCGCAATCCTGGTCGTAGTTTATGCATGCGTCCTTCTGCGCGGCGTATTTTCCTATTCCTTTGAATTTACACGACGGCTGATTAACCAGCTGGAAACCGAGAAGGCTGTCCGCCAGGATCCACTTACGCATCTACCGAACCGCTTTGCCTTCAACGAAAGCCTCGGAAGCGGTCTGACTCGGCTGTCTCACTCCGGCGAGGAATTTGCCATTCTTCTGCTTGACCTCGATCGCTTCAAGGAGGTGAACGACCAGTTTGGTCACCCGGCAGGCGACGAATTCCTCATCCAGGTTGCGACGAGATTGCGACGATGCACGCGGGAGGCGGAAATTGTCGCGCGCATTGGTGGTGACGAGTTCGCGATAATTGTGACAAATCTGACCAAGGCAGAAGAGGCACTTGCGCTCGCCGAACGGATCGCTGCCGCGTTTGCCGATCCATTCCTCATCGAGGGACGGGAAATCGTGGGCGCCGCCAGTATCGGAATTGCGCTGGCGCCACGTGATGGTAGCACATCCAACGATCTCCTGAAGCATGTAGATGTCGCGCTCTATCGCGCAAAGAAAGTGGGACCCGGCACGATCCAGTTCTTTCAGGCAAGCGACGACGTATCGGCTCGCGAGCGGCGGGCGTTGCAGCATGACCTGGAAGGAGCGATCGCACGAGAGGAGCTTTTTCTCGTCTATCAACCGTTTCTGAACCTTCGCGAGAACCGTGTGACCGGCTTCGAGGCCCTGCTGCGCTGGCGGCATCCCGTGCGTGGATTGGTCCCGCCGGATGAATTCATTCCGATTGCCGAGGAGAGCGGGCTGATCCATTCGATCGGAGAATGGGTTATCCGACGCGCGTGCGCAACGCTGTCGCACTGGCCGGCAGACGTCAGGATTGCAGTGAATTTTTCGGCGGTGCAGTTTCAAAACGCAAATATTCTGCAGACTGTTGTGCGCGCTCTTGCGGATGCCGGTGTTTCCCCCGGACGTCTGGAAATCGAGCTGACGGAGTCGATGCTGGTCTCGAAATATGGCCCCGCATCCACCGTGCTAAATTCATTACTGCAATTAGGGATCACAGTAGCACTCGACGATTTTGGAACAGGCTATTCGTCGTTGACCTATCTGCGTAAATTGCCTTTCAGCCGTATCAAGATCGATCAGTCCTTTGTCCGCGACATGCTGATCCAGCCGGATTGTGCGGCGATCGTGAAATCCGTGATTGGGCTGGCTCAGGATCTGCGGATCTGCGTCGTAGCAGAAGGCGTCGAAACCAGGGAGCAACTTGAATACCTGCGCGAGACCAACTGCGATGAAGCCCAGGGATATCTCATAGGACGGCCGGTTTCGTCCGACCAGGTACTAGCGTTGCTGGACCAGCGAAACCCAAAAGCGGAGCATGCTGCCTGACAGGTCGAATTGCAGCCGCCGAAGTAATATGGACTGGCGTCGGCTTTGATGTTCCTGATGTTTGCCCCCGCAGACCGTATCTATCAATCAACCCTACACGGAGAATACGGATTGGTCTCTTGCCAGCGTCTGAGTTGGCAGGCCCCAGGGGCAACGTCACTACCCGCACTGTGGCGATAGGTTTAGTTTTCTCAAGAGCGGATCCAAGCCATCTGAACGACACTCCTTCACGTCAGTAACGCGTTTGGGCGCTCGGTCAGCGGAGTTTTTCGTTGGCGGCCTTGATTTACTGGTTCTCTGTTTGGCTGCATCAAAAAACTTCCGGTCATGCGGATCGTGCCAATGACGAGATACGATGCGGGGAAGCGGTTGACTCGCTACCTTTTGCGGCACTTGTAGTTCTGAAGGGGCTTCGACAGGTGGAACGTAAGCGACATCCAGCCTCTCCACGTCATCTGGCGTATCCAGACGAGGCATAAGAGGCAGCCGATCAGCTTTGTTGCCGTCAACCTTCGGGAATACGATCTCGGCGTGTTGTGGCAACGCTGGTTTCTTGGCGGCTGCGGCAATCGCACCCAGCCCGGCCAGGCAAATTACTCCAAGAGCGACGGTCCTAATCACACGGGACGCTCCTACGCGGAGAGAACGCAAAGCGTCTGCGTCAAATCCGTCCAGAATAAGGCCGTGTCATTGGCTTGGCTAATGCGCCGAGATGGCTCTATTGACAAGGTTGGCTCTATCGAAAGCTGCCGGATTGTGGAGTGCACAAGCAAGCAACCGATCAGTCGTGTGCGTGCAGACGGCGTCTCGCGTGGAGGCGTTTAATAGCTAACTGTACTCCAAAGCCAGCACGTAACCATTTAATGGAAGTGCGGAGTGCCGAAGGCGCAGTCGCTAAAGGGCGAGTCGAGGATCAGAATGTCTCAGAAGCTGGGGATTGCCCCACGATCGCTGAATGCTCTGTCTTGGACAGCCAGGATATGAAGCTAGAATGTTATCAGATAACATCGACTGAAAACCAATTGACTGTCGAGCCTATTTCTTTGTCTTTCGCCGCATGATCACTAATCGAGTCTTCGCGACGTCAAGTTCCTCTGTCGTGAATTCTCCACTGGACTCGTGATCAATAGCAGCTTGTTCAATTGAGCAGTCTAGCAAATCGTATTCGGCCAGTTTCTCCAGGCCAGATTGGAGCTTGGTCACATGGTTGATGTCGAGAACGCGCTTGGCTGTAATGACCGCACCCTGTTTGTCAATCAGATCGCGCATGGCGGTGAATTCGTATCCCGGTATGGCCGCCTCTGCCCTATCGAGCCTAGCCAGCACATCCTTCTTAAACCGATCCTCAAACGACATGCGCAACTCCTCTGTGGGTAGCACCGTTTAACAGAAGCAAGCCGCCGACGAAATCCCTACACTGGCTGGGAATCTGGCGGGCGGTCGATATGAACGACGAAGACTTTGTCGAGCTTGAGCAGGAGGAGACCGAGCCGGACGAGCCGGCACCCGAGAAGCCAAAGGTCGATCAGTCGGCCTTCCTTGAGACCACGAACACAGCGCGGGTTCGCGACAAACTGAAGGGCCGCAAACGCGACTATTCGTTTCCACGATCTATGATCAAGGACGTGAAGAGGTCAGAGTTCATGGTGCTCGGCTTCGACACGGAATATCAATCACCGCAGGAAGCTTTCAAGAATGATGCTATTGCGGAAGGCAAAGCGAAGTACGAGGTCTTGTCGTATCAATTTCACGCGATCAACAGCAATGGCGTGGAGTGGAGCGGAATCGCGATTCCCGACGATAACGATCGCCTTTCCTTCACGGATTTCATTGTATTCGCGCTGTCTCTCGGTGCGAAGAAGAAACAACAAGTACCTAAGACAATTATCCTCGTCGCGCACTACAACAGAGCCGATCTCCCAGCATTCGAGGACCGCAAGCAGCTTCTTTGGCGATTGCAGAACGTCCGAAATTCCCTCGTGTCAGCGTCTGCACCGATTTCGCTTAAGGTTAGCTTTGACGACGGAGCTGAGGAGACTGTCGATCTTAGCGTTTATGTGCGGGACACGATGCTGCTGGCTCCAGCCGGCCGCAAAAGTCTAGCCGAGATCGGAAAGCTAATCGAACGCGAGAAGATCAGACTATCAGATGATGACGACGAAGAGCTCAAACTCAAAGCGAATATGAAGAGCCTCCGAAATACGGACTGGGCGACCTTTCGAGAATACGCACTAATCGATGCCGAGATCAGCGCCAAGTATTTTCTCAAGCTGACGCGGATGTATCAGGAGGTCACTGGAGAAGATTTCGTTCCCAGTGCGCTATCAAACATTGGCATGAAGCTGCTGATCAAAGGATGGAGAGAGGGCGAGCCGCAGCGTGATCCGATTGAATTGGTCGGCAAGGAGAAGGTAGCGGAAGTCGTTTGGGACGAGAAATCGCAGGGGTTTCGGAAATGGAACCACAAGCCACCTTTGGAAGAGATCAGCTGGTTCGTTGATTTCGTGACAGAGTGCTATCATGGTGGTCGCAATGAACAGCTATGGTTCGGGCCAAGTTTTGAGGATGATTGGTACGACTATGACTTGACCGGCGCATATCCTACCGCGATGGCAACCATTGGCCGTCTCGACTGGCGAGCGATACGACCGTTGGCTTCCCTGAATGACTTACGAGACGAGGACGCCGCATTTGTCTGCGTCGACTTTAAGTTTCCGGACGACACTCGGTACCCGACGCTCCCCATGAGGAGCCAGAACGGGATCATCTTCCCACTGTCTGGCCGAAGCTACTGCGCCCGCCCTGAGATTGAGTTGGCTCAGCAACTGGGCTGCCAGTTAACACTCAAGCACGGGGTCGCAGTTCCGCAAGACACGAATGACAAGGTATTCTTCGAGTTCATCAAGGATACGATACGGAAGCGTGATGAAGCGCCCACCAAAATCGAGAACGCGTTCTGGAAGGAGCTGACCAACTCTTGCTACGGTAAGACTGCACAAGGGCTCCGCGAGAAGCGCGTCTTCAGCCTGCGCAAAAGGCGAGGCGAGCGGATTGGGGAGAGCGCGATCAGCAATCCATTCTACGCCGCATATATCACATCATTTGTCCGCGCCGTCGTCGGCGAGATCATGAACAGCATTCCCCGGGACAAGATGGTGTTTAGCGTGACGACGGACGGATTCATCACAAATGCGACCGACAGGGAGATGAAAGCTGCCAAGGGCGGCCCGATAGCCAAGCGTTTCTCAGATGCTCGCAACGCACTCAAAGGCGATCCAGAGGTGCTATCGGAGAAGCATCGTGTTCGTCAGGTTCTTGGCTGGCGGACGCGAGGCCAAGCGACGATTAGGCCAGGCGATGAGACTGTCGAAAGCGAACGGTATGTGCTGGCCAAAGCGGGCATCAAGTCGCCAGTCCACAGCACGGAAGTATCCGAGCAGAATGATTACATCACCGAACTTTTCTTCAGGCGCAGCGCCGAGCACAAGATCGAATTGGATTACTTCACAAGCATCCGCGAAATGCTTCTCTGGAACGCCGACCTCGTGAAGAAGAAGTCCGAGAAGCACATCAGCATGGAATACGATTTCAAGCGGAAGCCGTATGCTGCGGGGATGACGGAGGTTGATGGCGTAAAGCCACTTTCGACCGGCCCGAAGCCACACTTGATATTCAGCACGGAGCCGTGGAAATCCGTTTCTGAGTTCAAGCAAGTGAGATCTGTCTGGAACGATTTCTACAACAAGACGAAAATCTGCCTCAAGACGACGAACGATTTCGCCGATTTCGCCGATTTCTTTGACACGGCTTCATCGCTTACCCCCGGCATGGAACGATACATGAGAAGTAAGAACGGCGACATCAGGAGACTTCGCCGCGATGTGTGCCGAGCATTCAAGAGAGGCCTCGCCGGTTTCGCCGCCTATCAGGACATGACTGCCAAGGAATTCGCTGCTGCGTTGAATGAGGCCGGGTTTATTGCGGTCGGCGAAGAAGTCAAAGTCAGCGATGTTACGAACGCAGCCAAGCCCAACGCCCCGTTTATGAGGAACGCAACCCCACCGACCAAAGCGGTCCGAAAACTCGTGGACAGCCTCAGGGAGCGGTTTCCGGAATTCGACGAACTCGAGATACTGGCAGCGCCGCGGCATGACGCCATCAACTTGTTTGAGGCGCTAACTCGGCCCTGTGACTTCGTCGATCGAGCGCAAGGCACCGGTGAAAGATGGCGGGAATAGTAAAAGTTATACGATTTGTCCCATATCCAACTTTTACTACGGGCAAGCCATCTCAACTTCTCGCTAGGGGTTAATTGTCCTTACCATCGCGATCGTCGGCCTGCCCGACAAGGCGGTTTCCGAGGCGCGCGAGCGGGTACGTTCGGCGCTGATCGCCTCGGGGCTGGCGCTGCCGGCGCGGCGGATCACCGTCAACCTCGCCCCCGCCGACGTGCCCAAGGAAGGCAGCCATTACGACCTCCCGATCGCACTCGGCCTGATGGCTGCCATCGGCGCGATTCCGCCGGACGCGCTCGCAGGCTTTACGGTGCTCGGCGAACTCGGGCTCGACGGATCGATCGCGCCGGTCGCGGGCGTGCTGCCGGCGGCGATCGGCGCCAATTCGCGCGATGAAGGCCTGATCTGCCCCGCTGCGTGCGGAACGGAAGCCGCGTGGGCGAGCCCGGATATCCAGATCATCGCGGCGAAATCGCTGATCCAGATCGCCAACCACTTTAAAGGCACGCAGCTGCTGTCGCGCCCGCAGCCGAAAGTGCATGAGCGCGAGGAAACGCTGCTCGACTTGCGCGACATCAAGGGCCAGGAAAGCGCAAAACGCGCGCTGGAGATCGCGGCGGCCGGCGGACATCATCTCCTGATGATCGGCTCGCCAGGCGCCGGCAAGTCGATGCTAGCGGCGCGGCTGCCCTCGATCCTGCCGCCGCTGTCGCCGTCCGAACTTTTGGAAGTCTCGATGATCGCCTCGGTCGCCGGCGAAATCCGCGACGGCGCATTGACGGCGCGGCGGCCGTTCCGGGCGCCACATCATTCCGCCAGCATGGCCGCGCTGACCGGCGGCGGGATGCGGGCAAAACCCGGCGAGATCTCGCTGGCGCATCAGGGCGTGCTGTTCCTCGACGAATTGCCGGAGTTCGATCCGCGCGTGCTGGACTCGCTGCGCCAGCCGCTGGAGAACGGCGAGGTCGCGGTGTCCAGGGCCAATCACCGCGTCACCTATCCGGCGCGCTTCATGCTGGTCGCGGCGATGAACCCGTGCCGCTGCGGCCACGCCTATGAGCCCGGCTATTCCTGCAAGCGCGGCCGGATCGACCGCTGCACGTCGGATTATCAGGTGCGTATTTCGGGGCCGATGATGGACCGCATCGATCTGCGCATCGAAGTGCCGGCGGTGACCGCCGCCGACCTGATCCTGCCGCCCCCGAGTGAAGGCTCGGCCGAAGTCGCCGCCCGCGTCGCCGCCGCGCGCGACGTTCAGCTCGCGCGGTACGCGGCGGCCGGCATGCCGCATGTCCGCACCAATGCCGAAGCGCCGGCGTCGCTCCTGGAAACCATAGCGCAGCCGGATGCGCAGGGACAAAAGCTGCTGCGCGACGCCGCCGAGACCATGAAGCTGACCGCGCGCGGCTATCATCGCGTGCTGCGCGTCGCCCGCACGCTGGCCGATCTCGACGGCGCGGAAAAGATCGGCCGGCTGCATCTGGCGGAAGCGTTGTCGTATCGCGCCTTGGCCGACGATGCGCGGCGCGCGGCGTGAGTCGTAGGGTGGGTGGAGCGCAGCGATACCCACCAGCTTCGTCGCCAGCCATAGATGGGTATTGCGGAGCCTGTCATCGGGCGCGCATTGGCGCGACCCGTTGGCTCCACCCATCCTACAAGATCGAACGATCACCTCTTGCACTCGGGAGTCAGAAAGCCGAAACAATTCAACTGCGGTTGTTGCCTTAGGACTGTGCCGGACCCGCAGTCGCCAAGTCGTCACTCTGGCACCACGCAAGCCGTCCCGGCGGGCCGCTTTCTAATCTTGTCGCGACAAATTGACCCGACGGGCAAATCAGTTCTGAGTTTCAGAAATCATGTCAAGTAGAAAATTTCTGTAAATCAAAAATATTTCTGTTGTCGGCCGGCCCAAATCAGTGCGCATCTATCGCCATCCCGCCCTGGTCAGAAGGGCGTCGGCCGTCGTCACGGACGTTGGGCGGGTTGCGGTGGACGCTGGGCTCACGTCTGACGATGGCGTGGATCGAGCGTACGGCAAAACCGTGTGGTCCTGGCACCCGTTGCTGGTGTCAAGCTGTCGGAGAAGCGCAAGCGGAAACGGCAGTGACGGAGTCAATCAAGAACTCGTCTCCGGGGAGAGCACGGCATAAGCCGTAAAGCCACTGCGCAGGGAATGTCGGATGTTCTCCGCTGCCCTGTATGCTCGTGTGCGCATTTTTCTGTGCAAATTGCACACGGGACCGCGGGTGCAGCGCACATCCGGCATTCCCTGCGCCCTCTTAATTCTGGGGGCGGAACGAATTTACAAAGCTCGGGCGCAATGCGTCGCGAGATCGCGAACACATATTCAGTTGTCATCACCCGCGCATGCGGGTGATCCAGTATCCCAGAGACGACGATGATTGAACCGATAAGCCGCGGCGTACTGGGTCCCCCGCTTTCGCGGAGGACGACACCGCGCCTCATAAACCCCGTAGTAACGAGTTTTCTTTACCCTCTGCCAACCATAAGCTCCCTGTCGCGGGCTTGTGCTGAGTGGGTAGTGTCATGTTGCGTTTCAAGGTTCTGGCCTCGGTGGTTCCGCTGGCCGTCGTCGCCCTGTTCGCCCGCGGCGAGTTTTCGACCGGTCCGCGCCCCTGCATCGAGATTGCGGGCGCTTCGGTCCAGATCGCGGCGCTGTCCTGGCAGGCCGAACGTCACGTCAGTTTCACTCATGATCCCGGCCGCGCCACCGTCCGCGTCCAGATCTCCGACAGCGCGGAAGCGGCGGACTTTACCGTCATTGACGACGTCGACAGCACCGAGCGTGGGGCCTGCGAAAGCCATTCGCCGCCGCAGCTGGTCGCGATTTCCAGTTCGCCGTCGCCGTCCAAACCCGTCGTCTATCTCTCGACGGAGGGACCCGCCGATTACCGCATCTTCGTGCGCTCGAAGAGCTTTTCGGTGCGCGATGCCGCCGCTCTCATCGTCAGCGCCCGCGGCGCACAGCCTCGCGTCGTGGCCGCCTCGCTGTGAGTTAACACTTCATCAACCCTGTTCTTATCGCACCCGCGAAAGGCAGCCAGCCTCAAGCACTTTTCAAGATCGGCGACGCATCGTCTCTCGGGACGCACCGGGCGAATCGAGCCGCCTCAATTCGAGCAAACAATCTCAGGGTAACTGACGATGGGGCGGACTTACCGGATCAAACTATACTTCCGCCGCTTTGGCCGCCGGTATCCCTGGGTCAGCTTCACCCTCCGCTCGTTCATCGTCTTTTCCGCCACCTTTGGCGGCGCCTACGGCTTCATTACCGCAAGCCGCTCGGAAATATCCGGCTACAATCCGCACACCTTTGCGATCGGCATCAGTTTCCTGTTCGCGATCGCCTGCGTCGCCCTGGCCGCCCAGAGCGCCCGGTTTCGCTTCCTGCGCAAGAAGATGCACAAGGTCGCCCTGCACAATGAAGCGATGGCGGACCGCAACTGGGAACTGCAGGAGGCCGAGCAGCGCACCCGCCGCCTGTTCGAATCGCAGGGCGATTTGATCATCCTGCGCGACACCGACGGCCGCATCACCTTCGTCAACGATGCCTATTGCGAACTGGCGCAAGCGCCGCGCGAGGCCCTGATCAGCAGCACCGCCACGCTCGAAATTCTGGAACAGGGCGACAGCGTGCTGGAGTGGAACGGGACGCGTATCCATGACCAGAAGATCGCCGGTCCCGAGGGGCCACGATGGATCGCCTGGCGTGAAGCGCTGGTGCGCAACGATGCCGGCGGGCCTTCCGAAATGCAGAGCGTCGGCCGCGACGTCACCAACCGCACCGAGAGCGAGCGCGCGCTGGCCGAGGCCCGCGATCAGGCCGATGCCGCCAGCCGCGCCAAGTCGCGCTTCCTCGCCATGGCGAGCCACGAGATCCGCACGCCGCTGAACGGCATCATCGGCATGAGCGGGCTGCTGCTGGATACGCCGCTGACGCCGGAACAGACCACCTACGTCAAGGCGGTGAAGACCTCCGGCGACGCGCTGCTGTCGCTGATCGAGGAGCTGCTGGACTATTCCAAGATCGAGGCCGGCAAGATCGACCTCGAACATCGCGCCTTCGCGCTGCCAGAGCTGATCGAGGGCATTACCGAATTGCTGGCGCCGCGCGCGCAGGCCCGCAAGCTCGAGATCGCCGCCTATATCGACGAGCGCCTGCCGATGGAAGTGGTCGGCGATGCGGCGCGGCTGCGCCAGCTGCTGCTCAATCTCGCCGGCAACGCCATCAAGTTCACCGCGACCGGCGGCGTCGCGTTAATTGTCGAGCCCGGCATCCGTCCGGGTGAAGTCAGTTTTGTGTTGCGCGACACCGGCATCGGCATCGCGCCCGAGGCGCAGGAGCGCATCTTCCGCGAATTCGAGCAGGCCGACGACCGCATCGCGCGCAGCTATGGCGGCACCGGATTGGGCCTCAGCATCAGCGATCGCATCGTCAAGCGGATGGGCGGCCGCATCACGCTGGAGAGCAAGCCCGGCACTGGTTCGACGTTCGAGGTGACGATCCCGCTGCCGGCCTCCGATTCCGGCACGCCCAAGACGTTTGCCGCACCCGACCTGACCGGGCAGTCGATCATGCTGGTGTCGCCGCAAAGCATCGAGGCCTCGTTGACCGCGCGGCGGCTGCAGCGCTGGGGCGGCCAGACCTGCATGGTTTCCGACGCCGACGTCGCCGAGGCGCTGCTGCCGGAGCGGCTCTGGCACGCCATCCTGATCGATCACGCGCTCGGCACCAAAGCCATCGAAGCGTTCGGCGAGGCCGCACGGCTGCACGCCACCCAGCGCATCGTGATGTTCACGCCGGCCACGCGGCAGGAACTGCAACCATCCGCGGCATCCCCCTTCACCGGTTATCTGGTCAAGCCGCTCCGCGCCGCCTCGCTCGCGGCGCGCCTGACGGCGACGGCGGAAATCTCGGCGCCCAGCGTCGTCAGCGATGCGATGACGGGCCTCGACGAGCCTGCCCCGACGCCGGCGCCGGCGAGCAAGGGCCTTTCGATCCTGGTCGCGGAAGACAATGAGATCAACGCGCTGTTGATGCGCTCCTTGCTGAGCCGGCTGGGGCACCAGGCCGTCATCACCACCAATGGCGAAGAGGCGCTGGAATCCTGGCTGTCGGCCAAGTCAGCCGGCGCGGGCTATGATCTGGTGCTGATGGACATCCAGATGCCGCAGCTCAACGGCATCGAAACCACCAAGCGGATGCGCACGCTGGAATCCGGCCTGCCCGGCCGCCGGACGCCGATCCTGGCGCTGACCGCCAACACGCTGGTGGAAGATCGTTACGCCTGTTTTGAAGCCGGGATGGACGGTTTCCTGATCAAGCCGCTCGACCGCGAGAAACTGGCGGAGGCGATCGCAGGGCTGGCAGCGTCGCGGCACATCGCGGCGTGACATCAATCGTAGGATGGGTTGAGCTCTTCGCGAAACCCATCAATGACTGGCGACGACGCTGATGGGTTTCGCAAGGGCTCAACCCATCCTACGAAGCTGGCTACAGCCGCCGCAGCGCCACCGTCTCGACGACGTGATCGGCGCCCTTCTTGAGAATCAGCGTCGCGCGCGGCCGGGTCGGCAAGATGTTGTCTTCGAGATTGGCAAGGTTGGTACGTTCCCAGATCGCCAGCGCCGTTGCCGTCGCCTCCTCGTCGGAGAGCGGCGCGTAACGATGGAAGTAGGACCGCGGATCGGTAAACGCCGTGTCGCGCAGCGCGAGGAAGCGCCGCACATACCATTGGCGCAGCACCGCTTCGTCGGCGTCGATATAAACCGAGAAGTCGAAAAAGTCGGAGACCACAGGAACCGCCTTGCCGTCGCGCGGCAGCCGGCCGGTCTGCAGCACGTTGACGCCCTCGACGATCAGGATGTCGGGGCGGTCGACCTCGATCCACTGGTTGGGAACGATGTCGTAGGTCAAATGCGAATAGACCGGCGCGCGCACCGGCCGCCGGCCGGCCTTGATGTCGCTCAGGAACGACAGCAGCATCGGCAGGTCGTAGCTCTCGGGAAAGCCCTTCTTCTGCATCAGGCCCTGCCGCTCGAGCACGGCGTTCGGAAACAGAAAGCCGTCGGTCGTCACCATTTCGACCTTGGGCCGCGGCGACCAGCGCGCCAAGAGCGCCTGCAGCACGCGCGCGGTGGTGGATTTGCCGACCGCCACGGAGCCGGCAACGCCGATGATATAGGGCACCTTGCGGTCGCGGATGCCGAGGAACTGACGCTGCGCCTGGTAGAGCCGCAAGGTCGCATCGACATAGATCGACAGCAGGCGCGACAGCGGCAGGAAGATGTCCTCGACCTCCTGCAAATCGAGGCGGTCGTGCAGCGAACGCAGCCGTTCGAACTCGCCCGGCTCCAGCGTCATCGGCGTGTCGTCGCGCAATCGCGCCCACTGCTCGCGGGTGAAGATCCGGTAGGGGTTGTATTGCTGGTCCGTCGCCCGAATATCCATGGCGTCGCCTCTTGCTCAATCGCGCTTGCGCGCGGCTTTTTCTTCCAGCCCGGACTGGTTGGTACGTTGCCCGAGCGCGGTCTCGACTTCTTCCAGCGTCACGCCGCGCGCTTTGAGCAGCACCAGCAGATGAAACAGCAAATCGGCGCTTTCGGCGATCAGGTGGTCGCGATCGTTCTCGACCGCGGCGATCACGGTCTCGACCGCTTCCTCGCCCAGCTTCTTGGCGCAGTGCTCCGCGCCCTTGTCGAGCAACTTGCGGGTGTAGGACGCCTCTCCCCCCGATGCGGCCCGGGCATCGATGGTGGCGGCCAGATCATGAATGGTGAAACGTGGCATCGACTGAACTCAACAATTGCGCCGGCTGAAGGCCCGCGCCATCCCGATCACGGACTTAGCACTTTTGTGACGGGGAGTCGTCAGGGATCGAGCCGCATCGGCAGCCCGGCCCGCACCATGTGCTCCTTGGCTTGGCGAATGGTAAATTCGCCGAAGTGGAATATCGAGGCCGCCAGCACCGCGGTGGCGTGGCCCTGGCGGATGCCGTCCACGAGGTGGTCGAGATTGCCGACGCCGCCGGACGCAATTACCGGTACGGGAACACTGTCGGCGATGGCCTGTGTCAGCGGCAGGTCGAAGCCCTGCCTTGTGCCGTCCCGGTCCATCGAGGTCAGCAGGATTTCGCCGGCGCCGAGCGAGACCACTTCCTGGGCGTATTCGATGGCGTCGATCCCGGTCGAATTGCGCCCGCCATGGGTGAAAATCTCCCAGCGGTCCGAGCCGCCGGCGCGTTTGACCCGCTTGGCGTCGATCGCGACCACGATGCACTGCTCGCCGAACTTTTCAGCCCCCTGCTTGACGAATTCACGGTTGGAGACCGCCGCGCTGTTGATCGAGACCTTGTCGGCGCCGGATCGCAGCAGCGTCTTGATGTCGTCAATCGTCCGCACCCCGCCGCCGACCGTCAGCGGCATGAAGCAGGCTTCCGCCGTCCGCCTGACAACGTCGAGCATGGTGCCGCGGTTCTCGTGGGTGGCGGTGATGTCGAGGAAGCAGAGCTCGTCGGCGCCGGCGGCGTCATACGCAATCGCCGCTTCCACGGGATCGCCGGCGTCGCGCAGATCGACGAAGTTGACGCCCTTGACCACGCGGCCGTCCTTGACGTCGAGGCAGGGGATCACGCGGACCTTGAACATCGTAGTCTCCCTACGCCGCGCTGCGCGCGTTGCGGATCAGCGCCAATGCGGCTGCGGGATCGAGCCGGCCGTCATAGAGCGCACGGCCGGCAATCGCGCCCGCCAGCTTTTTGGCGCGCGGCTCCAGCAGCGCCTTGACGTCCTCGATGGAAGCAAAGCCGCCGGAGGCGATGACGGGAATCGAGATGCTCTCGGCCAGCGCAATCGTTGCGTCGAGGTTGAGGCCCTTGAGCAGACCGTCGCGCGCGATGTCCGTAAAGATGATCGCGGCGACGCCGGCGTCCTCGAACCGTTGCGCGATTTCGAGCACGGTCACCTGCGAGGTCTCGGCCCAGCCTTCGACCGCGACCTTGCCGTCGCGGGCGTCGAGACCGACCGCGACGCGGCCGGGGAATTTCTTCGCGGCGCTCTTCACCAGTTCCGGGTCGCGCACCGCGGCGGTGCCGATGATTACCCGCGCAATGCCCTTGTCGAGCCAGGCCTCGATCGTCTTGAGGTCGCGAATGCCGCCGCCGAGTTGCACCGGCATCGTGACCGCCTTCAGCATGCCTTCGACGGCGAGCGCGTTCATCGGCTTGCCGGCAAAGGCGCCGTCGAGATCGACGACATGCAGATATTCAAAGCCCTGATCGGCAAAGGCGCGCGCCTGCGCTGCGGGATCGAGGTTGAACACGGTCGCCCGCGCCATGTCGCCCTGTTCGAGGCGCACGCACTGGCCGTTTTTCAAATCGACAGCGGGAAAAAGGATCACGGCTTCCATTTCAAAAAGTTCGAGATCAGACCCAGCCCGAAACGCTGGCTCTTTTCCGGGTGGAATTGCGTACCGATCGCGGTGTCCTTGCCGACCATCGCCGTTACCGGCCCGCCATACTCGGCGCGCAGCAGCACATCCGCTTCATGCGAGGCGTTGAGGTGATAGGAGTGCACGAAATAGGCGTGGCGGCCCTTCGGCCCGAGCGGCAGGCGCTCCAGCACCGGGTGCTCGCGCACCATGTCGAGCGTATTCCAGCCCATGTGCGGAATTTTCAGGTTCTCTTCGCGCGGCGTTATCTTTTCGACGTCGCCCGCGATCCAGTTGAAGCCGTCGGTGGTGACATGCTCCTTGCCGCGCGTCGCCATCAGCTGCATGCCGACGCAGATGCCGAAGAACGGCCGCGCCTTGGAACGCACGGCTTCCGTCATTGCCTCGAGCATGCCGTCGACGGCATCGAGGCCCCTGCGGCAATCGGCGAAGGCACCGACGCCGGGCAACACGATGCGATCGGCGCGGAATACCGCTTCGGGATCGCGCGTCACCATGATCTTCGGCGAATTTTCCATGCTGCGCGCGGCGCGCTCGAACGCTTTGGCCGCCGAGTGCAGATTGCCCGAGCCGTAATCGATGATCGCAACGCTCATCGCAATCCTCCCGGCTCGGGAAACAGGCCGATGATGCCGCCTTGCGGCATCGGCGGCGGTTTTGAAAATGGCTGGCCCGGAATGTTGCGGGTCGGCGGCGGTCCGCCGCGCTCAACCGCCCATTGGTCGTTGGTGAGACCGCGCTGCCTTGCGGTCCAGCGATTGAAGAAGCGCTGCTCGGCGGCTTCCTCGTCATCGGCCACCACGATATCGAGCTGCCGCCATTTGCGCCGCGAGAACGTCCAGCGCCGCAGGCTGGCCGCTTCAAAGCCCATCAGAACCGCAACCAGGAAATTGGCGAACAGGATGGTACCACCGCCGGCGCCAAGCGCCCTCAGGCCGAATGCAATCGCAACTGTCAGCGCGATCCAGCCGATCAGCGCCAGCCACAGACGATGCCAGACAAGCCACGGCAGGCTCGCCACCGCGGCCCAGAAATGGAAGCCGTCGCGGACGAAAATAAACCTGTCGGTCGACGCCAGATCGGCGCCGCCATTGACCGGGGCATGCACTGTATAGACCGGCATCGTCACTCTCCGCCGCGAACCAGATCGAGCTGATTGGTCAGTCCGATCAGCCTTTTAGTTCAAGCATGGACCGTTTCGGGGAAACCGGTGCCCACTTTCGCCAGCGGGGCCCCGGGTCCAGATCATGGTCCAAAATCAGCCGCCGAGCTGACCCTTGGTGGATGGCACTTCGCCTGCGGTTTTTGGGTCGATGGCAACCGCCGTCCGAAGCGCCCGGGCCAAACCCTTGAAGCAGGATTCGGCGATATGATGGCTGTTCTCGCCATATATGGTTTCGACGTGCAAAGTCACGCCGGCGTTGGTCGTGAACGCGTTGAACCATTCGCGAACCAGCTCGGTGTCGAATTCGCCGATCTTGTCGCGCGGAAAATCGGCCTTGAACACCAGCACCGGCCGGCCCGAAATGTCGATCACGACGCGCGTCAGCGTCTCATCCATCGGCATGTGGATCGAGGCATAGCGGGTGATCCCGGCCATGGTGCCGAGCGCCTGCTTGACGGCCTGACCCAGCGCGATGCCGACGTCCTCGGTGGTGTGGTGATGGTCGACATGGAGATCGCCATCCGCCTTGACTGCGATGTCGATGCGCGAATGCCGGGCCAGGAGGTCGAGCATATGGTCGAAGAAGCCGATACCGGTCGAAACCTTGGACACGCCCGTGCCATCGAGGTTTACCGCCACCTCGATGTCGGTCTCCTTGGTCTTGCGCTTGATGGTCGCTGTGCGCATGAAATGTGCTTCCCTTTGCCTCTTCCCGGCCGAAAACGCGGCCCTTTTAACAGGCCGAAGTCGCCTTCGCCACTGCGGGATCGTGCTTAAAAGGCTCAACTTCCCCCTATAGTGACCAAATCCGGCCGATTGTAACGGTGCGCTCGAACCCCTAAATCTGGTCGGACACGAGGTATTCCATGCAAGTATCCCCCAACGAGCCGTCGGTCTGGCACGGCACCACCATTTTAACGGTCCGCAAGGGCGGCAAGGTGGTGATCGGCGGCGACGGCCAGGTCTCGATCGGCCAGACCGTGATCAAATCCAACGCCAAGAAGGTCCGCAAACTCGGCAAGGGCGACGTTATCGGCGGCTTTGCCGGCGCCACCGCTGATGCTTTCACCCTGTTCGAGCGGCTGGAGAGCAAGCTGGAGCAGTATCCGGGTCAATTGACCCGCGCCGCGGTCGAACTCGCCAAGGACTGGCGCACCGACCGCTATCTGCGCCGCCTGGAAGCGATGATGATCGTCGCCGACAAGGACGTCTCGCTGGTGCTGACCGGCACTGGCGACGTGCTGGAGCCGGAGGCCGGCGTGATGGCGATCGGCTCAGGCGGCAATTATGCGCTGGCCGCCGCCCGTGCGCTGATTGATACCGACAAGGATGCCGAGGCCATCGTTCGCCGCGGGCTGGATATTGCCGCCGATATCTGCGTCTACACCAACCGCAACGTGACGATCGAGACCCTTTAGGGAGAGTGGCCGGTCATGGCTCCGCCTTATGTCTTCCGCCCGATGACCACGGCCGATCTGCCGCTGATTCAGCGTTGGCTTCTGGAACCCCATGTCGCCGAATGGTGGCATGATCCCGAGACCTTCGAGTTCGTCAGTGGCGACCTGGATCATCCTGATGTGGCGCAATTCATCGTGACGCTGGATGGCCAGCCGTTCGGCTATCTGCAATGCTATCGAATGAGCGACTGGGATAGCGGCTTTGGTCAGCAGCCGTTCGGCACACGTGGGATCGACCAGTTTATCGGCGAAGCCGATATGATGGGGCGGGGCCACGGGTCTGCATTCATCAGCGCCTTCATTGAAGGGCTGCTGAGGAATGACACGCCTCGCGTCGTGCTCGATCCCAAGCCAACGAATGGTCGCGCCATACGGGCCTATGAGAAGGCGGGTTTCGTTAGAGATCGCTTGGTCGATACCCCCGACGGCGAGGCTCTGCTGATGGTCCGCAACCTATGACTACAGACAGCGCCGCCGCACGGCCTCCCTTCGCCAACAGTGTTACGGCCGGGCGCTGGCTGTTGATGGCCGCCGTCATCCTGGTGCTGCAAGCCTTGATCCTCTATGCGATGGGCCGCCTGCCGATCTGCGCCTGCGGCTACGTCAAACTCTGGCACGGCGTGGTGCAGAGCTCGGAAAATTCGCAGCACATCGCCGACTGGTACACGCTGTCGCATATCCTGCACGGCTTCCTGTTTTATGGCGCGGCCCATCTCGTGTTTCCGCGGCTGGCCTGGCCCGGCCGGCTGATCCTCGCGATGCTGGTCGAGGGCGCCTGGGAACTGGTCGAGAATTCAAATTTGATCATCGACCGCTATCGTGCCGCCACCATCTCGCTGGATTATTACGGCGACACCATCGTCAATTCGATCTCCGACAGTTTCGCCATGATCGGCGGCTTCCTGCTGGCGAAAAAACTCCCGGTCGCGGCCACCGTGGCGCTGGCCCTGGTGTTCGAAATCGTGTTGGCGCTGCACATTCGGGACAATCTGGCGCTGAACATCATCATGCTGCTCTACCCCGTTGAAGCGATAAAGCAGTGGCAGGCCGGCCCGCCGATTATCTAGGCCGCCTTGCCGTGAACGAAATTTCACCCTAGCTAAAGCCAATGACCGACTTTTCCCCCCGTGAAATCGTATCCGAACTCGACCGCTTCATCGTCGGCCAGGCCGACGCCAAGCGCGCCGTCTCGATTGCGCTGCGCAACCGCTGGCGGCGGCTGCAGCTCACCGGCAATCTGCGCGAGGAGGTGCTGCCGAAAAACATCCTGATGATCGGGCCAACCGGCGTCGGCAAGACCGAGATCGCGCGACGGCTGGCGAAATTGGCCGGCGCCCCCTTCATCAAGGTCGAAGCCACGAAGTTTACCGAGGTCGGTTATGTCGGCCGCGACGTCGAGCAGATCATCCGTGATCTCGTCGAGGTCGCGATCTCCCAGACCCGCGAGCGCAAACGCAAAGACGTGCAGGCCCGCGCCCAACTCGCGGCCGAGGAGCGCGTGCTCGACGCACTGGTCGGGCCGGCTTCCAGTCCCGCCACCCGCGATTCCTTCCGCAAGAAGCTGCGCGCCGGCGAACTCAACGACAAGGAAATCGAGATCGAGACGTCGTCGTCCGGCGGCATGCCGATGTTCGAAATCCCGGGCATGCCCGGCGCCCAGCTGGGTGCGATTTCGATCGGCGATATCTTCGGCAAGATGGGCGGACGGACCAAGACCCGCCGCCTGACGGTCGAAAACTCGCACGAGACGCTCGTGAACGAAGAATCCGACAAACTGCTCGACAGCGACCAGCTGGTGCTGGAAGCGATCAACGCGGTCGAGAACAACGGCATCGTGTTCCTCGACGAGATCGACAAGATCTGCGTGCGCGACGGCCGCACCGGCGGCGATGTCTCGCGCGAAGGCGTGCAGCGCGACCTGCTACCGCTGATCGAAGGCACCACCGTCTCGACCAAGCACGGCGCGGTTAAAACCGACCATATCCTGTTCATCGCGTCCGGCGCGTTCCATATCGCAAAACCGTCAGACCTGTTGCCCGAGTTGCAGGGCCGGTTGCCGATCCGTGTCGAGCTGGAAGCGCTGACGCGCGACGACATGCGCCGCATCCTGACCGAGCCGGAGGCGTCGCTGATCAAGCAATATATCGCGCTGATGCAGACCGAAGGCGTCACGCTCGACATCACCGACGGGGCGATCGACGCGCTGGCGGATGTCGCGGTCGCCGTCAACTCCACCGTGGAGAATATCGGCGCGCGGCGCCTGCAGACGGTGATGGAGCGCGTGCTCGACGAGATTTCCTTTGCCGCCCCGGACCGCCACGGCGAGACCATCAAGGTCGATGCCGACTACGTGCAGAAGCACGTCGGCGATCTCGCCAAGAACGCGGATTTGAGCCGGTTTATTTTGTAGTATCAAAGATTGTCGTCCCGGCCTTGAGCCGGGACCCATAACCCCGGTCGTCTATTGTTGAAGCAAGCCATCTACCATCGTGCCAGACAATCACGGCCGCTGCATATGGGTCCCCCGATGCGCACTGCGCATCTGAGCTCAAGGCCGGGACGACGATGAAGATGAATTTGCGTCTTTGGGAAAACCTCTGGCGCTTGATGATTGCCGTCAATGTCGCCGTGTTCTTCGGGGTGTTCCTGCACAAGATCGCGCTGCCGCCCTTCGTTCCCTACATTCATCTGCTGGTCGACTATCATTTCGGCTTCACCAAGCGCGCGCTGATCGGCGCGATCGTGGCGCTGTTCGCCTCAAAGGTGCCGGTGTGGCTGGTGTTCGCGATCAGTGGAGCGGTCTGGCTCATCACGGCGGGCCTGTTCGTGCGACTGTTCAGGCGGACGTTCGGTTTCGACGACGCGCATCTGCCGTTGTTCGTGTTCATGGTAGGCTCACCGTTCTTCCTGAAGAATTTCATGCACACGCTCGGGCATTTCGACATCTACGGATGCCTGTTTGCGATCTGCCTCTTACTGATTCCGGCGCGCTCGCTGTTCTATGTGCTGCTCGCCACGCTATGCTCGATGATCCTCGTGCTGATTCACCATATTCATCTCCTGATGTATGTGCCGACCATCGCGGCCATCGTGGTGCTGCGTTATTATCTGGTGCAGGGAGTGAGCCGCACCGGCGCGATCGCGGGCTTCGCCGCGCTTGCCGCCACCGGCATCCTTTTCTTCGCCGCGCAGTTCTATGGAACGATGGCGGTGTCCGAAGCAGATTTCGTCGCTTATCTAAAGGGCCGGATGGCCGATCCCAGCCGCAGTAACCTGCTGAGCTTTGCCTATATCTGGTACCAGCCGCTGTCGACGGAGGTTGCCGACACCTGGCAACGCCTACCGCACAACCTGCTCGGCTTTCCGATCTTCGCGCTGCTGATCTGGCTGCACACGCCGCTATGGCGATATTTTGCAGACCTGATCGCTGCACTATCCGTCGAACGCCATCGCCACATCGTCAAGGCCGTGATCGCCGTCATCAGCCTCTTCTATCTCGTGATGTTTGCGATGGTGTTCGATTATTCGCGCTGGATTTCGAACTGGGCGGTGTGCCTGTTCCTGCTCCTGCACGCGGTAAAGGCCCTGCCCGCCTCGCGCGAGGTGACGCCGATATCGACCGATGATCGGAAGACCATGGTCTTCGGCTGGATCGTCACGCTGATCCCGCGCGTCGGGATCGTACGGCCGTTCTAGCGAACCCTTCGTACCCGCACATACAGCGCGCCCTCGCCGCCGTGGCCGATATGGGCCTCCTCGAAGCCGACCACCAGCGAGCGGAATTCCGGCAAACCCAACCATTGCGGCACCTGACGGCGCAACACGCCGCGCTCGGCCTCTGAGCCGCCCACTTTGCCCTTGCCGGTGATGATGAGCACGAAGGTGAGGCCATCGCTGTGTGCGCGCTGCAGGAAGGTAAGCAGCACGCGGTGCGCGCGGATCTGCGTCATGCCGTGCAAATCGAGCCGGGCGTCTATCTCTTTCCGGCCACGCGAAAGCTGTGAGCGTTCACGGCGTCCGATCGGCGCCAGCGGTGGCGGCTCCGGCCGGGACGGAGGAATGATTCGTGGCGAAGGCGTCGCCTTTGGTGACGCAACAGGCTTGGCAGCGGCACTGGCTTCCGCCTCCGGCGATGCGGCCGGCGGCTTCACGGTGCGGTGCCGCTTGCGCAGCGGCTTGACCTGCTTGGCCACGCTTTCCCACAGCGCACGCTCCTCTTCGCTGAGGCTGCGCTTGCGCCGCGGCGGCATTGGTATTTCGGGGATCGAGCTCGACGTCCGGCGTTTCATTGACGGTGGTGGCGGAAACGGCGGATGTGGCGGTGCCGCGGTTCGGAAACCGGTTTGACATCGGGCCGGGCCGCCGGCAACGGCACCGGTTTTACCACGGCGGCCTGCGCGGCGGATGTGGGTGCGGTCGCGGGCGGCGTTGCAGCGGGAGTGGCGGGAGCAGCGTTCTTGGGATCCTTCAGTGGATCAACCTGCGGAAACAGCTTTGCGATTTTCTCCGACGGCCGTTCGTCCGGCACCGGCAGCTTGCGGCCCCGCGCGGAGGGATCGAGGCTCTTCGGCAACAGCATGACAAAACGCATAGGATGGCGGAAGCGGCCTGCCACCTTGCCGGCATCGGCTCCGGCGCCGAGATAGAGATCGGCACGGGCCGGCCCGACGATCGCAGAGCCCGTGTCCTGCGCGATCATCAGCCGGCGAAACGGCGTCTTGGACGTTTCGGTGTCGATCGGCAACTCGCCCTCGATGAAGAATGGCGTGCCGTAGACATGCAGCGCCTTATCAACCGCGATCGAGCGACCCGGCGTCAGCGGCACACCCTGGGCGCCGACCGCTTCGTCCTTGTCGGAGAGGTTTACCTCGCGGAAGAACACGTAGGACCGGTTCTGGCGTCGCAATTCGTTGGCGCCATCGGGGTTTGCCGTCATCCACTCCCGGATCTTCTGCATCGACATCTGATCCCTGGGGATGATGTTGCGTTCGATCAGGATGCGGCCGACCGGGGTATAGGGATAACCATTATGCGCATCGTAATTGATGCGAACGGTCGAGCCATCATCGAGGCTGACCCGCGCCGACCCCTGGATCTGCGAGAACAGCAGATCGGTCTGGTCCTTCAGAAAGCAGATCTCGAGGCCACGGCCCTCGATCGCTCCGTCCTCGATCTCGGCGCGATCGTAATAGGGCACCAGCTTGCGGCGGCCAATCTTGCGAAACACCTTGCCCCCGTTGGGCAAACCGACCGAGCTCTGCGTGACGCCGCGAACGAACAGATTGGACGGCCGGCGATAGACCGGCACTTTGTAGACCTCGTTCTCCGTCCGCGAGCCGTCGACGATGGGCTCGTAATAGCCGGTGACAAAGCCCTCGGGCTCGCCGAGCCGCGATATCCGCAAGGGCAGAAAATGCTCCTCGAAGAACGCTTTCGCCCTGGCGCCGTCGGTTAGCTCAAGGCCCCTGGCGACGCGGCAGGGATCGCGCAGCGAGGTACCAATTGCTTTCGGTTCGGATGGTGGTTTGGTTTGCGCTGCTATCGGCTTGCAGCTGTCGCGAAAGGTCTTGTAGGCGGCGAGATGATCGTCTTCGCGCCAGCCGGTGATGTCGGACCAGGCGACCGGCGCATATTGGGTGTTGGTGATCTGGAACGGCAAATCCAGCTGCGGATAAGGAAGCTGACGCTCGGATACCGGATGCGGTGGCGGATGAGAATGCGACCGCATCCGACGCGCGGCAGATGCGTCCAGGGGAGCCAGTGACAACGCGATAGCGATCGCAGCCAGCGCCAACCTTGCAAGAGACCTTACAAGGCTGTGCTCGCTAGCTGGCGCTTCCGGTGCCAACCAACTTCCAGTTCGGATCGCGGGAACTCGTGTCGCGGGCAAATGTCCAGACATCGGTGATATCGGCGACCTTATCCGGCGTTCCATCGACAATGGCACCGGTCTTGTCGCGGGTGACCGAGATCATCTGCGACACGAACCGCACCGTCAGCTGCGCCGCCTTGTCGCGGGCTTCCGCACCCACCAGTTCGGCCTTGTCGATCGAAACAAACCGCGTTTCGGTTTTCTGCTCGTGCTTCTCGCGATCCTTGATCACCGCGTCGAAACTCTCATAGACCTCGCTCGACAACAGATCCTTGAGCGCGCGGCGGTCGCCATTGGCAAATGCCAGCACGATCATCTCGTAGGCGCTGCGGGCACCGGAGAGGAAGTGACGGGGATCGAATGAGGAATCCTGCGCGACAAGCGCGTCGAGGCCTTGCGCCAGCGGCGTGCCGGCTTCCGCAATGCCCTTCCAGCGGTCAGTCGCCGGCGCAACGTCCGCGGCCGGCGCCAACGGCGTCTGATCGATCACGGCACCGGGCATCGGCACGACGTTGTTGTCCTGCGTACGCTGCACCACGTTCGGCGCGGCGCGATCATAGGGCGGCCGTTCGCTCCCGGTGCGCTGTCCGAGGACGCTGCGCAGGCGCAGGAAGATGAAGACGGCCAGCGCCAGGAAGATGATAGTGTAAATATCCACGTCGTATTCGCTTTCTGGTTCTAACGCCGGCAACGGGTCCGGCGGTCGAGGGTTCCCTCATGACCCCGGGAACGGCAGAGATTACATCTTCAATCGAGACTGCAGCATGTAGGCATGAAACTTTGCCCGGCCAATGGCGCGTTTTGGCGCGGGTGAATTGTAGCGCGTTTTGGCCGCGAGGGGAAATCCGATCATTTCCGGAAATCACGCATATTCAATTATTTAGGATGACCCCAAAGGGGCTCGCTGGGAGGCCGGCCGCGCGCTATTAGCCATATCTGTCACAAATGGCGGTTGGCCGGACCCGCCTTCAGCCCGTCGTCCTTGTGGAATAAGGCGGGGCTATGATAGCCACTCGCCCGGCAAAGGCATTTCCGCCCGCCGAGCGAATTCAGACAGAAACCCGGGCTCCGCTCGCCAGCGTTTTTAGGAGAGTTTCATGACCAACGGTAACGGCGCGCCCGCAGAGCAGGCCCCTGCCCAGCTCAACGTATTGGCGCAGTATACCAAGGACCTGTCGTTCGAGAATCCGAACGCCCCAGGATCGCTGGCGCCTCAGCAGCAGCAGCCGGCCATCAATATCCAGATCAATGTCGGCGCCAATAATCTCTCCGAGAGCGAGTTCGAGGTGACGCTTTCGATCGAGGGCAAGGCGGAAAATGCCGGCAAGCTCATGTTTTCGTTCGACCTCGCCTATGCGGGGGTGTTCCGCATCGTCAATGTGCCGAAGGAAAACCTGCACCCGCTGGTCATGATCGAATGCCCGCGGCTGTTGTTCCCGTTTGCGCGCGAAATCATTGCCACCTCGGTGCGGGACGGCGGGTTCCCCCCGCTAATGCTCGATCCCGTCGATTTCGTCGGCCTGTATCGCCAGAACATGGAGCGGCAGGCGGCAGAGCAGGCCGCCTCGGGCGCAAAGCCCAGCTAACAGGGGCGCTCAGCGGCTAAACGCCGCTGCAGCGTTTCAAGCAGCTCCCAGAAACTCGTTCCAGATCGCCTTGTCGCCCAGCGTGGCGACAAAGGCCCGGTGCGCCTCGCGGTCAGCATCGGTGATTCGGGGTGCGAGCGGCGTCTCGCGCTGCCGGCGCGGCATATCGCCGGTCCGCTCCGCCCGCGACTCGCGGGTCTCCGAGGCCAGGATCAGCTGCGACTGGCGTGCTCCGATCAGGTCGATATAGACCTCGGCCAGCAGTTCGGCGTCTAGCAGAGCCCCGTGCTTGGTACGGCGGGAATTGTCGATCGAATAACGCGAGCAGAGATCGTCGAGCCGATTCGAGACGCCCGGATGCTTGCGGCGCGCCAGCAGCAGCGTATCGACCAGCCGGTCGCGCGAAATCACCTGTCGCTTGATGCGGTCGAGTTCGGCATTGATGAAGGAGATGTCGAACGACGCGTTGTGGATCACCAGCGGCGCATCGGCGATGAATTCCAGGAACTCCTCGACCACTTCCGTGAACAGCGGCTTGGTGGACAGGAACTCGGCGGAAAGTCCGTGCACCGCGAATGCTTCGGCCGGCATGTCGCGCTCGGGATTGATGTAGCGGTGAAACGTTTGCCCTGTTGGCATGCGGTTGTAGATTTCGATGCAGCCGATCTCGACCAGCCGGTCGCCGCGCAGCGGATCAAGCCCGGTAGTTTCGGTATCGAGAACGATTTCACGCATGGATTTACTTCAGGGCCCGGAAAGTCAGCGAATCAGGTCCGCCGCTGCGGCATCTTAACAACCTCGGCCAGAATGTCCCTGATACGGGCGCGCACGGGGTCGAGACCATCCGAAGTATCCACCACGAAATCGGCGCGCTTGCGCTTTTCGGCGTCCGGTAGCTGCCGCGCCAGAATGGCGTCGAACCGCGCCTCGTCCATCGTGCCCCGCGCCAACACGCGCTGGCGCTGGATTTCGGGCGTGGTCGTGACCACCACGACCGCATCGACGCGCTTCTCGCCGCCAGTCTCATACAGCAGCGGGATATCCAACAGCACCACCGGCTTGCCCGCCGCTTCCGCATCTTCAAAGAATTTTTTTCGCGACGCGCCGAGCATCGGATGAACGATCTGCTCGAGCTGCTTCATGGCGGCGGGATTGTGCACCACCTGGGCGGAGAGCCGCGCCCGATCCACCTTGCCGTCGACTGTGGTGCCGGCAAACGCCGCTTCGATCGCGGGCGCAGCCTCACCCTCATAGATTTTGTGGACCTCGGCATCGGCGTCGTAAACGGGAACCCCCGCCTCCGCGAACAATTTTGCGGTGGTGGATTTTCCCATTCCAATCGAGCCGGTCAGTCCAAGGATCAGCATTCAGGTCGCCATTGTTTGAAACTCAGACGCCAAGCAACCGCTCGCTGCGCAAAAATGCGAACAGCGGCAGCAGCGGCAGGCCGAGGATGGTAAAATGATCGCCTTCGATGCGCTCGAACAAATGCACCCCGAGCCCTTCCAGCTGATAGGCGCCGACGCTGGTCGTCACCGCTTGTCCGGCCTGGTCCAGATAGGCCTCGATCTCGCCCTTGCTGAGAGATCGCATGATCATGTGTGCAACACTAACATGTGCGGACAATATCTTACCGTCACGGGCAACAGCAAATGCCGAATGCAATTCGTGGCGCTTGCCTGCGAGCAAACCCAGTTGCTCCGTAGCTGCGGCACGCCCGGCGGGCTTGCTGAACAACCGGTCCCCAAGCGCCAGCGTTTGGTCGGCGCCAACGACGTAGCGGTCGGGTTTTTGCTGCGAGACCCACAGCGCCTTTTCCCGCGCCAGCAGTTTTGCGATTTCACCGGGCGCCGTTAGCCCGGAGCCCTTCTGCACGGCGCGCTCATCGATATCGGCCGGAACAGCTTCAAAGGCGATGCCGGCGTTGGCCAGCAGCATCTGTCGCGCGCGGCTCTGCGAAGCCAGGACTAGCGGGTCTTTTCCAAGCCAGATGCTCATAGCCGTTGATCGTTGTTTTGACGCGTTTTCTTGACGCGAACCGGGGTCCACTTCGCTGGAACACGCTCTGGTTTCATTCCGGAAGCCGTTGCCGCTGCCGGTCGGTGAAAAGTTTCAAGATTGCGGCCGCGGTTTCCTCGATTGACCGCCGCGTCACATCGAGCTGCGCCCAGCCGAACTTGGCACTGAGCCGCCGTGCGTACGCCACTTCATCGGTGACGGATTGGCGATCGATATAATCGTCGTTGCCGGAATCCGCGCCCATGCTCAGGAGCCGGTTTTGCCGAACCTGAATCAGGCGCTCCGGCGTTGCATGGAGGCTGACCACCAGCGGCTTCTTCAGCGTTTCCAGCTGATGCGGCGCCGGAATGCCCGGCACCAGCGGGACATTCGCGGTGCGGATGCCGCGGTTGGCGAGATAGATCGAGGTCGGTGTCTTTGACGTACGGGATACGCCGACCAATACGATATCGGCGTCTTCGAGGCCTTCCACATGCTGGCCGTCGTCATGGATCATCGTGTAGTTCAGCGCGTCGATGCGCTTGAAATATTCGGCATTGAGCACGTGCTGGGCGCCGACGCGCCCCGTGGTGGCCGCACCGAGATAGGCTTCGAACAATTGCATTACCGGCCCGATGATCGACAGGCTCGGGATGTTGATGTCCTTGCACTTGGTCTCGAGCCGGCCAACCAGATCCTTTTCCAGCAGCGTGAAAAGCACGATGCCCGGCGCCTCCTCGATCTCATCGAGCACACGGTCGAGCTGCTTTTGGCTGCGCACCAAGGGATAGACATGTTCGACCGCAGTGACGTTGGCGTACTGCGCGGCGACCGCGCGCGCCACGGTGATCAGCGTCTCGCCGGTCGAATCGGAGACCAGATGAAGGTGAAAATAATTGCCGGTCGTGGGCACCAAAACCCCTGTGTATTCTGTGAATCCCTGTGGACCTTATCCCAGAGATTTGGCCCTGGATCGTCCTCTCGGGGATAACCCGGCTTTTTCTACACAGGGCTCCCAAAAGGATAAGTCAGATCCCTGATCCGAACGATAGTGAGAATATGTGGATTTGTCTCTGCATAAGCTGCCGATAAGTTGGCGCAAGCGCTTGATGCAAGGGGCGTTATTTGAACGATCCAATTCTCTTGCGGAAAGGGTGATGGATGTGAACAAGCCGGGAGAACTACGGGACGGTTTGTTGTGAGTCCAATTCACCGCTACTTAGACTCAAACCTAAGATTCTAAAAATATTAGTTTAGAGAAGCGGTGCATGAGGATATGTCTCCGTCCCACGCTGGCGGAAGCTTTTCAGGCAATGCTGAGAGCGTCTGAACGTTCCAAGCGGCGATGAGGACGAGGCGACGCACGATGTACGAATGGATCACGATCACGGCCTACCCGTGGATCAAGGCACTGCATGTGATTGCGGTCATCTCCTGGATGGCCGGCATGCTCTACCTGCCGCGGCTGTTCGTCTATCATTGCGAGGCCGAGGTCGGATCGAAGCAATCCGAGATTTTCAAGGTGATGGAACGCCGGCTGCTGAAGGCGATCATCAATCCGGCGATGATGATCACCTGGCTGGCCGGGCTGTATCTGGCCTGGAGCGGGCATTGGTACATGTCCGGCTGGTTTCACGCCAAGTTCGCGCTGGTGATCGTGCTGTCGGGCGTCCACGGCTTTTTTTCGCGCTGGGTGAAGGATTTCGCCGCCGACAGGAATGCGCGAAGCCAGAAATTCTATCGTATTATCAATGAGGTACCGACTGTTCTGATGGTCGGGATCGTTATTCTGGTCGTGGTCAAGCCGTTCTAGGCGGCGTTTTTGGCGCGAGGAGCACTTCAGGCCTGCTTGCGGAGCGCCGGGCGATTTTCTATATTAGCCAAATCCCACCCCACGCAGGCGGATGTGGTTGCGTTCCGGTCTCCTCGTTGAGCCGGCCACCGCATCAGGTTTGAAGCCTCACCGGCACTTTCCTCGCTTAGACCTGCGGACCTTCCGTTTTTCGTGTCCGCTTTTCCTATAAGCCTAGCACCCCTCCTCCAGTTATTCTCCACAGGACCACCCCAATGCGGGAAATGAAACTCCAAGACCTCAAAGCAAAAACGCCGGCCGAGCTCGTCTCGTTCGCGGAAGAGAACGGGGTCGAAAATGCCAGCACCATGCGCAAGCAGGAGCTGATGTTCGCCATCCTCAAGCAGCTCGCGATCCAGGAAACCGACATTATCGGCGAGGGTGTCGTTGAGGTTCTCTCCGACGGCTTCGGCTTCCTGCGTTCGCCGGATGCGAACTATCTGCCCGGCCCAGACGATATCTACGTCTCGCCTTCGCAGATCCGCCGCTTCGGGCTTCGCACCGGCGACACCATCGAGGGCCATATCCGCAGCCCGAAAGAAGGCGAACGCTATTTCGCGCTGCTCAAGGTCAACACACTCAATTTCGAAGACCCGGAAAAGTCCAAGCACAAGGTCAATTTCGACAATCTGACGCCGCTGTTTCCAGACCAGCGCTTCCGCCTCGAACTCGAAGATCCGACGCGAAAAGACCTTTCTGCAAGGGTTATCGACATCGTCGCCCCGATCGGCAAAGGCCAGCGCGCCCTGATCGTGGCGCCGCCGCGCACCGGCAAGACGGTGCTGATGCAGAACATCGCGCACTCGATCACCGCCAATCATCCTGAATGCTATCTGATCGTGCTGCTGATCGACGAACGTCCGGAAGAAGTCACGGACATGCAGCGTTCGGTGAAGGGCGAGGTCGTCTCATCGACCTTCGACGAGCCGGCGGTGCGTCACGTCCAGGTCGCCGAGATGGTGATCGAAAAAGCAAAACGGCTGGTCGAACACGGCCGCGACGTCGTGATCCTGCTCGACTCGATCACGCGTCTGGGCCGCGCCTACAACACCGTGGTGCCGTCATCCGGCAAGGTGCTGACCGGCGGTGTCGACGCCAACGCGTTGCAGCGGCCGAAGCGCTTCTTCGGTGCCGCCCGTAACATCGAGGAGGGCGGTTCGCTCACCATCATCGCGACCGCGCTGGTCGATACCGGCAGCCGAATGGACGAAGTCATCTTCGAAGAGTTCAAGGGCACCGGTAACTCCGAACTGATCCTGGACCGCAAGGTCTCGGACAAGCGGACCTTCCCGGCGATCGACATCTCGCGCTCCGGCACCCGCAAGGAGGAGCTCATCACCGATCCGCAGCTGCTCAAGAAAATGTACGTGCTGCGCCGAATCCTCAATCCGATGGGCACCATGGATGCGATCGACTTCCTGCTCGACAAGCTCCGCAACACCAAGAACAACTCGGAATTCTTCGATTCGATGAACACCTGATCCATCAGGCGAGGTTGGGGAAGGGCGCCTTGTGTCGAGGGCGCCCTTTTCATTTCCTGCGTTGCTGCAGCAATTTGCTGCAGCAAAGGTGCACCATGGTTCGGTAAGCTTCTTAGAAGCGGACTGCACTTAAGTATTTGATATTGCTTGGTTTAGATGCGGTGGGCTACGAAACCCGGCCAAGCCATCGATTTTTGCAGCAAAATTGCTGCGCAAATGATGCAGCAAATTGGCTCTCGGCGGGGTGTTCCCCGTTTTGATCGGGAGGCCGACCCACAGCTCAAATTGCGTTGCCTTTTCAAGCACTCCTGCACAAATAGGCGATGCATCCGCGGGATCAGACCATTTTTGCGCTGTCGTCGGGCCGTGCGCCGAGCGCGATCGCGATTGTGCGCGTGTCGGGACCGGGAGCCGGTCCGGCGCTGGTCGCGCTGGGTGGCAGAATCCCGCCGGCGCGGGCGGCGACCCGCATGCTGCTCCGCGACGCCGGCGGTCAGCCATTGGACGATGCGGTCGTACTCTGGTTCCCCGGGCCGGCCAGCGCCACCGGCGAAGACGTCGCCGAGTTTCACGTCCATGGTGGGCGGGCAGTGCTGGCCTCGGTCTTTGCGGCGCTGGCTGCCCAGGAAAATATGCGCCCCGCCGAACCCGGTGAATTCACGCGGCGCGCGTTCGAGAACGGCAAGCTCGATCTCACCGAGGCTGAGGGCCTCGACGACCTCATTCACGCCGACACCGACCGGCAACGGCGCCAGGCGCTACGCCAGCTCAAGGGCCTGCTCGGCGACAGAGCGCGCGACTGGCGCGCGCGCATCATCGAGGCATCAGCGCTGATCGAAGCCGGAATCGATTTTTCGGATGAGGGCGATGTGCCCGCGGAATTGATCGCGCCGGCGCTGGTGAAGATCAAGACGCTCTTAATTGAAATCGAAGAAGTCCTTGCGGCACAGGGTCAAAGTGAACGCCTGCGCGATGGTCTCGTGGTGGCGATCGCGGGTCCCCCGAATGTCGGCAAGTCGACCTTGATGAATCAGCTGGCGCGGCGCGAGGTGGCGATCGTATCGCCACACGCCGGCACCACGCGTGACGTCATCGAAGTGCAGCTCGATCTCGACGGTTATCCGGTGACCGTCATCGACACTGCCGGCATTCGCGAGACCGACGATCCGGTGGAGCAGGAGGGTGTGCGTCGCGCGCGGGCTCGCGCCGCGGAAGCCGATCTTGTGCTGTGGCTTGCCGACCGGGTAGGCGCGAGAATTGATCACGCAGGCACCGCGCCGGTCTGGCGCGTGCGCAACAAGATCGACCTGGATCCGGCCGGTCGGCCATTGGCCGAGGTGCCGGACCGGGGCGAATTTGCGATTTCGGCCAGGGGCGGGGACGGGCTTCCCGAGTTGATCGCGGCCCTCGTCCAATTCGCGCAGGATTATTTTGGGGCCAGCGAGGGCGGGTTAATCAGCCGGACCCGGCAGCGGCAGTTGCTGCAGCAGACAGCGATTTCATTGCAGCGCAGCATTGATGTGGTCGGGGAGGGCGAGGAACTGGCAGCCGAGGAGCTTCGCGTCGCCGCGCATTCGCTTGGGCGGCTACTGGGGCGCGTCGATGTCGAGGACATACTCGACGTGATCTTCCGGGAATTCTGTGTAGGAAAGTAGTGTTTCTTTAGTTTAGTATTTCATTCATTTCATGGCTAATCGGTTTCACGTGAAACGCTTACCCAAGACCTAATGGAACCCGCTGTTTCACGTGAAACAGATCCATTCCTTTCGGTTTCCCGCAACTTCCCGCTTCCGCGATTTCTGACTCCGCGATAGAAGTCCGCCATGATTTCGCGCTCAGATTCCTTCGACATCATCGTCATCGGCGGCGGCCATGCCGGCTGCGAGGCCGCGAGCGCGGCCGCCCGGATGGGTGCAACGACAGCGTTGGTGACCCACAGCTTTGCGACCGTCGGCGCGATGTCCTGCAATCCCGCCATCGGTGGTCTGGGCAAGGGGCATCTGGTTCGTGAAGTCGATGCCCTCGATGGTCTGATGGGCCGGGTCGCTGATGCCGGGGGCATCCAGTTTCGGATGCTGAACCGTCGCAAAGGTCCCGCTGTTCGGGGACCGCGGGTCCAGGCCGACCGCGAACTGTATGCGGCCGCGATGCAGGCGGCGATCATCGAGACCGCCAATTTGAGCGTGATCGAAGGCGAGGCGGACGAACTGATCGTTTCCAACGGTCGCGTCACCGGCATTCGTCTGGGCGATGGCCGCGAACTGAGCTGTGGTGCCGTCGTCATCACCACCGGGACCTTCCTCCGTGGTCTGATCCATCTCGGCGAAAAGAACTGGCCGGCCGGGCGGGTCGGCGAGGCGCCGGCGATGAGGCTTTCCGCTTCGTTCGAGCGTGCCGGCTTTATGCTTGGCCGTCTCAAGACCGGTACGCCGCCGCGGCTGGATGGCACGACCATCGACTGGTCCGCGGTCGAAATGCAGCCCGGCGACGATCCGCCGGAGCCGTTCTCGGTCATGACCGACCGCATTACGACTCGACAGATCGAATGCGGGATCACCCGCACCACGCCGGCGACCCATGAGGTGATCCGGGCCAATGTACATCGCTCGCCGATGTATTCTGGCCAGATCAAGAGCAGCGGTCCGCGCTATTGCCCCTCGATCGAAGACAAGATCGTCCGCTTTGGCGACCGCGACGGCCATCAGATCTTCCTGGAACCGGAAGGCCTGGAAGATTCCACCGTCTATCCCAACGGGATCTCGACCTCGCTTCCGGAAGAGGTCCAGCTCGCGATCCTCTCGACCATTCCCGGTCTCGAGCGGGTCAAGATGGTCCGGCCCGGCTATGCCATCGAATACGACCATGTCGACCCGCGGGAGTTGGAGCCGACACTCCAGGCCAAGCGGTTGCCGGGACTGTTTCTGGCGGGGCAGATCAACGGCACCACCGGATATGAAGAGGCCGCCGCACAGGGAATTGTCGCGGGGCTGAATGCGGCACTGTCCGCCAGCGGCGGCGAGGCGATCGTTTTCGACCGTGCCGACGGCTATCTCGGCGTGATGATCGATGATCTCGTGACCCGCGGGATATCAGAACCCTATCGTATGTTCACCTCGCGGGCGGAGTATCGCCTGACGCTGCGGGCCGACAATGCCGACCAGCGGCTGACCGACAAGGGGATCGCACTGGGTTGCGTAGGGCAGGCGCGTTCGCAGCGCCACGGGGCCAAGATGGCGGCGCTCGAAGCCGCGAAGTCGCTGGCGAAGTCCTTGACGATCACTCCCAATGAAGCCGGCAAGCACGGCCTGGCGCTGAACCGGGACGGTCACCGCCGCTCGGCATTTGAGCTCCTTGCCTATCCGGAGATTGAATGGTCCGCGCTGCAAGGTATCTGGCCCGAGCTATCAGCCATTGACCCATCGATCGCAGTCCACCTCGAGATCGATGCCAAGTATGACGTCTATCTGAAGCGCCAGACCGCTGACGTCGACGCCTTCCGGCGCGATGAGGGCCTGGTTCTGACCGACATCGATTATTCCGATGTGCCCGGCCTCTCCAATGAAGCGCGCTCAAAGCTCGAGGCGGCGCGGCCGCGAACCGTGGGGCAGGCGGGGCGGCTGGATGGCTTGACGCCGGCCGCGCTTGGTATCCTGGCGGCTTATCTTCGGCGTGAAGCCCGGCGGAAGACCTCGAAGGCGACGGCTTAAAACGTTTCACGTGAAACGGGGAGGTCCGCTCGAAGCCGGCTGCAATCGTCGTTGCGAGGAGCCCTTGCGACGAAGCAATCCATTCTTCCTTTTGCGCGGACAGATGCATTGCTTCGCTTCGCTCGCAATGACAGTTTTGGGTGGGACGGGCCCCAGGCGAATCGCCAAAGCTCAAACGGCCGAAATTGATAATGACCTCCGACAAAGCCGCCGCCCTCGCCCTCACCCCTGTTTCACGTGAAACAGAAGCGCGGCTGGATCGCTATGTCGATCTGCTCCGGGAATGGCAGGCCAAAACAAACCTGGTGGCGCCGTCGACACTTCCACATCTCTGGACCCGCCATATCGCTGACTCGCTGCAGCTGCTGAGCTTGGCTCCCACTGCAACGAGGTGGGTCGATCTCGGCAGCGGCGGCGGCTTTCCCGGCGTGGTGCTGGCCTGCGCTTTGGCGGAAACACCGGGCGCCAATATTCAATTGGTCGAACGCAACGCCAAGAAAGCCGCGTTCCTGCGCGAAGCAATTCGTGTGACCTCGGCGGCCGGGACCGTGCATCTCGCTGACATCGGGGATATCGTGGATAGAATCGCCGGGCCTGTTGATTGCGTCACTGCGCGGGCGCTGGCTCCGTTACATCAGCTCATCGGTTTCGCGGAACCGCTGGTAGGAAAGGGCGCAAAAGCGTTATTTCTGAAGGGCCAAGATGTAGAGGCTGAATTGACCGAAGCCACTAAATATTGGAATATTGAGCCGCAACTTCATTCCAGCCGCACGGGCGGACAAGGCTGGATCGTCGAACTCGACCGCATCGAGCGACGCAAAACTTCCGCGATGGGCACCGGGTATGACCGTGATTGATCAAATATATCAAGAAGATAAAGCGCCTGCTCCGGCAGCCCGTCCGCGCATCTTGTCGCTCGCCAACCAGAAAGGCGGCGTCGGCAAGACTACCACCGCGATCAATCTTGGCACGGCACTCGCTGCGATTGGCGAACGCGTGTTGATCGTCGACCTCGATCCCCAAGGCAACGCCTCCACCGGCCTCGGCATCGATCGCCGCGACCGCAACTGTTCGACCTACGATGTGCTGATCGGCGAAGCCCCGCTGCGCGAAGCTGTCGTTGTGACCGCCGTGCCGCGTCTGCATATCGCGGCTTCCACCATGGATCTGTCGGGTCTCGAACTGGAGCTGGGAACGACGCCCGGCCGCGCCTTCCGCCTGCGCGACGCCATCGCCGCGCTGAACAACGATGCAGCGCCCGGATCCGATTACACCTATGTGCTGATCGACTGCCCGCCGTCGCTCAACCTTCTCACCGTCAATGCGATGGCGGCATCCGACGCGATCCTGGTGCCGCTGCAATGCGAATTCTTCGCGCTCGAAGGTCTGTCGCAATTGCTGCAGACCGTGGAGCAGGTGCGCTCGACGTTGAATCCTAATCTGTCGATCCACGGCATCGTTCTGACCATGTTCGACTCGCGCAACAATTTGTCCAACCAGGTCGTCGCCGACGTCCGGCAGTTCATGGGCGCCAAGGTCTACAACACCATGATCCCGCGCAACGTGCGGATCTCCGAGGCGCCGTCCTATGGCAAGCCGGTGCTGGTTTACGATCTCAAATGCGTCGGCAGCGATGCCTATCTGAAACTCGCAACCGAAGTGATCCAGCGCGAGCGCGAGCTCAGGACGCACTAGCGCGAAATCGTAGGATGGGTAGAGCGCAGCGAAACCCATCGCACCACGACGAGCTTGATGGGTTCGCTACGCTCTACCCATCCTACAAGAAAAACAGTTTCTAATTCGGAGTATGCTGCGTGAATCCAAGGGAGCTGGCGATGGCCGACGAAGCGCGTTCGCGACTGGGCCGCGGTCTTGCAAGTCTGATCGGCGATGTCGGCGGCGAGGCCGCGCATGTCGAACGTCCGCGCAATCAGCGCAAGGTGCCGATCGAATTTCTAAAGGCAAATCCGCGCAACCCGCGCCGGACGTTTGCCGACGCCGAACTCGGCGAGCTCGCTGCTTCCGTCAAGCAGCATGGCGTGATCCAGCCGATCGTGGTGCGTCCGGTCAAGGGCGCCACCGATCGCTATGAGATCATCGCCGGCGAACGCCGCTGGCGCGCCTCGCAGCTGGCCGGGCTGCATGAAGTGCCGATCGTGCCGATCGAGGTCAGCGACAGCGACGCGCTCGAGATCATGATCATCGAAAACGTGCAGCGCGAAGACCTCAATGCGATGGAAGAGGCGCAGGGCTATCACGCGCTCGCAGAAGAATTCAAACGCAGCCAGGAAGAGATCGCCAAGGAAGTCGGCAAGAGCCGCAGCCATGTCGCCAACATGATGCGGCTGACGAAACTGCCGGCAGAGGTGCAGGCCCTCATCTCCACGGGCGAACTGTCCGCTGGCCACGCCCGCGCGCTGATCGGCGTGCCGGATCCGCTTGCCTCCGCAAAGCGTATCGTCGCCGAAGGCCTCAACGTCCGCCAGGCCGAAGCGCTGGCGCATGAAGAGGGCGTGCCGGAACGCAAGCCGCAGAAGGCCCGCAGCGGCGGCAAGACCAAGGACCCCGATACGATCGCGCTGGAGAAACGCGTCAGCGACGCGCTGGGTCTCAGCGTAACCGTCACCCACCGCGATCCCGGCGGCAGCGTCCAGATCAGCTACCGCAACCTCGAACAGCTCGACGAAGTGATGCGGCGGCTGGCGAAGGGGATTTGAGGCCTTCTCCACGTCATTGCGAGGAGCGATAGCGACGAAGCAATCCATCTATCCCCGAGTTGAGGCATGGATTGCTTCGCTTCGCTCGCAATGACGGTGGAATGAGAAGCACCGCACGCACCTCAACGAAATTCAGCGATGACCTCGATCTCGCCCACGATGGCCTCGTTGAACGCAATCATTTCCTCTGCGGGAATCCAGTACTCCAGATGTGCGGAGCCACCGGCGGCTTGCACCCGGTAATTGTCCAGGAAATTCCGCCGCACCTCAAACCGAGTGACATAGCCGGAGCCGCTGGCCGGTACATTCCAATCGCGGGCAATCTTCACGGCGTACTCTTCCGACAGCACAGGATAGAAGATCGGCTGCTCCGGAAGCCGCGGCGGAAAAGCGCGCATGCCGCTCTCCTGGATCAATTCCAGCTCGCGTGGGCCAACCGGCCGCCAAAGCGTCACGACGTCTTGTTTCTCGCCGGACATGCTACCCCCGCCGCTTCGCATTCGCCGCGATCGACAGCAGCGTGCGTTGCGCGATCGCGGCTGCGAGCGTGGCCTGCTTGCGCATGTCGAATGCGGCGGTCGCGAGCTGGTCGATGATCGCGACCAGCCGCGCAGCGCTGAAATTCCGTAGCGCGACTTCAACCGCGCCCTTGCGCGAAAAATGCAGCCGGGGATACCCGCTCTCCAGCAAATTCGAGACCGGCGTGCCTTCGGCTACCGCTAGCGCCGATTTGTGCAGCCATGCGGCCTGGCGTTGGGCTGCCGAAATGATCACGCCGGGATAGGTGCCGGCGATCATCGCTTTGGCGAATTCGCTTTCGACCAGATCAGGCTTTCCAGCAAACGCGCCGTCGACGATCGGATCGAGCTTCAGCTCGGAGGCGTCGGCGACAACCGCCATCACGTCGTCGATCGACACTTCGCCCTGGCCGTGGGCGTAGAGCGCGAGCTTGCGCAATTCGTTGCGCGAGGCCTGCCGGTCGCCGCCGAGCAGTGCGGTCAGCACGGCGCGGGCGTCGGGCGCGATGCGCAGGTTGGAGGGCCGCAATTCATCATCGATCAGCTTGGCAAGGTCGCGTTCGGTGTCGGGATAGCAGGCGATCGCGACCGCGGTCTTGGCGCGCTCGCAGGCCTTGCGCAGCGGCGATTCCGGCCGGAGCTCGCCGGCCTCGATCACGATGCGGCAATCCCTCAGCGGCATCTCCGCCAGCGTGTCGATACCGCCAGCAAAACTGCGTGAGCCTGCACGCACGCGGATGGCGCGGCGGCCGCCGAACAGCGGCACCGTCATCGCTTCATCGACCAGCCGCGATGGCTCGGCCGACAGTTCGTCGCCGTCCAGCCGCACCATTGAGAATGGATCGTTGGGATCGTCGACGGCGGACGCCAGCAGCGCGTCGGCGCGCTCACGCACCAGGCCGGCGTCCGGGCCGTACAGCAGGATGATGGGACGGCCGGAATCAGGCCGGGCGAGAAAAGCGTCGATTTCTTTTCCGCGAAGCGCGACCAATTGCGGGATCAGGTGCCGGCGACGAAGAACGACGCCAGCCGGGTCTGGATGTTCTCGGCGATCTCGTTGGCTGAGCGATCCTCCGCGTCGCGGAAGGCGCGGGCGCGGGCGAAACGCTGCATCTGGCCCGGGATGTCATAGGACACGCGGGAGAAGGTCGTGCCTGTCATGACAGACTTGTTCGTCGCCAGATCGATCAGATTGTACTGCGCGTCGATACCGTAATTCTCGCTCGACGGCAGCGCGGTGGTCGGATCGAGGATCAGCGACGAGCGGCTGGTGGAGAACCGCAGCACCAGCCGATGGGTCGGCGGCATGCCGGTCGCATTGCCATAAAGCTTGAACGCCAGCTGGTTGCGGATTTCGACCTGGATGCGGGCCTCGCGGGAGGCGTTGTTCTTGTCGACGGGCGGGATTTCCACGCCCATCAGCTTTTCGCGCAGGCCGGGCGAGCCGTCGGCGCGTTCGGCATACATCGGCTGAAAACAGCCGGCCGTCAGCGCCGCCAGAGCGACAACGGCGAGCAGCCGAGCGGCGATCCGGGTCCTAGCCAACGACATTCACGATCCTCATGGGAACAACAATCACCTTACGGACGGCCTTGCCGCCCAAGGCTAGTTTTACCGCATCAAGGGCCAGAACGGCAGCCTCAATTTCCGGATTTTGGGCGCCCCGTGGCAAGGTTACATCACCCCGTTTTTTGCCGTTGACCTGAACCACCAGCGTCACCGTGTCTTCAACCAGCAAATCGCGTTCGATTTGGGGCCAATTGGCTTCCGAAATCAGCCCGGATTGCCCCAATACCGTCCAGCACTCCTCGGCCAGATGAGGCATCATGGGCGCGAACAATTGAACAAGGATGACCGCGGCCTCCCGGACCGACCAGACCAGGTCCGGCGCCGGCTGCCCCTCGCGCCCCAGCACCTCGGCCAGCACATTGGTGAATTCGCGGATATGGGCGAGGCAGACGTTGAAATGCAGCCGCTCGATGCCGTTCGACACCTTGTCCAGCGCGCCATGGGCCGCCTTGCGCAAGCCCAGCGCATCGTCGCCGAACGAGGCTGGGCGGGCGGCCGGGGCTGCTTTGGCAATCTCGGCCGATTCGTTGACCAGCCGCCACAGCCGCTGCACGAAGCGCGAGGCACCCTGCACGCGCTCGTCGCTCCAGATCACGTCGCGATCCGGTGGTGAGTCCGACAGCATGAACCAGCGCGCGACGTCGGCGCCGTAGGTGGCGATGATGTCGTCGGGGTCGACAGTGTTCTTCTTCGACTTCGACATCTTCTCGATCGCGCCGATGGCGACCTCTTCACCCGTCGTCAGCAGAAGGGCGCGCTTGCCATTGCCGCCGGTCTCGATCTTCACCTCGGCGGGCGTGACGTAAGAGCCGTCGGCCTTCTGGTAAGTCTCGTGCACCACCATGCCCTGCGTGAACATGCCGGCGAACGGCTCGTCCATGTCGATGTGGCCGGTCGCTTTCATCGCGCGGGTGAAGAAGCGGCTGTACAGCAGATGCAGGATCGCGTGCTCGACACCGCCGATATACTGGTCGATCGGCAACATCCGGTTCACGACATCAGGCGTCGTCGGCGCGTTCTCGTTCCAGGGATCGGTGAAGCGCGCAAAATACCAGGACGAGTCGACAAACGTGTCCATGGTGTCGGTTTCGCGCTGGGCCTTGCCGCCGCATTTCGGACAGGCGACGTGCTTCCAGGTCGGATGATGGTCGAGCGCGTTGCCGGGCTTGTCGAAGGTCACGTCCTCCGGCAGCACCACCGGCAGGTCGCTGTCCGGCACCGGCACCACATCGCATTTCGGGCAGTGGATCACCGGGATCGGGCAGCCCCAATAGCGCTGGCGCGAAATGCCCCAGTCGCGCAGGCGGAAGTTCACCTGCCGCTCAGCCACCGGCATGTTGCCGCGCAGTTCACTCTCCAGCCGCTTTGCGACTTCTTCCTTGGCCTGCTCGATGGTCATGCCGTCGAGGAAGCGGGAATTGATCATGCGGCCGTCACCGTCATAGGCGGTGTCGGTGATTACGAACGTCTTCGGGTCCTGGCCTTCCGGACACACCACGGGCGTGACGCCAAGCGCATATTTATTGACGAAATCGAGGTCGCGCTGGTCGTGCCCGGGGCAGCCGAAGATCGCGCCGGTGCCGTATTCCATCAGCACGAAGTTGGCGACATAGACCGGCAGCTTCCAGTTCGGGTCGAACGGATGCACCGCGCGGATGCCGGTGTCGAAACCCTGCTTCTCGGCGGTGTCGATGATTTCCTGGGCGGTGCCGATGCGCTTGACCTCGGCGATGAACTCCGCGAGCTTCGGATTCTTCGCTGCCGCCGCGATCGCCAGCGGATGGTCGGCTGCGATCGCCATGAACTTGGCGCCGAACAGCGTGTCGGGCCGCGTCGTGAAGATCTTCAGCTCGCTCTTGCCGGCCGGCGTCGTTGCCGCATCTAGCGCGAAGCGCACCAGCAGGCCCTCGGAGCGGCCGATCCAGTTGCGTTGCATCAGCCGCACCTTGTCGGGCCAGCGATCCAGCCCATCCAGGGCGTCCAGCAGTTCCTGCGAGTACTTCGTGATCTTGAAGACCCACTGGCTCATCTCGCGCTGTTCGACCACGGCGCCGGAACGCCAGCCGCGGCCGTCGATCACCTGCTCGTTGGCGAGCACGGTCATGTCGACCGGGTCCCAGTTCAGCTTGCGCTTCTCGCGCTCGGCGAGACCGGCGCGCAGCATGTCGAGAAACATCTTCTGCTGATGCTTGTAATAGCTGGGGTCGCAGGTCGCGAATTCCCGGCTCCAGTCGAGCGACAGTCCGATCGACTGCAGCTGCTTCTTCATCGCGGCGATGTTGTCGTAGGTCCAGGCCTTGGGCGCGACCTTGCGCTCGATCGCGGCGTTTTCGGCCGGCAGCCCGAACGCGTCCCAGCCCATCGGGTGCAGCACGTTGAACCCCTTGGCGCGCATGAACCGCGCCAGCACGTCGCCGAGCGTGTAGTTGCGGACATGCCCGATATGGATGCGCCCGGACGGGTAGGGGAACATCTCGAGGACGTAATATTTCGGCCGGGAATCGTCGTTTTTGGAGGCGAAGATCGCCTTCTGGTCCCACTGGCGTTGCCAGCGCGGCTCGGAGTCACGGGCGTTATAGCGTTCGGAGGTCATGGAATCGCTGGGCTTTTATGGATTCGGGGCCGTCTAAAAGACGGCGGACTAGGCCACAAAAGCGGTTGCGGGGTCAACGGGTTGGCGCAGATCGACAGGCCCCCTTGGGGTGTCTTGAGCCGAATGCCGGCGGGTCGGTTGAGGGGCATTTAACGAATTCATGGGAACCTGCCTATGAAAAGAGCACCAATTCACCGGTAGGAAGCCATCAAAGCCGTGACCGCGGGATTCGACGAGCTCGATTTCGAATACGCGACGTCGGTCGCTGAAACGGCCATGCGCTCAATGGCCGAGCATCGCGTGCCGCCGACGCCGAACAATTTCCATGTCTGGTTCAATTATACGCTCGGCACGCCGCCGGTGCTGAAGCGGGCGATCGACATCCTGATCGGCAACAAGCGCAAATTCGACGCCCAGACCAATCGTGAAATCTATGAGAGCTATATCGGATCGAAGGCCGCCGACGAGGCGGTGGCCTATGAAGTCTCCCAGCAACTGCATTCGGTAATGGCGTCGGCCAAGCAGTTCCTGACCACGGCGATCGCCGACAACCGCTCGCAAATGGCCGCCATCAACGATGTCACCGAGCGCACCGGGGCCGGCGTCGATCCCAAGCTGCTGATCGAGAGCCTGATGAGCGAACTCGCCAAGGCGACGACGCGCGCCACCAAGCTCGAAGTCAGCTTTGTCGAGAAATCACGCGAACTGGCGACGATCCGCGATTCCCTGGTCAAGTCCGAGGAGCGGGCCAAGACAGACACGCTGACCGGCCTGCCGAACCGCCGGGCGCTGGAGGAGTTCTTCCGCAAGGCTCAGCTCGCGGCGATGGAGCAGGACGATCCAGTGAGTGCGCTTCTGATCGATATCGATCACTTCAAGCGCTTCAACGACGAGTTCGGCCACGGGGTCGGCGACCAGGTGCTGCGCCTGATGGCGAGGGTGTTGCGCGAGGCCGTGCGGGACATCGATCTGCCGGCGCGATATGGCGGCGAGGAGTTGATCGTCATCCTGCCGAACGCCGGCCTGACGACGGCTGCCACGATTGCGGAACGCATCCGGCGCCTGGTTGCCGAATGCCACATCTCCCGCCGTTCGACCGGAGAAGCACTGCCTGGCATCACCATCTCCATCGGAGTGGCGCAGTTCCAGGGCGGCGAATCGATGGCCGATCTGATCGAGCGCTGCGACCGCGCGCTCTATCAGGCCAAGAAGACCGGCCGCAACCGGGTCGTCACCGAGGCCGAACTCGTGCCTGAGCAGCGGGCGACGGGCTAGCCCGCCAGCGCCATCCCGGCCTGATCCACCATCTTCGCAAAGCCATGTTCGACCACGGTGTTACGGCCGCGGTGTTTGGCGGCGTAGAGGGCGGCATCGGCCGCCTCGATCAGGTCGCCCGGGCGCTGCGCGTCGTTCGGCAGCGTGCCGGCCACACCGATGCTCACGGTGACGGTATGATGGCTGCTGGTGTGATGCGGTATTTTCAGGTCCAGCACCGCGGTGCGCACCATCTCGCCGATCGCCAGCGCTTTCAGCGAATCGGTGTTCGGCAGCAGCAGGCAGAATTCCTCGCCGCCATAGCGGCCGGCGAAGCCCATGGTGTCGGCGGCGATGCCGGCCAGCGTTTCGCCGAGCCTGGTCAGGCAGGCGTCGCCCTCAGGGTGGCCATAGGTGTCGTTGTAGAGCTTGAAGTGATCGACATCGATCATCAGCAGCGACAATTCGCTGTTGTATTGCTGCGCCTTCATCCACTCGAAATCCAGACGGCTCTGAAAGCCGCGGCGATTGGCGAGACCCGACAGCATGTCGATCGATGCGATCACGGTGAGGCGGTCGTTGTTGGCGAGGAGCTCGCGCTCGCGTTGGCTTAGCTGGGCGGCCATCGCGTTGAAGGCGCGCGCCAGCGGCATGAATTCCGAAGGCAGTTTGCTGCGCGCGACGCGCGCCGTGCGATCGCCCTCGCCGAATCGCCTGGCCATGCCGGTCATCACCTCGATCGGGTTGATGATCAGTTTTTCCGCGCCGATCAGTGCGCCCAGCAGCACGAACAGGCAGACAAATCCCAATTGAAGATAGGCGGTGCGGATCTCGCGATTGATCGCGGCGGTCACCCTGGTTTCGTCGATGCTGACGATCAGGCGGGACTGTGTTCCGGAAATCCGGGAGAAACTGATGGTGCGATTCGAGCCGTCGGACGCGGTGAACGAAAGCGAGCCGGTCGGGGCGTCGGAGCTCAAGGCCTTCTCCGCCACGGCGGACATCAGCGGCACCGAATCCAGCGGCCGGCCGATCATGCTGGTCTGATCGGTAGGCGCGGCGAGGACGACGCCGGCGCTGTCGACCAGCAACGACGAAATTCCCGGCCGCCCGCCGAGATTGGTCATGATCTTCGACAGCCAGTCGATATTGATGCCGGCAACGACGATGGCATCTTCCTCGGGATTGATGGCAGACACCGGATAGGCCGCCATCATCATCGGCCGGCCGTTGGTCTTGCCGAACAGGTAATCGCTGAAAACGAAGTCGCGGCTTGCCTGCGCCTTCTTGAAATATTCGCGGTCGCCGATTTGCAATCCGACCTGAATGTTCAAGGTCGAGCACTGCACGAGGCCGTCCTTGGACGCGATCATGATGCTGCGGATCCAGGGCAGGTTGCTCGGCAGGCTGGCACGCAGGATTTCGCAACTGCGCCCGATGCCGCTGGAGGCGCGGATATAGGCGGCGGATTTGAGCATCGTCTCGACGGAGGAGACCACTTCGCGCTGGGTATCGGCGCTGTGCTGGGCGATGTTGAGGAATTCTTCGGTGGCAAGGGCGATTTGCTTGGAGCGGGCATGCTCGAGCGAACGGACGCGTTCCAGCATCAAGGGCGCCACCAGCATCAACGCCAGCAGCACCAGCCGCGTCCGGATCCCCAGAAGCTTCTTGAGTTTCACTCTGTTGCGGTTGAAAATAACGCGAGACATTTTGGCCCCTACCCCGCGTGGCAGGGTAAAGCGAAGGATTCAAAAAGCCCTTCCCGAACTTGGTAAAATCCAAGGAAATCCCGTAAATGTACGAGCCACAATCGACATGACGCCTCCGACGACCAACTCGCTAACCGAATCTTTACCTGGCGGACTTGCTACCGTGGAGCAGGACATCGCGCGCGCTTGCAAGGAAGCACGCCGCGATCGGGCGACGGTACAATTGATCGCGGTGTCCAAGACGTTCGACGCGTCGGCGATTTCGCCCATTATCGACGCCGGACAGCGCGTATTCGGCGAGAATCGCGTGCAGGAAGCCAAAGCGAAATGGCCTGGGTTAATGTCCGCTTACCAGGGGCTGGCGCTGCATCTGATCGGGCCGCTGCAATCCAACAAGGCGAAAGAGGCCGTGGCGCTGTTCGACGCCATTCATTCTGTCGACCGCCCGAGCATTTGCGAAGCGTTAGCCAAGGAAATCAATTCCCAAAAAAAGCAGCCGGAATTGTTCGTCCAGCTCAACACCGGCGAGGAGCCGCAGAAGGCCGGCGTCGCGCCCGGCGAGGCCGATGCGTTCATCGCGGGCTGCCGGGAGAAATATGGCCTGCTGATTTCCGGATTGATGTGCATTCCGCCGGTCGACCAGGCGCCGGCACCGCATTTCGCGCTGACCGCCAAGATCGCCGCGCGCAACGGCTTGAAGCATCTGTCGATGGGCATGAGCGCCGATTTTGCAATCGCGATCCAGTTCGGCGCCACGCATATCCGCGTCGGCTCGGCGATTTTCGGGCATCGGTGACTTGTCGTCCCGGCCTTGAGCCGGGACCCATACGCCGCGGCTCCTCGGTTATGCACAGTCGGAGTTGGTACTCTTCGTGAGCAATGAATAGCGGTGGCTATGGGTCCCCCGATGCGCAATTGCGCATCTGTGCTCAAGGCCGGGACGACACCGAGTTTGAGGCGCGCCGCTACTCGAACCCCACCGACACTTTCCCGAGCACCCCGAAATCAACCGCGCAGAAATCGCCCGCCTGGATCGGCAGCGGCGGATGGCAGGTGCCTGTCGTGACGACCCGGCCCGCCTTCAAGGTCACGCCGAGCTGGCGCAATTCGTTGGCGAGCCAAGTCAACGCCAGCCGGGGATCGCCCAGCACGTTCTTGCCGTGACCGACGAATTGCTGGCCGCGCAGCGTGGTGACAGGCCGCTCCTCCACCAGATCGCGCGCGCGCCAGTCGGCTGTCGTGGCCGGGCCGAGCACGAACAGATGCGCACAGGCGTTGTCGGCGATGATCTGGGCGTCGCCGGCGCTGACGAAATCCGAAAAGCGCGAATCCGGAATTTCGATCGCCGGATGCAGCGTGTCCACGGCATCGAGCACCTGGCCCACCGTGTAGGGCGTCGATCGCGACGGTAGATCGTAGCGCATGCGAAACGCGAATTCCGGCTCGGCAACGCGCATTTCGTTGCCGGCCATCGACGCCGTGCCGCCGTCAGGGATCACGGTCTCGGCGAGAATGCGTCCGGCCATTGGACCGCCGACATTGATGTGCTTCTGCCCGGCCTCGCTGGTGGCCGCGATCTTCCAGCCGAACAGATGGGTCGTCGAAAATCTTTCGATCGCGGCCTGGATCGCATACGCCTCGATGCGGTCCTGTGGACGCAGCCAGTCGTCGAGTGCGTCAAGCTTGGTGCCGGCGCGCCAATGGTCGTGCAACGTCTGCGATGCCGACGCAATCTGATGTCTGTCCTGCATATTCCCCGCACCCTGAAATGAAGTTCATCCAATAATAATTTTGGTTTGCGGCCCCATCCGCCGCAGCAACCGCAGCATCGCAGACTTTGTCATCGAAACGCAGCCTGCCGTGGCGGAAAAATTCGGGCGCGCCAGATGCAGGAACACCGCGCTGCCGCGGCCGGCAATACGCGGCGCGCTGTTGTGATCGATCTCGACGATGAAGTCGTAGAGGTGATCGTCGCGCGTGAGGCGGTCGCCGATCTGGTCACGCATCAGCCGTATCGGCTGGTTGTAGTGGCGGTCCTTCGGATCTTCGCACCAGCCGTCCTCGGGCCGGATTGGCCGGACCGGCAGAAAGGTTGGCGGGCGCGAGTGGCGGTCGGCGCGCCACCATAATTGCAGTGGCCGGTAGGTGCCCCGCGGGGTGCCGCCATCGCCTTCGCGCTTGTTGGCGAGGATGCCGCCGCGACCAAGTGCCACCGGGATGGTCCAGCCGTCGGCCGTCAGCCAGCCCCGGCGCGGGTCGCCGGCGGCGCGATGAACCCTGATCGCCGAGAGCGGTCGATCACGCGCTTCTGTCTCATAAGTGATTGAAAAATTGGTGTTTCCCATGCCAAAGGTCCAAATCCTGGGGTTGCGTCCCCGGCCGCAATTGCTCTATTTGACGCCCATTACAGGACATTCATCCAACAGCCCCTCGAATCTGGGATACACTGCGGTTCGCCTTGTGAAATTGTAACAATCTCCTACCTGATTCCGTACCCGATGGCCGAGGTTCGCCCGCGAACCAGTTTCGTCATCGACCAACCGACCAAGACCGGCTTGAGACGCTCCCACTTGTGTCCGCCGCCTGCCTCTAGAGGATCGTACCTATGGCCAATGCCCGCAAGATCCTGATCGTGGATGACGATACCGATCTGCGCGACACGCTGGTTGAGCAATTATCACTGCATGAGGAGTTCGAAGCCTCCGCGGTCGATACCGGCGCCAAGGGCGCCAGCGCCGCCAAGGCCAATTCCCCCGACCTGGTGCTGATGGATGTCGGCCTGCCCGATACCGACGGCCGCGAAGTGGTGCGCTCCCTGCGCAAGGGGGGCTTTAAGGCGCCGATCATCATGCTGACCGGCCACGACACCGATTCGGATACCATTTTGGGCCTCGAATCCGGCGCCAATGACTACGTGGCAAAACCGTTCCGCTTCGCCGTGCTGCTGGCCCGGATCCGGGCGCAGCTGCGCCAGCACGAGGCCAGCGAGGACGCCGTGTTCTCCGTCGGCCCCTACAGCTTCCGCCCCGGCTCCAAGATGCTGACCGGCGCCAACGCCCGGAAGGTGCGGCTGACCGAGAAGGAAACCGCGATCCTGCGCTTCCTGTACCGGGCCGGCCAGATGCCGGTGTCGCGCGAGACGCTGCTGCAGGAAGTCTGGGGCTATAATTCGGGTGTCACCACCCACACCCTGGAAACCCACATCTACCGGCTGCGGCAGAAGATCGAAAAGGATGCCGCGAATCCCGAGATCCTGGTGACGGAAGCCGGTGGCTACAAGCTGGTGCCGTGATACGATTCGGCCCACGAATCGTACCTCTTTGGGCATCACCGGTTCCGTATGTCGATCGAAGATGATGTAGCTCTGCTCGAGCGCGTCCCGACACTGCGCTTGTTGGGAACGACGGCGCTGCGCATGCTGGCGATCGGCTCGGAGCAACGCGAATTCGGCCGCGGCGACCAGTTGTTCAACGCCGGCGACGAGGCGGACGCAGGCTATATCGTGCAGCGCGGTGCGTTCCGAGTCGAGGACGGCGGCGCTGAAGTCATCGCAGGTCCCGGTGCCCTGATCGGTGAGCTGGCGTTGATCGTGGCGATGAAGCGGCCGTCGAGCGCGATCGCGATCGAGAATTCCACCGTGATCCGGGTGTCGCGCAGCCTGTTTCAGCGCGTGCTCGAGAGCGATCCTGCCGCGGCGCGGGCGCTGCGCGACGAACTCGCCACCCGCACCAGCCAGCTTGCCAGCGATATATTGATGGCCGGCGCCAAGCTCTCTACCTGATCGCAATTCTTGTTTTGACGCGTTTTCTTCACGCGAACCGGTATCCACTTCGCTCGAAAACGCTCTGACCTCACACCTCCAGCGTCACCGTAACCGGCACGTGATCCGACGGGCGCTCCCAGCTGCGCGCGTCGCGGGTGATGCGGAAATCGCTGACGCCATCCTTCAGCGCGCGCGAGACCCAGATGTGATCGAGCCTGCGGCCGCGGTCGCCGACGGTCCAGTCGGCGGCGCGGTAGCTCCACCACGTATAGACCTTCTCCGACAGTGGAATGCGCATCCGGGCGACATCGAACCATTCGCCATGGGTCTGTGCCGCCAGCAGCTTTTCGCATTCGATCGGGGTGTGCGAGACCACCTTCAGCAGCTGCTTGTGCGACCACACGTCGTTCTCATGCGGCGCCACGTTGAGGTCGCCGACCAGGATATGCCGGTCGTCGCCGCGCGGATGCAGCGGTTCGCAGGCTTTCATCTCGTCGAGAAATTTCAGCTTGTGATCGAACTTCGGATTGAGCGCGGGGTCGGGGATGTCGCCGCCGGCCGGGACGTAGAAATTATGCAGCACCAGCGGCTTTGCGAGCTGCGCCTTTTCGCCGAACGCCACCGAGATGTGCCGCGAATCGATGTTGTCGCAGAAGGTGCGGATATCCTTGGTCTCGAACGGCAGTTTCGAGACGATGGCGACACCGTGATAGCCCTTCTGTCCGTTCAGCGCGACATGCTCATAGCCGAGGCGCTTGAAGCGCTTCAGCGGGAAGGCATCGTCGATGCATTTGGTCTCCTGCAGGCAGAGCACATCCGGCCGCGCCGATTTGAGGAATTTGGCGACGATGTCGATGCGCAGGCGCACCGAGTTGATATTCCACGTGGTCAGGGAAAAACGCATGCGGGCCCGAAATGAAAAAGACGTGCGCTTGATGACGCACGTCCTTCGTCCCTAATCAAGAATCATCAGCCTGGCGGCACCGAATAATTGGTGAAATCGATCTTGAACAGGCCGGGATCGACCTTCTTCGACGTATCGAGATTATAGACCGCGACCGTGGTGTCGTAGCCCTGCGGGTCGGTCACGGTCCATTGCTTGAGCTGGCCGTCCTTGGTGCCGACCATCAGCATCAACCGGCTGGTGCCGATCAGCGCCTGCTTTTCCTCGATGGTGACGCTGATGAAGACGTCATCGGCGGTGACGCTGACGACGTTGGTATCCTTCAACAGATCGATACGGTCCGACAGCAGGAACCGGAGCGGCGTTTGCGACAACGGATAGATGTCCTGGGTGGCGAGCTTTTTGTCGCGCACGGCGAGCGAGGATCCGTCGGCAACGATCGCGATCTGGCTCGGCGCGTCATATTCGAAGCGTACCTTGCCCGGCTTCTGGATCACGAAGTCGCCCTTGGTCTTGCTGCCGTCCGGCCCGACCTGGACGAAATTTCCGACCAGCGTCTGCAGCGACGACAGATACGTACTCACCCTGGCGGCCTGCGCCTTCTGGTTGGCATCGAAGGTCGCGAAAATATTGGCGGGCACATTGCGATTTGGATCGGGGATGACAGGGTTCGGCGGCGCTTGCGTCGCCCCCGCCTTTGGCTGCGCCTGGGTCGCACCCGTCGTCGCCGGACCTTTTTGCGAATCCTGCGCGCTCAGCTGCACGCCGCCGTCGCGGGCCTTGGGTGCGGGCTTTGGGACCGGAACGTTCTGCGAAAAGCCTGATGTCGCTGCGCCGGCAACGGACATGGCGATCACAAGCGCCAGTCCGTAACGGACGCCGCGATGGGTAAAGTCGTGTGTCATCAGATATTTCGAATCTCTATTCAACGGATCGTCCCACTGCCGGTGGTTTTATCGCGCTTTCGACCAAAGGAGATATCGTTTTTCCGTGAGAATTATTACGCCAAATTCAGTTCGTTAGTGGACCTATTCGCTTGAAATCGCTCTAGAAACCGCTCTCTTCTTCCTCGACCAGAATTTCGCGCTTGCCGGCATGGTTTGCCTGGCCGACGATGCCTTCGAGTTCCATCCGCTCCATCAATGACGCCGCGCGGTTGTAGCCGATTTGCAGCCGGCGTTGAATGTAGGAGGTCGAGGCCTTGCGGTCGCGCTTGACGATTGCCACGGCCTGCTGGAACAGGTCGCCGCCGCCGTCGCCGCCCATGCCGGTGGAATCGAACACCGCGCCGTCCTCGCCCTCGGCTGGTTCTTCCGCCGTAACGGCTTCGAGATATTCCGGCTGGCCCTGCGTCTTGAGATGGCGCACCACCTTCTCAACTTCCTCGTCGGAGGCAAACGGGCCGTGCACGCGGCTGATACGTCCGCCGCCCGCCATATAGAGCATGTCGCCCTGGCCGAGCAGTTGCTCGGCGCCCATTTCGCCGAGAATGGTGCGGCTGTCGATTTTCGACGTGACCTGAAACGCGATGCGGGTCGGGAAGTTCGCCTTGATGGTGCCGGTGATGACGTCGACCGACGGACGCTGCGTGGCGAGGATCACGTGCAGGCCCGCGGCGCGCGCCATCTGCGCCAGCCGCTGCACCGCGCCTTCGATGTCCTTGCCGGCCACCATCATCAGGTCGGCCATTTCGTCGACGATGATGACGATGTAGGGCAGCGGTTCGAGGTCGAGCTTTTCGTCCTCGTAGATCGCCTTGCCGGTTTCCTTGTCGAAGCCGGTGTGCACCGTGCGCGTCAGCTCCTCGCCCTTGCCCTTGGCTTCGACGAGACGCTGGTTGTAGCCATCGATGTTGCGGACGCCGAGCTTGGACATCTTCTTGTAGCGCTCTTCCATCTCGCGCACCGCCCATTTCAGCGCGACCACGGCCTTCTTCGGGTCGGTCACGACCGGCGTCAGCAGATGCGGGATGCCGTCATAGACGGAGAGTTCGAGCATCTTGGGGTCGACCATGATCAGCCGGCACTGATCGGGCCGCAGCCGGTAGACCAGGCTGAGGATCATGGTGTTGATGGCGACCGATTTGCCGGAGCCGGTGGTGCCGGCGATCAGCATATGCGGCGTGCGCGCCAGGTCGATGATAATGGACTCGCCGCCGATATTCTTGCCGAGGCAGAGCGGCAGTTTGGCATGCGACTCGTCCTTCAGCGACAGCAGCTCGCGCAAATAGACCTTCTCGCGGTGCGCGTTCGGCAATTCGATGCCGATGGCGTTGCGGCCGGCCACCACGGCGACGCGTGCCGACAGCGCGCTCATCGAGCGGGCGATGTCGTCGGCGAGGCCGATGACGCGCGAGGATTTGATGCCGGGCGCCGGTTCGAGTTCGTACAGTGTCACGACAGGGCCGGGATTGGCCTTGACGATCTCGCCGCGGACGCCGAAGTCGCCGAGCACGCCTTCCAGCGCGCGCGAATTGGCTTCCAATTCGCTCTTGCTGAGCGGCTGGCGATCGGATGCTTTTGGTGCCGTGAGCATCGAGACCGCGGGCAGTTCGAACTTGTCTTTGCGTGTCGATGCTTTTGGCGCTGCCGCCTTCTTGCGGGGGGCGCGGGCGACGGAGGCTTCCTCTTCCTCGTCTTCTTCCTCTTCCTCGTGGCCGTAATCTTCCTCGGCCTGCGGGGCAATCGATGGCGCCGGGCGGCCGCCGAGACTGGGCTCCTGTCGCTCGAACGAGGCGGTGCGGGGCTGCGGCGCGCTTGCGACCAGCGAACGGTAGGCCGTGGACATCAGCCAGCCGAGCCGGGCCTTGGCGCTCATCAGGGCATGATAGACCCAGCCGAGCGAAACCGAGCTGCGATCGCGCTCTTCCTCGAACGGCGCGTCGTCATCCTCAATGGGTGTTAGCTCTTCGTCGTCGCGTGGACGCGAACCCCAGCCGCTCGCAAACAGGAAGGTGGCGCACATCGCCGCGAACAGGATGATGCCGAGCACCAGCCGGTAGATGAATCCGGCGGGCCCGAAGATCACGGCCGGCGCGCGCACCAGGGCATCGCCGACAACGCCGCCAAGCCCGGTCGGCAGCGGCCATGCGCCGCCATGCGGCCAGCAGCTGGCAAAGCCCGCCGCAATGATGGTGCAGAGGATCCAGCAGGCCAGGCGCAATGCTTCGCGGTCGAAGGTGCGATGGGTCAGCATGCGCCAGCCCCACACCGCGACGGGCAGGATCAGCATGATCGCGCCAAGGCCGAGAATCTGCATCAGGAGATCGGCGCCGATCGCGCCCGGATATCCGAGGACGTTGCGGATCGCACGCGAGGTCGCGTGGCTCAAACTTGGATCCTGCACCGACCACGTCATCAGCGCGGCACTGGCGACGCCGGAGATTGCGATCAGGCACAGGCCTGCGACCTCCCGCAGGCGCCGCGCCAGCGCGTCGCGGATCGAGGCCGGCAGATGGCCGACCAGGGGAATGACACGTTCGATCGCTGGCATGCTCATGGGGCCCTGCGATTAAGCCAAAGTTTCGACCAGGCGGTGCAACGCCTCGGCCGTTGATTCACTGTCCGACACCAGCGCCAGGCGGATATAGCCGGCGCCGGGATTGCTGCCGTCGTTCTGCGGACGCGACAAATAGGTTCCGGGGATCACGCGCACGCCGGCATCGCGATAGAGCTGCACCGTTGCAGCCTCGTCGCCGCCGCGGTCCGATACATCGAGCCAGACGCAGAAGCCGCCGGCGGGCCTGGCATAGCCGTAGCGATTGCCGAGGATCTGATCGGCGAGATCGAACTTGATGCGATAGAGCCGGCGGTTTTCCTCGACATGCGCCTCGTCGCTATAGGCGGCGACCGCGACCTGCTGCAGCGGCACCGGCACCTGCGGGGCGGCGACGTTGCGCAGTTCGTGAAAGACGCTGAGAAATTTCCTGTCGCCCGCCGCAAAGCCGACGCGCATGCCCGGCAGGTTCGAGCGCTTCGACAGCGATTGAAACGCCACCACGTTGCTGAAATCGGATCCTGCGCATTCGAGCACGCTGCCCGGCGCCTGTTTGGTGTAGATTTCCGAATAGCACTCGTCGCTCAGGATCATGAAGCCGTAGCGATCGGCGAGTTGCACCAGACGGGTAAAATAGTCGCGCGAGGCGACCGACCCTTGCGGATTGGCGGGCGAGGCGATGTACATCGCAACGGTGCGCGCCAGCGTCGCCTCATCGAGCGCGTCGAGATCCGGCAGGAAGCCGTTGGCGAGCGTGGTCGGCAGGTAGATCGGTTCGCAATTGGCGGCGCGCGCGCCGGCGCCATAGGCCGGATAGAACGGGTTCGGCATCAGGATCGCCGGCGTGCCCTTGCGCGGGCCGACATAGCGCGCGGCCGTGATCGCGGCGAAGAACAGCCCCTCGCGGCTGCCGTTCAGCACCAGAATTTCACTCTCGGGATCCATTGCCCGAGGCAGCTGGAACCGGGCCGAGAGCCAGCTTGCGACCGCCCGGCGGAACGGCTCGATGCCCTTGGCGATCGGGTAGCGGCCGAAATCGGCGATGTGCTGGGCCAGCACCGGGCCGACAAAGGACGGAACCGGGTGCTGCGGCTCGCCCAACGATAACGCAATCAACGGCTTACCGGGCTGATAGGGGGCCAGAAGCTCGGCCGTCCGCAGAAACGGCGAACGTTCGGCCTGACCGGCCGGGATACTGCCGGCGCCCTGCGCCACGCCGGAAGAGGCGGTCATTGCCATGCGAGATACGCCAGTACTTTCAATAGCGGTCGGGGGACGGGTGGAGCGACCGGTAACGGATCAAACCACCATAGATACGGCGAGGTTAAGACGCGATTAACCATCGGCGCCAGCGTCGATTTTGAGTGGATTTTGGTCGATCATGGCAGCGGTGCGGCCCCACTCATCGCTGTCGTCCTCCGCGAAAGCGGGGGACCCAGTACGCCGCGGCCCATCCACGTCATTGCGAGCCACCCGGTCGGCGCGTAGCGCCGCTGGAGCAGCTCCGCACTCTCTCCGCACGTCGTCCCGGCGAACGCCAGGCCTTCGCCGGGACCCATACCGCGTGATCTCTCGATGAAGTCTCAGAAGCAGAGACCGTTCGCAAAACTTCTTCCTGTGGTTATGGGTCCCGGCTCAAGGCCGGGACGACGGCTGTGATTGTAGATGCGCAATCATCCAAAACGCGGTTCGCGCTCTCGCGACGCTATGCGCCCGAGCTTTGCCAGAAACTTCCCGCCCTAAATACAGAGGGCGCAGGGAAGACCGGGTGC
>NZ_JAFCMC010000014.1:0-170371 GCF_018130085.1 Bradyrhizobium sp. AUGA SZCCT0169 | reverse complement strand
GTCCGCAAAGCTGCCGCGCGAACTGTCGACGCGGTCCGCGCCGCAATCGGCTGCGCACTCGATGCCTTCACCTCAGAGGAATGTGCCAACTACCTCAAAAACTCAGGCTATCGAACCTAATGCCATCACGCTTTAGAAGGCATGAATGAGGTGCGGCGACCGAGGTTGGGAAAAGGCTCTACTAGCGCGTTTTGGAGTCGTCCGGGTTCCCTGCTACGCTACCTCATAGTCCCATTGTAGCTGAGAGAATCAGTTACGCTGCTGCTACACATTCTGGAGGGCTTAGGTCATGGACACCGAGAAGAAATCGAGCGAGCAGACTGCGGAAGAGCCCAAGAAGGATATCGGCGAGATCGTTGGCGAATTGGTGGTCAGCGGAGCCACCGTGCTGGCTCACACCGCGGCCGAGGCTGTGGTCAAACGTGTAAGGAAAGCCACAGCAAAAACCGCTCCGGCAAAAGCCATAGCAAAGGTCGTGAAGAAGGCGAGAAAGTCGTCCCGCGCATCAAAGGTCGCCAAAAGCAAAAGTAAGTCCAAAGCGAAATCTGGTGTGAAGAGAGCCGGCAAGAAGGTTAGTAAGAAGGCTGGTAAGAAATCAGCCACTAAGAAAACGAAGAAGAAGTCGAGAAAATCTAGACGCTGAAGGAGAATGTGGTGGCTAAGAGAGCTAAGAAATCCGTTACCAAGCAGGTAGTAAAGGCCGCGAAGTCGATGGCTAAGAAGGCAAAGAAAGCTGTCAAGAACGTGATGCCCAAGAAGACGAAAAAGGCCAAGAAGAAATCCAAGCGCTGATGATACCGATAGATTGGTTTGGAAAGGTAACCGGGCGGCGTTCGAAACAGGAGCAATCCTACGCCGCCCGGCCTAGGAGGACCGTCCCTGGCTGAATCGCGACGGGGCTAAGCGGATCAAAGCAAGCGGTGCAAAGCGAGCATGGATCTACTCTAATAGAGAATACGAAGCCCGCGCACCGCGAAACGCCGCGACCACGAATCGTTTCCTGCAGGTGTTGAAGGGACGCGGTGCTAGGCCCCTATCACTCCGAGAACGCTAATCTGAGGGGTGTTATCCGACATGGATGCCGCAGCAAGAGAATCTGGCAGCCAGGATCCACCGCCAAGGGCAACTAGGCAATTTCTATCGGCTCGCATGCGGGTTCGGGCAGCCACGGTGCGACGGCAATCGTACCAGATATTTCAATGAGTAGGAACGCCAAGCGATCCGAGTCGTTCATAATTCGGCCCGTCCGGGTTAGCCATCAGGACGGTCCTTCTGGCCGGGCGGCTCGTTTGACACCATGCAGGCGAGCCGTTCGGTTAAGCCTCACAAGCTCGGTCTGCGACAATTTCTTTGAGACAATCACGCCCTCATCACGACCTGTGATGTTAGCCGGGCTCCCCCTATTGTCATGGAACGATTTCGTCACCGACAGCGGCACTTTTCGGAATCGTCCTTGAGCGCATGGACGGCATCGAACCGTAAGCCGTCGAAGCCTTAATCTCGTATCCACATCAGGACGTTGTCTATGAGGAATTGGCGCAGGAATCGCCATGACTCCTTCAAGATTGACCACCCGGGCCCCAACTCGTTCGGTTGGACCCAGCCAAAAGGGCAACGGACGATCTCGAAAAATGTTTGCTCCGCCGGATCACGCATTGTGGATGGACCGTGCAGTAGTGGGCACCCACGCGGTGTTCATGTTTCCATCGTGACGCCGAACTTTCCATACTGGCTAATTCGCTTTCGGAGGGCTTAGATCGGTTCGAGTATAAATCGCTCCCGCATTTGCATTTCTCCGTGACGCCCTTCATCCTGTACTTTCATCCATTTCGCTCTCAGATCGGCGTCACATTTGTCTTTGCCAGTATGAACGACTGTTCAATAACTTACACCAATTTAATGTCGCACATCGGAACGTAAGCTATGCGCATCAATTAGCACCCCACATGTAACCCGGGAGTGTTCAAATGAATAAATTAGCAATCGTATTAGCCGTCGGTGCAGCAGCGCTGCTCGGTGGTTCCGCCGCAAATGCTTCAGACAATGCGGCGCAGGCGAAAGCGTCAACCAGCGTAACCCAGCAGTCTACCGATATCAGCTCTCAGCGTCGGCATTATCGTCACTACGGACATCGTGGCTATCGTCCGTACTACGGTAACAGCTACGGCTATTACGCGCCCCGTCCCCACTATGGTGGGGGATACGGCGGCGGACCCTACTATGGCAGAGGCTATGGATATGGTGGCCCGAGCGTTTCGTTCGGCTTCGGTGGTGGCCCGGGCTGGTACTAGAAACAAGAAGCCCGCAGCGATGCGGGCTTTTTCTTTGCTGCGAAAGATAATCACCGGCCTTGGGCCGATTTATAGGCGTGAACGTTCGACCGGCAAACGTACTTTCAAACCCTCAATGTGCGGACGACTCGCTCTTTCGATACAATTGTGCCGGCTAGAGGGTACTCGAGCTCGTTTATCCTGCATGGTCTGTCATTCACGCCGCCTGCGCACCCATGTCGTAACAGGGCGCACGCACGGACAGCCGACCACGAGCGAGGATTGACGGGTCTGCCCCGTCCCGCCTGCAGTATTACACTCCGTTCCGCAGGAACGTTTTCTTTAGTGCGAATGTTGAATGACAGGGCTTTTTGGAGAAGATATGCATAAAGAGCGTAATCCCAGTCCGGATCTCGGACTGGGTACGACAGTGCTAGCGGGAATGGGTGGAACCATTTTACTAGCGGTCCTTTTCTATTGTTTTCTCCGAACGGTCTACATATCGCCGACAAATCCGGTGCGAGGAAGACGGTGAGTGGCGCCGCCCAATAGATGATGCCTGCTTGCTAATTGTTTCATCCCCGCAGCCGTTTGCGTTATCCCTCCGGCAGCCCGGGATGTGATCTAGCTGAGAATCACGAGACGTTTCTACCGTCCATTATCGGCATTGGTGTTCGAGAGCCGACATCCAAGGAAAAAAACCGAGCTCCGTTTACGTCTAAGACGATCGACAATCAGCAGTGAACATCTGTCAAGACCGAAGACTAGTCACCAAATCGTTAAGCAACCCCGGCGCTCTCCCTTCGTTACAACCGCTCACAAAGGAGAGTGATCATGGAAAAGGACCGCGTCGAAGGTGCCGCAAAGCAGGCAAAGGGCACAATCAAAGAAACCGTCGGTAAGGTGACAGACGATAGTAAGACCGAAGCCGAAGGAACTGCAGAAAAGGCTGAGGGCGAAGTGCAGAACACCGTCGGCGGCATCAAGGATAAGGCGCGCGAGGTGCTCAACAAGTAAAGTATCGACCTTGGGTCGAGCCGGACGTATGGCTTAATCCAGTACGCCGGCTTTTTTACTGAGGCACACCTGCCACTTTCAAACCCCCTTCTTCTTACTCTTGTCGAATTTGTCGAAGTTCCAAGTCCAGTACGGGCGATCTGGATAACGTTTCTTCCTAGGCATCTTTACGATCGGCACTCGCTGCTCGCTACCGTCGGCAAAGGTTTTGACGATGAAGCGCTCCTCACCTTCCTGAACGATCTCGATACTGAGGGGAGTTTTCGCCATGCCCACCAAGTGCAACGATCTTACGATGGTTCCTAATAGTAGCGGACAACCTGCTGCTGGTTATTGATCGGACGCCCATGCTCGACGCGTACAGAAGCGGGCGTGCTCAGTGATAACTTTGCCGCATCTACTAGCCGCGCGCAGTAGTCGGCGACGCGGCAGAGAGGTGGTGATTTTTGACGATACGACGCTGGGCGCGGCCGATGGAAAACACACTCTCTCGCTAATGATCAGTTCTCGTCAATCTCACCAATGCCTCTAACAGACGATCGATAAGGAGGACCTGACCCTTCAGAATCTTTAGGCGCGCCTCGTACTCGTTGAACCAAGCTGCCCGATCGAGCTCGGGAAATGGCTGGCGCCGCCCGGATCGCGGTGGCCATTCCATGTCGAACGTATTGCTTCGCAGATCCGCAGGATCCCAGTCACCTTGAATAGCCCAAGCATGAACCACCTTCCCGCCCGCTTGCTTCACGGCGCCGAGCGGGATGAAATCTCCCGTCGGATGGTGCCCGGTCTCCTCGGCAAACTCACGCCGCGCGGCCGCAAGTGGCTCCTCGCCCAGGGAAATCAGCCCTTTCGGTATGCTCCACGCACCGGCATCCTTGCGGCTCCAGAATGGGCCCCCCGGGTGGCCGAGCAAGAACTGGATGTCACTATCACGTCTTCTGAACAGGAGAAGACCCGCACTCTCAGCCTTAGGAGATGAAGCTTTCGCCGGCAACGACACCTCCCCACAACCGTTACTCGTTGCGCAGGTTTATCGAAGTTGCACAGAAGACGAAATGGATTACGCATTGTGGTGCAAGCGAAAAAACATCCAAAAACGAAATATAGCGGAGCGAAATCCAAAACGGTTCGCAACTATCTTAACTGAGTGTTTCTCAACTTTGCGGGCTATGCTCGATGCTCTAGCGCTGCTCAGCGCCTTGGCTGTCGGCCAGGTGCTCAGAACGCCTGCCGGCACCCCAGCCGCAGAGATGTCAGCAGACGGGTCGACCGTCGGCATTGCTGACGCTGACCACGCGCTCAGCAAGGCCGATCGACTTGAGATTAACTACGTGCGTCAGGAAACCCCGCCCCAAGCTGTCTTGCAGCCAATCGAGCCAACCGCACCTGTCGTAATCCCGCCTAGCCCGCCGGTGGAAACCAAAATCATAAGCCGACATTGGCGCGATCCTCATGCCTTTTCACCTTCGCTCAAAGATTCGGGACGGAGCGAATTCAGAAAGGCGAGAAAGAACGTCGACCGCAAACGAAATCAAGCTATGGATGGATCCAAACCATCTGATCCGGTGAAGCCTTGCAGCCGGCCTGGCCCTATTGGGGATCTGTTGAGGGCTGTGAATTTGTCGCCCGCATGTTCGTCCTAGGTTTCAATCTGTTGCATTCATTTGCCCCATTCGCCAATGGGTCTAGCGACTCCGCAGGTAGATGTCTGCATCACCCGGGCAGAGAGACATGCTCGGTAAACGCCGAAAATGACGGGTTCGAGCAGCTCGACTTCATCCTGTGACGCTGAAACAACGTCTCCCCTGACGCCGTCACGCGCGTGAACCACCGAGCACGGCCGCCCCATGAGATCACGATCATCCATTCGCCAACCGCTTCGAAATAACGCGCCAGATCGAGCAGTCACGCCCTGATCATACCGCCGACCCTGCTCGGCCGTGCCGACGAGGTGAACAAGTGATGTCGCGGTTATTGGCCCTTATTGGAAGTTTGATGCGCTCCGTCCGCTCGGATTAGACCGGAACGACGCGAATGACCCTTAAGATACATGCTCGATCCTGTGCGCTCAACATTGGATACCGTAAGAAGGAGACGCATCGACGCGGCTCACCTCCTGATAGGTTGTGTCTACATTCCTTGGAGGACTTCAGCAGACAAAAAGCTAAAGCACTTCAGCGCGAACCTGCGCCACGCCACGGTCGGTAATCCCTAAATGACGCGCAGCGCCGAGTGAAAGGTCGAGGACCCGGCCGCGAACCCAGGGTCCCCGGTCGTTGATACGAACTATTACGGACTTGCTGCTCGCAAGATCAGTTACACGAACTCTTGTACCGAACGGTAGGTTGCGGTGGGCAGCGGTCAGAGAATTCCGAATGAACGGGGCACCGCTCGCTGTTTTTCCTGTCGGATATGAATAGTAAGAGGCCTTTCCAGAAAAAACCCGGTTTACAGATCGAGGGGCTGAGCGCTCTTCCGAACGACGAGCTGTCTCCCCTCCGGTCGGAGGTTGCTCAAGCGAAGGATCCTGTTTGGGCTGGTCCTGTGCCTCGGGTGCCGGTTCTGCGTGCGCTTTTGGAATGATAGACCATCGATCAAGAAAGGTCTGCGCTGAAGCAGAATCTACGTTTACGCACAACCAAACGGGGACTGATACGATTGCAACTATTCCAAAAATAGGGCGCATGGGACGGGCCTCACAAACAAATAGTACAAATGAATAACGTAAGCTGTTGAGGCTCTGTTCCTGTCCTGCAGGCGATCAAGGGATATATACCGATGCTTCCAACTCATCCGTTTGGTGCTTTAGGCGCACCGCAGCAACAAACGCCTATTTCCGAGGTATTGCTTGCGTGAGAGTTCGTTGCTCCCTATCACGGCGAGGTAGTGAGAGTTAGATCAACCGCGACTAGGTGCGACAATTTAGATCCTCCCATCAATTAGGCATTTGCTCCCGGCCTTACTGCACGCGCGCTTATCTGTTGGCGCTTTTCGGACCTGGCGCCCCTCGTCGGCGATGTCCGATGATCGGGTAAGGGCAGAAGTCACGGCAGGCTTTCAAAGTGACGCGACTGACCCAGAACGGACGTCGGCCGCCCCGAAAGAATTTTACTCGACCGCGCCCTTGGCACCTTCCAAACTTCGAGGTTAGACAGTTACACTGCCGGATACTGATCGCTGGGGGCGTTGATGAGACGGCGGGAGTTCATCGGACTGATAGGTACGGCCGCGTTGAGTTTTCCGCGCCCGGGATATGCCCAGAGCAAGACGGACCTGCCGATAGTAGGGTTTCTGTCTGTGCTAAAGGAGAACGCCGGGTTCACCAAATCGAGAGTGGACGCGCTCCGCAAAGGCCTGCAGGAAAGGGGGGTTCCATTGAAGGGAAGAACTATTCCCTTGCCATGCGGTTTCTCGAAGGTGATTTCAATCGCATACCGCAACTTGCGGGGGAATTGACTGCGCTCAAGCCACGGGTCATCGTCATTGCACCCATGGGGATTAGCGCGGTTGTTCGACTTTCTCCGGATCTTCCGGTTGTTTTTACCGCCGTTGCTGCAGACCCTATCGCGTTAGGCCTAGCCAAGAGCTATCAACGCCCGGGCGGGATGATCACCGGAAATGTGATGAACGCGGTTGGTGGCGAGGAGACCGTTACCGAGAAGCGTATCGGGTTTTTCAAAGAGCTTGTCCCTGGTCTGACACGCCTCGGCATGATCGCATCCGAGCGCGAGGCTTTGGTAATCACGGAAAGGGATGCGCTACAAAAAGTGGCTACCCGGCTCGGTTTTGAGTTCACGCACTACGGTCTCAAAACAATTGACGATCTGGAAGACGCCTTTGCCGCGGGTATGCGCGATAACGTGAGCGCGTTCTATATTTCGGGTGAGCCATTGCTGATCGGAAATATGTCCCGCGTCATGGCTTCCGTCACTGCATCAGGAAAGCCCACCGTCGGCCCTTACCCAGACTGGGGACGCGCCGGGCTTCTGATGTCCTATGCAACCGACCCGGTGGATGGCTATCGCCAAGCGGGCGCCTATGCAGCGAAAATTTTGAATGGGGCCAAGCCCGGCGATCTCCCCATCGAGTAGGCGAGCAAATTCGCTCTTGTGATCAATCATAAACCGCAAAGGCGCTCGGCATCGTCGTGCCCCCGACCTTGTTAGCGCTCGCTGACGAGGTGATCGAATAAGTTCGGCCGACTTCCGTTCTTACCACATAGCGTCAGTTAGTGCGGTGCAGCGCGATGTCCGGAGTTGGGGGTAAAGCTGACTTGCCGTTTGAACGCCCGGACTTCTCAATTTTGACCCTTAGCGGACATGCTGCTTGTAATCTTCGATGTCGGCTTTTCCGCTCTTTAGCGGACATGGACCGCGATGCCTCAACAGAGGTCAGCTTTACGCGCGCAGAGCCTCAACGGAACTGGAACAATGTCCAAGCGAACTGATTGAAATTGTTACGGCTTGCTGGGATAGACAAGGAAGTATTCCTGAAGAAGCGTGTTTATCAGGGAAGGAGCATCAAATGGATGACGAACGAAAATCATCAAAAGCGGGGAAGCGGGCCGCTGAAGGCTTGCGCGAGGCGACTGCTAAGGAAGAAGCGAAAAACGAGAGCAAGACGGGGCACGACCTAGCTAAGGGCGCTGATCGCTTCGAAGAACGCTCTAAGAGCTCCGATGGAAAAAGCGCAAAAGAAAAACAGAAAGGGTGAACTATACAGCAGACCCGGCGCGGCGTTTCCGTGCAGGAACCTCCATGCAGGCCAACCGGCTGAGGTGACACCCGTTGGCTCAAGCTGGCATCGGGCAAGGCTCTCGCGGAGGTCCGCCACTTACGTAAAGCGGAAATCACTGGGTCGGCACTGCGCTTAGGTGAAATGTCGTAGCAAGGATGCGCCAACCTTTGGCGAAGCGAACAATGTCGTACGACTGCCGCCACTGTCTTGTGACGCTTTGGCGGACACGAATTTACTAGATAGAAACCATCTCAAATGATCCGAAAACTTTAACGAAACAAGTTAGCCGTCTCGGCGTAGGTTTGTCGGAGGGCACGACCCATCACAAGCCGCCAGTTGAGAGAGCAGGAAGTTCAGATCGAGCGTTATCAGTTTCTATCTCGTGAGGTAACTGATCCGCTTGCCCTGTGTTTGCTTCGGTTCATTGTCGAGGATCTTGCAGCCGACCTGCGCCGGGATCGCGACATCGGTCAGAGCGGTTTTGACTGCGGGTCGCGCCGCTAAGCTCGCTAATGAGCACGCTGGCTCTCGAACGCGCGGCGTGGAGTGGCAGCGCGTGGTTGAGAGTGCCGCTGGCATCGGATCGGAGCCGCTTCGGTCAACTCAGTTGAAGGTCTGAAGCCTCAACTTCAGCGAGCCATCCGCTTGGCGCTCGAATACGTGCATCGCGAGACCGCTAAAAGGCGTCGGCTTGCCGTCCTTGTCCTTGCCCGTCGCGCTCCACTTCGCCGTGCCGAAGACAACCTTGTCATCTCCGCCAGCGTCGATCATCTCTAGCTTGTGGCCGTCACGCCGTTTGCGAGGAGCCCGGCAAAGAACTTCTCGATCTCATCTGGGCCGGACGCGACTTGGTGCGTTGGCGGCATCAGCTTAGCGCCGGAAACATAGTTGGCGGCGATGGCTTTCGCATCGTGCTTGTTGAACGCGGCATCCCATGCTGTGTACGCCTTTTCGACCGCGGCTTTTGCGTCCTCGGCAAGCGAAGCCGCGGGGGTGGCGGCGAGCAGAAATACAGCTAATGCTGATGTGTGAGCCAAGCGCATGGAAACCTCCTCTCAGAGATCGTTTCCTTCATCGTCCACTACGACCAGGCAACGAGGCGTTTCGCCGACCTCAGCGGCTATCGCATCCGCACTTTGGTGCGCCTTGGCGATCGCATCCTCGTTATCTTTGCAGTTGAGGCCCCTTGGGTCAGGGATCCGATGTCCATTTGCTAATTCAAAATGATAGTGCGGCATTGAGTGAAAATGCTGATGCCCGCGGTATGGTTCCCCCGGGGCGAATGCGCTTGTCTGTGCCGATGTCGCGCAGGCGTACCCAAAAAGATGCGCCGCCGGGCTCGAAATACGGTGTCCCGGCGGCGCCCTGTCTCAAACTGGGCATCTAATCCCCAACCTGCTATTCACCAGCAATCGATGTGCCAACAACTCGCCGGACGCGTGATCGACATCTGCCGCCTGTGTGCCGATAGTGCGCAGGCGTCAGAATTGTCACCCATTTGCTGGTCGCGTCGGTTCGAACCGAAGTGCGAGCTTTGAATCGAGGAGGCTATACGAGATGCTCGTGAACAGGCCGTTCGGAGGGGCGACGCCACCAAGGCGGCATAACGCCGTGATGCGGTTCAAGCTTGGCACCTTTCGCCCCTGACATCCTGGATATAATTGCCCAACAGTTGGCCCCGCTGTCCTACAGGTGATGAGCCTGAGAATATTGACATCGTCGGCCGCGCTCTCGGTGCTAAACTGCGCCGCAACAGGTTGAGTGCCTTTCTCCAATTCGCTTTTGAACCCGTATTACAGTAGCAGCGTGCCATTTCCCGCCGGTTGGGGTCCCTATCTTGCGCTCATTCAGCACCTCGGCCGTGGCCCGGGCAGACCGCCCCGCGAGTTCAGTCAGGATCGGACGCAACTGCTCGGCTCGTTCCATCGCCTCGACGCGGTTCGCAATGCCTCGTGCATTGAGCCCGCCGAGTTTGACGCCCTGAGCCTTTTTAGCGGCGAGCGCGTCCCGAGTGCGGCGGGAGATCATCGCCCGTTCTTTTTCGGCGAGCGCGGCGTACAGATGCAACATGAACGGGTCGGCATCGGCGCCCAACTCTGCGGCGATGAACGGCGTCTTGTGCGACATCAGCCCGCTGATGAAATGGACGTCTCGGCTCAGCCGATCCAGCTTGGCAACGATGATCGGCGCCTTGATCTTCTTTGCCGCTTTCAGCGCCGCCGCCAGTTGCGGTCGGCGATCGAGGGCATCCGCACCTTTACCGGTCTCGACCTCCTTGAAGGTCTGGACTAGGTCGTAGCCCTCGGCTTCGGCAAATCTGGCCAGCGTCGCTTGCTGGGCCTCGAGTCCAAGGCCCGATTTTCCCTGTCGCACGGTCGAAACGCGGATGTACGCAATGGCAGTTTTGGTCATGAGACTATAATCCTAAAGTGTACAACACGGCAACCGGCGTTGGCGTGTTACAAGTGATCTAACATACTGTAATTGAATGACTTTTTGGTAATATTTTGCGGAGCAGGCAAGCCGCGGTATGCCCCTAAGTTGGGGTGGCAAATTTCAGTTGGAGCACCAAAAATTGCATGTGCGGGCCGCTGCTGCACTGGCAAAGGGGCTTTGGTTGGAACCAGCCCCGCGGCAATCTGGACCGGCCGGGGGCCGGTTGTGGGCGCCGTTGGCGCGGAGAATCAGGGGTTTGCTTAAGGCGCCCCCGCGGCCAGGCAAAGCGCCCTATACAGGCCGGCGGTGGTTGGAGTGGCCCTTATTGTTTGATTGTTCTTCCTAACCAATTGAGTCATTCGTTGGTGTTGCTGCCCACTAGCTTGAGGCTCCGCTCAAGGTCAGCGAGAGGCATGTTACGCGCCTGACGAAACAGTGCCTGCGCTTCTGCGATGCTCATGTTCGCGCCCTGCAGTTTCAACGTGTGCGCGTGATTGTGATCGTGGTCGGTCTTGTCGCGCCACTCTGCGGGCCTGCGGTTCTTGAGCCAGAAAATACAGGCCGTCACGTCCGGGGGTACGTGCTCGATGATATCCAAGCGCTGGACGTTCTTATCTACGACTATAATTTTCTCGCTCTCATACGTGTATCCAGTCGCACGAGAATAGAGCGAACGTTCTACGCGATCATCAGCGGCTTCTTTGCCGCGATTAAGCGAGGCACAAAATTCAGGATGACGAGACTGCCAACTCCAGATCGTGACTACAGTAACCTCGAAGAAGTCCGCTAGATCACGATCGGTAGCACCGAGCTGACACAGCTTGCGTGCCTGCTCTGCGTATTCTTCACGGTAGGATGAAGGGCGGCCTTTCGCGAGCGTGACTGGTTGAAGCGAAACTATCTTTTTCGGTCGTTTGCGCTTTGCTGGTGGCTTTTTTGCCATCAAACTCCTTTAAGGGACTAAGAAAACCGCTACCGCACGCCGACACGAATTCGTGCAGGCGTGCTCAGACAACGGAACGGACGAAATCAACTGCGATGGGCATAGTTAAGTTTAACTGCTACCGATTTGATAGCACATTGCGACCCGTTTGCCCAGTGACCTATAGCAGCCGCGGGGTGTGCCGGGTTGCCGCCGGTTTAACGGCCCTCCGCATGGCCCCACCCTCGCCCAGGTAGGCCCGGCAAGGCCCGTACGGGCGTCGCTGCTGCAGGGAATCGCTACGGCCGCCCCTAGGGGCCCCTCGGCCAGGGAGATGCGCCGCTTCGCAGCGTTCCAGATTGACGGGCGTACCGGCCAGCATAGGTGGCCCGTGCCCTTGCAAAGCCGTAGGCACACCACCGGCCGCGTCTGTCTGTAGGCCCGGCTTTAGCGGCCTACAGACTGCGCTGCTGGGGTGCCCGCCCGCCTGCTGCGCAGTCCCGCAGTCTGTATATAGGGTTTGAGACTGCGCGCGGCGCTCGCGCGGTGTGCGCAGTCCGTCTGCGCGCTAACTCCGGAGACTGCGCATTTCGGCCCTAGAAATGCTCATCGTCGCTCTCCGCCGGTGCAGCACTGAGCACCTCGTAGACCTTGACCATCTTCTTACCCTTGCTGCTGTACTTCTCGACAACGCGGATAAATCCGGCCCTGACCAGTTGTTCTAATGCCTCCTTGGAACGCTTATTTGAAAGGTTGAACTCACCCTGCAGCAACGCATCGGCGCGATTAGCCTTCGGGCCGTCGGTTGCTGCCGTGAAGGCTTCGCCGTCGCTTCGACCCTGCTTGAGCCGCTCCAGAAATCTTGGAAGCCACTCCGCCGTCAGCACGTCGTTGCTTGTTTTCCACGGCTCATGTACGAAGCGACAATCGTCGGTGCCGTCTTCCAGCAGCACGGGGAGCTTGATGGTTTTCTTGCGAAACCATTTCGGCACGGAATTGACCGTGTAGGACTGCTTAGGATCACCAAGGCGGCAATATCGCATGTAGGTCTCTTCCTCACCCTTGGGCAGTAGGTCCTCAGCTTCCGTCTTCGTCATGTTAGCCATGATGATTACGACGCGCGCCGCGTCGGTCATCGCACTGGTACCCCGCGCTGCGTTCTGATCGTCCACCGTTCCCTTGGACATCTTGTTGGTATGGGAAACCAACACCACGCCACAGTTAGCGCGCGTGGCGATGTCGTCGGCGGCGTTGTGGAGCTCCTGCATCTCGGCAGAATTCTCGTCGAGACCGGCGTGCAAGCGGATGAGTGGGTCGAGAATGACCAGATCGATACCTAGGTCGATGATGTCCTCGCAAAGTTCCTCGTAAAACCGCGTTCGCTTAGCAGCATCATTGTGGCCGCTGCCCTTCGTGACCAACGCGACGTTTTTGCCTTGGAAAATGAACAGCCTGCCTTTCAAAGGCTCCTTAAATTTTTCGATGTCCGCAGCCTTGTAACCGACTCTGGCGACCTCAATTGCTGCGATGCGCCGCCGAATCTCCTCGAGCGGCTCCTCACCGGATACGAATGCTATCTTTAGGTCCTTGCGCATCGGGTGAAAGCCCGCGAAATCTTCGCCACGTGCGAAGGCGATCGCCGCCTGGAGGGTGAACTGCGTCTTGCCGGTGCCGCCGGTTGCCGAGATGATGGTCACGGCCCCGCGCAGCGCGAAGCCAAGCGCGACCCACGGTGTAGCGGTCAGCTCCGAGTGCTTGAATTCTAATGGTATCAACACCGGCTCGCGCTTGGCCTTGACCTCGGCCACGGCCTTCTCTTCGAGCTTGGATTTGGCGTTCACGATGGCACCCCCGCATCGAGCATCCTGCGGTAAAGTTGCCACCAAGTTGGGTCGTGCTCGTCGGCGAGGCGATAGATGATGTCGCCGCAGTGCCCCGGACCATCGATGCACTGCTCCCAGCCGCTGCCGCCCCAATCGGTGAATAGATCGGAACCAGTTTCGCCAAGTTCAGCTCGAACTGCCGAGCCAACGGCACTCTGATTCTTCTCGTCGAACGGCAAGCGGGCGAGTGCGGCCCATATTTTGAGGCGCTGATTGCACCGCTCCCAGTAGGGGTCGGCCAGCTTGGCAAGAACGACTAGCTTCGCCATGCCGTTGAACCTAGTCGGCGGCCACATGGTGATGGTGGCCCAGCGGTCGTCAGTCTCGGCTGCGTTGTATTTTGTGCTCTTGCGCGACCAGTCGTGAAGTGTCGTGAGACCCTCCGCGCTGCCGCCGGTAGCGTGCCATATGGCCATGGCCACAGTGTTCCAGTCGTCCCATCCGAGGTCTCGGTTCGGAATGGCCCTGCACGCTAGCGTTACGCGCTCGAAATCCGGAATGAAGTTGTCCTCGGGCTCAATCGAAATACCCTTGCCGCTGTCGATCCTTATCATTGCGGCAAGCACGGGATCTAAGTTGCGGACGACTCGTGGCTTCGTAGACACGCGCAGATGAGCGGTGCCAGGCTTCCGTCGCACGACGCCTGACTGGGGCAGTTTTTCAATGAGCCACGCTGGCGCGTCCGCTATGTCGAGGTTGTTGAGCCATCGATACTGGCCGCCGCGCGGATGTTTCGACGGCGGCGCGATGACCATGCCGCCTTCGCCTCGAACATCGATGCCGAGCGCGCGGGTGTCGCCTTCAATTATGATCTCGGACGCACTGTTCTTGACCTTCATGCCTGGCGGCAGTCGGAAAAAATAGTGCATCGACCCGGTTGGGGATTGCGCCATCAGGGTTGGTGGCAGCCGACCGTACTTGTTCTCTAACGCGTGGAGGGCTGCGAAACCATCGTATTTGTGGCCAGCGGCGGTATCGACGTCGACGACGAAGAAACCATTCACCGATCCCGTTGGAAGCCCGAGCGGATCGTCGGGATACTTGACCCAGAGCCTTTGTATCTCACGCGGGTTCTTTGTCATGCCCCAGTTGAGGCCGTTCGTTGTCTTGCCTGACCAGCGCCCTTGCTTGTTCCACTTGCCGATTTTCACCGGCTTGAACCGCGCCTGAAACACGAACCAGCCGCGCGCGGCGCAGGCCAAAGCGGCGTTGCGATGTGCATTCATGCTGCACCGCCATTCGCGATCGGCGCCTCGACGATGGCCCCCCAATCAGCCTGCGACATCGGATCAAACGTGATGCCGAAACGATGCTTGATGGCGTTGCAGAACCTCTGATAGTTGCGCAGTTTCTGATCCCGAAAATGCGTGTCGCTGCAGACGCCTTTGATCGATACCAGCCAATCGGCCTTGCCACCCGGCCCACGCCGAATGCTGGTGATTACGGGGCGGTTAGTGGTGACTACGGATCGGGCTGTGCTTGCGCTATTCTCAGAAGATAAAGCAGCTGTATCTGTGGAAACGGTACGAGCGTCCATCATTCGCCACCCCCGACCCCAGGGAGGTGCGTGATAAGGCGCTCCACGATGACGTCCCAGCCTTCTTCAGGGAGCGCGAGAAGGTCGTGGAGGTAATATTCGAGCCTGCAACGCCTGTGCGACAGCTGATGTGCCGCAACATTGCGAAAACTTGTTGCCGACAGCAGCTGCGAATGACGGATCGAGAAGGACGGATAGGCATTGAAGCGCACCACCCAACATCGATCGCCATGGTTTCTTTGTAGTGCTATTACATTAGCGCTTTCTTCGGTCAGGCTTGGTATGAGGGCCACGGCTGTGTCGTGATAAGCAAAGTATTCTGTGCTGGTCGGACGTGCTACGCCACGCGGGAGGCTATTGTTCGGGGCCATGGCTCACATCTCCCCCGCGCCATAATCGGCGGTTGACTTGTGCGAGCGCTCGTCGAGCCACTTCAGAACATCGCCAACATGATATCTGATCGTCTTCGTGCTGAGCCGTCGATAGGGCGGTCCGTAGCCTTTGGATCTTCCTATCTCTAGCCACTGTACTGATACCGAGAGCCAAGCGGCCAGTTGCTTGGTGTCAAGCAACGTGTCGGGATTTACTCCGCTGGCTAGAGTCGCAACGTGCGAGGCGCGGCGATCAAGCAGGAGAAATTTTGGATGATGGCGTACTCGAGCAGCAGCTCCGGCTGCCGCCATAGACCGTGTTGGATTACCCATTTTTTTCGCCCAAGGAATCGCCGGAACAAAGCAAAGCTCCGCCCGGCACTGATTAGGTGCTCGGACGGTCTTGCATTTGCGCGATCCGATGGGCCGATCACACAGGCCCGTCACAGGCCCTGCAAACCGTTCCCCTATCTTCGGGCTTCGCCCGAAGGACATGCGGCTGGGGTTGCCGACGGCTCCGAACCCGCCACCGCCTTACGGCGGCGCTCCTTGAATGCTGGACCAAGGCGTTTTTTCCGGGCTGCTGGCCTGCAACCCACGCCTGCTTTAAGGTTACAGCAACAAACGGTGTTTCGGCAAGCGGTGGCGACCCTATGTTGTTTTAGCGCGGTTAGAAATTTGCCTATTTCGGTCCGAAATCAACGTTATGCGAAAAAAAGGCCCGTGTATTGCAAAGCTCGTGGGTGGGTGGCTGATTAGCGCAACTTTGCGACGTTGCCTCCCACGACAGCCTGGATACTGCACAGCGCGAGCATCTTGTCGCACACCTGCTGGGCAGGCTCGCGAAGATCCTCAATGTCGGGGGCCAAGTAGTGCTCAGCAGTGACATCGGCCGGAAGCGCGTGATTGCACAACACCTTCAGCCACACGATGTTTACTCGAGCGGACGCTCCGACTTTGAGAAAACCCCGGCGCAAGGAGTGGGCGCTGACGGCGACTCCAGCTGACTCGTTTACCTTCGCAAACGGCCGCTGCGTATCGCGGATCGGCTTGCCCACCCGACGGCCAGGAAAGACGTACTCGGACGTGTCGCCGAGCGCACGGCGCGAAACCAGCAGGTCGTAAATGAAATCACTCATCGGTATTTCGACTGACTTTCTTGTCTTCGTGTTTGGAGCGGGAAGCGTCATGATGCGCTGGAGAAGATCAATGTCGCTCCACTTCAGTCGCGATGCTTCAGTCTTTCGAAAACCCGTGAACGTGAGCAGCAAAAGGAAGTCCCGCGAAGTCCTGTTTTCAAGCCCGCAAACCGCCTGGTAGAACGCGGGCTGCTTTTCGGCGGGCACTCGGCTGGTCCGACGCTGCACAGGAAACCATGCGTCCTCATCCTGCATTCGACTTACTGGGCATGCTGGCAGCGCAACGCGCTTCGCGGCCCAACGCCACAGAACGCGGAGCGTCACCATCGTAGCGTTGGCCGTCGTCTTGCCCTCGTACCGACCGCCCTTCGTAGCGATTGCGGCTGCTATCGTCTGATGCTGCTCCTCAACCATATCGGGGGTGATCGACGACAGCGGTTTGTCCATCCAGTCTGCGAGGTGACGATCTATCTGGCCATAGGCGCGCTTGCTCCCCGCACTCAGTTTCTTGTTGGCAACGAAATACTTCTCTTTCGCTTCGCGAAGCGTGTACATCGTCGCCTGAGTGCCGGGCTCGGCCTTGGCCTTGGGATCGATGCCCCGCCGAATCTGGTCCAGCGCCTCCTCGGCACGCTCGCGCGCTACCTCCACTGTTAGAAGCGAGGCCTCTGCCGGTCCAACGTTGACACGGCGGGTCTGCTTCTTTGCACCCCTAACCTTGTTGGGCAGGTCACGCTGCGCGATGTAGTCCTTCGCGGTCGTTTTGCCTGACACCTGAACACCGAAACCCTTCGTGACCGTGTCGAAATAGACCACTTGCAGTCCGCTGGGATGCGGCGCGCGTAACCTGTCAACGAAGGTTTGGGTTAACTTCGTAGTTGGCATGCCCCTTACCTCCCAGGCTGGGCGGTCCCAATAAGGCAATTTCCGCCTTTAGGCCGCCAAACGGTGTTTTAGCGGCAGCACTTTAACACCGTTCGACGACAACAAAAACAAGACAAATCAATAACATACCCTACGAGGCTTTAGCCCTAAAAGCCTGTAGGGTCCGACTTGGTAAATTTAACGTTAACAACGCAAAGCCGCCGCCAAAGCGGCCAAACCGCGTCCACGGCATGGACGCTGCACAGCCTGTCCTGCACAACACAGAAGGGACAGCACGTGAGCAAAATCGGGACAGATATGTGCCGCCAGGCCACGGGCGGGGGCAAGGCCAACGTATGAAACATCCATCGAGCCGTCAGTTTTTTGCCTATTGGGACGCAAAACGCGGCCACGCGCGGGCACCTGACCGCAGCGAGATCGAACCATCAGCGGTACGCGAACTGCTCGGCGACATCTTCGTGCTGGGTTACGAAAACGAGGCCGGCTTCCCCTTCCGCGTCGCCGGAACCCGGGTCTGCGCCCTGCTCGGCCGCGACGCAAAGGACAGCAGCTTCTCGGCGCTGTTCGCTGAAGAGAGCCGCCGCGAAATCGAAGACATCGTGACGTACGTCGCCGAGGAAATGCTGGCCGCCGTCGCCGGCATCACCGCGACCTCGGAAGACGGGCGGACGGCGCATCTGGAATTGCTGCTGCTGCCGTTCAACAACCGCGCGCACGCGCCGATCAGCATCACCGGCCTGCTGGCGCCGTTCGAGGACGATCTCGGCATGCTGAAGGATTTCAGGCTGACGTCGTGGCGCTATCTGCACCGGCCGGAGAAACTCGTTCCCCGCGCCTTGCGCAAGCTCGCCATCGCGCGCGGCTTTATGGTCTATGAAGGGATTACCGGCCGCTGAACCGCGCCGCGCGCTTTTCCAGAAACGCGTTGCGCCCCTCCAGCGCATCCGCGCTCTTGCGGATCTCGGCCTGCGTCTCGATTTCGCGCCGGAACTGATCGGCATAGCTTGAGTGTTCGCTCTCCTCGATCAGGCGGCGTGTCGCAACCAGCGCCCGCGTCGGACCGCTTGCGAGCTTGCGCGCCAGCGCCAGCGCGCCGCCCTGAAGCGCGGCATCATCGAACACTTCCCGGACCAGTCCCCATTCCCGGGCCGTCTCGGCCGATAGCGGCTCGTTCATCAGCATCAGTTCGAGCGCACGCTGCCGGCCGACCAGGCGCGGCAACAGCCAGGTCGAGCCGAGATCAGGCACCAGCGCGATCCGGCTGAAAACCTGAATGAAGCTCGCCGAGCGCGCCGCGACAATCACGTCTCCCGCCATCGCGAGGCTGAAGCCGCCGCCGGCCGCAACACCATTGACCGCCACCACGACCGGCACTTTGCATTCACGCAGCGCCTTGAAAGCCGGCCAGTAGTACCGCATCACGCCATCGACAATGTCGTCGCCGAGGATGGCGGCGGCCTTAAGGTTCTGGCCGGAGCAAAAGCCGCGGCCGGCGCCGGTCAGGACCAGCGCCCGTACCCCGGGATCCTCGGTCATCTCAGGGATCGCGAGGGCCAGATCGCCCAGCAGATCGGGTGTCATCGCATTCAGCGTCGCAGGCTCGTCCAGTGTCAGCACGCCGACGGCATTGTCGCGGTCTCGCTTCACTCCAGCCATCTCATCCCTCCCCGAAATTTGGCCGGCCCTGGCGGGCCCGACATTAAGCATCATGGTACCGAAACAACGCACGGACAAACAATCGCTTTCAGCGGTCTTGACCGAAAACGGCCTTTACCGGGATACTGACCGGATTGGACGTGAGCGATGTTTGAGATCATTATTTTTTGCGTGATTTTGCTGGCGGTTTGTTATTGGGCGGTCCTGTGGCTGATGGGACGGCGCGAGGATGTTTTGCACGGCGAGTTCGTCGAAGCCGGTGCGCAGGCCGAAGAGCCCGTTCGATCGGTATTTCCGAAGCGGCCTGTCCGTAAAGTTCAAGCGGTTCGGCAGAATTTCCCCGAAAAACCCGTCTTCCCCGCAAAACCCGTCATCACCGGGAAGCCCGGCATCACCGAGACGCGCGTTCAAACTGCAATCGCGGAGCCGGCCGTTCAAGCTGTCGTGCCGGAGCAACCCGCATTCAGGCAGGAACGGCTGGAGTCGCTGCTGAACTCGATCAAGCAGGATCTCAATCAGCTGGTCCAGAAGTAGCTGCACGGCATCGGTGGGCACCGGGCACGCGAGAATACGTGCGCGCGTTGACACAGACGGTGCGCGGTCTGAGGCTTCACGACAACTCTTGGGAGTGAGGCGTTGCACAATCGCTGGGGAATCCTTGCCGTCCTGTTCGTGGTTCGCGGCACCATGGCGTTCCAGTTTCAAAGCGTCGCCGCCGTGGCGCCGCTGCTCGGCAACCAGTTCGGCGTCAGCATCGCCGACATCGGCCTCTTGATTGGACTCTATTTCGCACCCGGCATCCTGCTCGCCCTGCCCGGCGGCGCGATCGGCCAGAAATTCGGCGACAAGCAAACGGCATTGGGCGCGCTGCTGCTGATGCTGTCAGGCAGCCTCGCCATGGCCCTTGCCACTTCCTGGGGCGTACAGATCTGCGGACGATTGGTTGCCGGCGCCGGCGGCGTGGTCCTCAGCGTTCAACTGACAAAAATGCTCACCGACTGGTTCGCAGGTCGCGAGATCGCCACCGCAATGGCGATCCTGGTCAACTCCTGGCCCGCCGGCATCGCCGTCTCATTGCTGACATTGCCCGTGATCGGAACGCGCTGGGGCGTCGATGCCGTGCATCTCGCCGTCGCCGCCTTCACCGCCTGCGGCATCGCACTGATCGCCCTGTTATATCGTGCGCCGATTGATCATGCCGCGGCGTCCACAACCGCCGCCCGCCTTGACCGCAATACCGTTCTCGCCGTCATCACCGCGGGTCTGATCTGGGGTCTATTCAACATCGGCTTTGCGATCATTTTCAGTTTCGGACCATCGATGCTGGTCGAACGCGGCTGGACGATCGCCGCCGCGGGATCGGCCATCAGCATCGTGTTGTGGATCGCGGTATTCTCGGTCCCCTTCGGCGGCTTCCTGGCCGATCGAACCGGCCGTCCGCAAACCATCCTCGTCGCCGCCGCTCTCGTCTTTGCGATGCTGATGATCCTGCTGCCGCGGACGAGCGCCGTGGTTCTGACGGTTGCGGCCCTCGGATTGATCTGCGGTCAGCCGGCCGGCCCGATCATGAGCTTGCCTGCGCGGGTCTTGCAGCCGGCGACGCGGGCGATCGGCATGGGCCTGTTTTTCACGGTGTTCTATGCCGCCATGATGCTGGGGCCGTTTGTCGGCGGCAGCCTCGCCAAATGGACGGGGACCGCCGCCACCGCATTCGACTTCGGCGCGGCAATGGTTTTGCTGTGTCCGCTGCTGCTGTGGATGTTCAACCGGATGGCGGCGGCACGGACACACACAGCTTGATGCACATACTTGATGCAACCGGCGATAACACATCATTAACCCTGTCGGCCTTAGGGTCTTCCTGACGCCGAAGGACCGGACGTCGGGTGGCGAAGAATGTCGTTTGCGCAAAAAAAATCCACTGTACCGGTCGCCCAGGAGCGACGGCGCTTCCAGCGCGTGAAAGTCCACCTGCTCGGCCGCTACATGCTGCCGGACCGGCGTGAGTTTCCCTGCCAGATCATCAATATGTCGCCGGGCGGATTGGCCCTGCTTGCGCCTGGCATCGGCAATGTCGGCGACCGCGTCATCGCCTATCTCGACCATATCGGCCGGGTTGAGGGCAAGATCACCCGCATCATCGACAACGGTTTTGCCATGACCGTGGGGGCGACCGCGCGCAAACGCGACAAGCTCGCCGCCCAGCTCACCTGGCTCGCCAACCGCGATATTCTCAATCTGCCGGAAGACCGCCGCCACGACCGTATCGTGCCGCGCAACCCGATCGCGCTGCTCACGCTCGAGGACGGCAGCAAGATGACCTGCCGGATCATCGACCTCTCGGCGTCGGGTGCGGCGATTGCCGCGGAAAACCGCCCGCCGCTGAAATCACTCGTGATGCTGGGCAAGGTCCAGTCCCGGGTGGTGCGAAATCTCGAGGAAGGCTTCGCGCTCGAGTTCGTCCACGAGCAAATTGCCGAGACGCTCGAAGACGCGGTTAGCGCGCGGTAAAGCACCAGCCGCCCAAAATCCCCGATTTATCGGCCTCAAAAGGCGGTATCCGCGTTGCCGGATGCCGCCTTTGTGCGCTCTGGCGCCTGCCGGAGCCGGTTAACGCCGGCAGCTTTTGCAACCATAAATGCCGCTGCGGCAGCGCCTGGCGCGTTAATGCATAAAATTTGAATCGATTGCAGTTGTTTCAAATTTTAGGCGATTTTTATTCAAGTATAGATCGAATTTGCTGCGGTTTTTACTTGTATTCACGTCAAATGTACTTGGCTGACTTAGCGGCGGCGCAAATCCTTTGTGCGAAACATGGTCCCAACAAGAAACGGGGGCCACAATGTTTTTCAGGGGACAGGGGAAGGGATTGGCGGTTGCCGCCATCCTGCTGGGGATGAGCGTCTCTACGGGTTTCTCGGCGAAAGCCGGTGACGCGATCTATGCCAGCCTCGGCGATACCACGCGTTCGCCGATCGGCTGGGTCGAATTCTGCGCCGAGAATCCCGGCGACTGCCGCGGCGGCGCGTCACAGCCGCGAGACATCGTGCTGTCGCAGACGGCATGGCGAGATTTGCTGAGAGTCAACAAGTGGGTCAACGAGACCATCAAGCCGATCACCGACATAGATCATTGGGGTGTGATCGAGAAATGGTCGTTGCCGACTGACGGCTACGGCGACTGCGAGGACTACGTGCTGTTGAAGCGCAAGATGCTGATCGACGCCGGCTGGCCGCGCGAGGCGCTGCTGATCACTGTGGTGCGCGACAAGAAGGGCGAAGGCCACGCGGTGCTCACGGTCAAGACCGACAAGGGCGAATTCGTGCTCGACAACCAGAACGAAAACGTCCTCGCCTGGACGGAGACCGGCTACCGCTTCGTCAAGCGTCAGTCGCAGAGCGATCCCAATCTGTGGGTGTCGCTCGGTGACAACCGCCCTGCGGTCGCCACCGCCAGTTCTCGCGATCGCTAACGACAAAGGAATTCACGAACCCGCGACCCGGTCACATCCCCACCCCTCCCCGTCCCAGACCGGTTCGCGCGCGGCCAGCCATCCCCCAATGGCTGGCCGCAACCTTTTTTGGGATCAAAGCGCAGCCGGCGTGCGGACAGATAGACCGGGTGAGCTGCGCTGATCTAGGACGTGGACTCATTAACACGCAGCCACAGTCTAATCGACGCAAGTTGAACGAAGGCAAGATAGTTCGCGGCGAGCCTGTCGTAGCGTCGCCACCCGACGACATTGTTTGATCCTGTTGAAGAACCGCTCGACCTGGTTGCGAGCGCGTAGAGATAGGGGCTGAAGCAGATCGGATCGCTGCGATTGCTTTTCGGCGGGATGTTGGCCCACGCGCCCTTCTTCATGGCAAGCTCTCTGATCCAGTCGGCGTCATAGCCACGGTCGGCCAGCAGCATTGACCCGACTTTCAGACGAGACAGCAGTTTTCCGGCAAGTCGAACGCCGTGGGCCTCACCGGGGCTCAGCGCCAGCCGTACCGGCAGACCATTGCTATCGACCACCGCATGAATTTTTACTCGTCAAGCCGCCGCGTGACCTCCCCAACGATTGGCGCTGGTTTCGTGTGATGCAGGCTCCATACTGATGCACGCGGACAATGGATGTATCGATCATCTGGACAGCGGCATCATGGGCAGCGGCGATCGCGTCGATGATGCGGTCCCATACACCAGCCCGCCGCCACCTAACGAAGCGGTTATAGCAAGTGGTGTACGGACCAAACGCCTCGGGCAGATCACGCCAAGGTGCTCCGGATCGCAAGACCCAGAAAATGCCATTGAGAACACGGCGGTCGTTTTACCCGAGGAACGCCACGCATCCAGTGTGCTAGACTTGATCGGTATGATGCCTTGTCCAGCCTGGGAGCGGTCTTGAGGCGGCGCGATTTCATAGCTCTTGCCGGCGGCGCGGCTGCGGGTTGGCCGCTAACAGCACGCGCGCAGCAGCCGATGCGGCGGATCGGCGTGCTGATGGGTTATGCCGAAAACGACCGGGAGGGACAGGCCTTCGTCGCGGCGTTCCGGGAAGGACTCCAGAAGCTCGGGTGGGCCGAGGGCCGCAACATCCGGATCGACACGCGTTGGACAGCGGCCGACGTGAAGACGATGCAACGATTCGCCAAGGAACTCGTCGCGCTGCAGCCCGACCTCATTCTTACGCAAAACACACCCACCACAGCGGCGATGCTGCAACAAACGCGCACCATCCCCATCATTTTCGCGAACGTTGCCGATCCGGTCGGCAGCGGCTTCGTCGCGAACTTTCCGCGGCCGGGCGGCAACGCCACCGGGTTCACGTTGTACGAGCCGACGATGGCCGGCAAGTGGCCGGGGCTGCTCAAGGAGATAGCGCCGCGCGTCGCCCGGGTCGCATTCCTGTTTAACCCGGCAACCGCGCCCTATGTCGAATATTACATGACCCCTTTCAAAGCCGCCGTTGCGTCCTTCGGCGTGGAGGCGATCGCCGCACCTGTTCGCGACCCGTCCGAGCTCGAATCCGTCGTTGCCGCATTGGCACGCGAGCCGAATGGTGGCCTCATCGTGATGCCGGACATTTTCTTGACCGCTTATCGCGTAGAGATCACATCGCTGGTTGCTCGCTATCGTGTACCTGCCGTCTATCCGTTCCGTCTCTTCGCTGAAGTCGGCGGCCTGCTGTCGTACGGAAATGACCAGGTCGATAATTATCGGCGCGCGGCGACCTATGGCGATCGCATCCTCAAGGGCGCCAAGCCGAGCGAGCTTCCGGTCCAGGCCCCGGTCAAGTTCGAGTTGGTGATCAATCTCAAGACTGCCAAAGCGCTCGGCCTGAATGTGCCGCTGAGCCTTCAGCAACGCGCCGACGAGGTGATTGAGTAGCGCTTCTGTTTGCCGCATCTGCTCTCGGCAGAAAGTGGCCCATCGCGACATTTTGCGCTGCCGCACAACTCCGGCCGCTATAAGGGCAAAGCGGACATTGCCTTAGCATCACGCCGCTGGGTTTATGGGTTCACGGCCTAGCCTTCCGGCAGCCAGAACGCGAGCATGCGTTTGGTTTCGCCGGTCCTTCGACGCCGTTGCCAATTCGGGTTGCGCGAGAGGAATTGAAACGGGTCCCTGTGCTCTCTTGCGGCCTCTTCGAGATAGGCCCGCCTCTCGGCTTTTCCGCTGCCCGGCCGACGTGCGATGATGGCCGGCCTCATCGGGAGAACGCACCTTGGCCGCCACTGAGATCGATGCCATCCGCGCGTTGCTGGGCTCGAAGCCGCGGCCGGTCGGCTGGTCGGAACGGCGCCAGCGGCTCGACGAAGTCGGATCGACCTGGCCGATCGCTTCCGATGTGAAATGTGACGCCGTCGATTGCGATGGCGTGCCCGGCGAGTGGTCGCTTGTATCAGGCAGCGACCCGTCGCGCGTGCTGCTGTATTTTCACGGCGGCGGTTATTGCTCCGGTTCGATACTGAGCCATCGCCGGATGGTGACGGAAGCGGGCCGCGCCGCACAAGCGCGCACGCTCGCGATCGATTATCGGCGCGCGCCCGAGCACCCCTACCCAACTGCCCATGAGGACGCGCTGACGGCGTGGCGCTTCCTGCGCAAGCAAGGCATACCGGCGGCAAGCATCGCCGTCGGCGGCGACAGTGCCGGCGGCAATCTCGCGCTCGGATTGATCAGCCGGTTGCGCGCGGCCGGCGAGGACCTACCGGCCTGCGCCTGGCTGGTCTCGCCCTGGACCGACCTGACAATGTCGGGCACCACGCTCGACACCAAGGATGCCATCGACCCGCTGATCCACCGGACTTATCTCGCCGAACTTGCGGACGCCTATGCGCCGTCGCCGCTCGATCGCCGAGATCCGCTGATCTCGCCGTTATTTGCGGATCTTGCGGGCTTTCCACCGCTCCTGATTCAGGTCGGCTCGGCGGAAACACTGCTGGCGGACGCCACACGGCTGGCCGCCGCCGCCGGATCTAATGACGTCGAGGTGAGCCTCGAAATCTGGCCGCACATGATCCATGCGTGGCCGGTCTGGAATGCGGGATTGGAAGATGGCCGCCGCGCATTGGCGAAGGCGGGGCAATTTATCCGCGCGCATCTGCAAGGGCCGCCGTAGAGCGTGTGAGGCCGTCCGAGACCATCTCGCGGCGCAAAACCCCGGAAATATTGAAGTTTTACCCGGAATCCCGCCTCGATTCGGTTAATCCCGGGTTTCGGGGCCGCCAAGCCTGTGGTAAGCGAGGGTATTGAAATTACGTCCGGATTTGGAATCTCATGATCGAGCCCGCCCCCGGGAATACCAGTGCGCTAGCGCGTATCGGCGGTCAGCCAATTGCGATCGGCGCAGTTGCCCTCGTCATCGTCGTGCTGGGAATAGGTTCGATCACGCTGTGGCGGGCCTATACCGGCACTGCGCCCGAAACCGACCGCGTTGTTGCGGTCAGGCAATTGCAGGCGCGTACCGCGCAGGCGTCCGAACAGCTGGTCGAGAAAACCAAGGGCCTCGAAGCCACCCAGCAGGAATCGATCGACCAGCTCCAGGTGGTGCAGGATCAATTGCTGACGGTGCGCCGTCTGCTCGCCGCGCAGCAGGCCGATACCAGAAAGCTTTCCGAACAGGTCGGCACCCTGACGGAATCGATCGACGGCTTGCGGCAATCGTTCGCAAGCGCGCAGGCGGCCGAACCGGCCGCCCCGCCCTCTACCCGCAAACGGTCGGTCAGGAAATCCAGCGCGGCAAAGCCGCGCGCGAGCAAGAGCGCCCTCAAGCGCGGCAGGTCGAACGGCTGACGCCCGTTCCGGACGCGGTCCGGGACCGCCCCTCAAAGCGAGAGCAACGGACCGAGCACTTCCGCGATGTGCCCCGCACGATCAGCGCCTTTTGGCCTAGCTAATCGTGACGCATTCAGCGCAGGTTCGCCGTGCCCGGCTGCAGACCCCGGCGGCAATTCTCCACCACATGCCACCAAAAACCCGCTTTCCTGCCAATTTTGTGTTCCGAGTGTGAACTGCTTCACATATGGCCGTGGGAATCTCCTGCATGCTGCAGTTCACCGGATGGCGTGAGCCGATTTCAATATCCGGGGCTGGCAAGGTCGTTGACGGTATACTGCGTCGACGGCCTTGTTTTTTTGCCCGCGTTCATCCCTCGCCCCGGCGCTTCCGAAATTCACGATCAAATTGAACCTCGCAGGCAGGTGATTTGCCTTTGGCCGACATTGTTTGCTGAATGCATTTCCCTTGAGCCCGTGCGGTCCTGATGCATGAGGATCGCGCTCTACCCGTTTGTTTTTGATGCGTTTTCGGCGCAGGTAAATCTACGCAATCTGCGTAAACTTGATCGCTATGCGGAGGGATCCCCTTGCCCATAGTCCCACGCTGAAGGCAGGCGCCGCGTTTTACGGCCCGCCGGTCGATCCGCCGAACCCGCTGTGGCCGAAGAGCCCGACGCAGCTCGCGCCCGAGATGAAGGCGCCGGTGCTGGGCCTCTATGGTGAAGCCGATAGCGGCATTCCCGTCGCCACCGTGGAAGCCCTGAAGGCCGCCTTGGCGGCGAACAAGAAGACCGCCGAGTTCAAGATTTATCCGGGCGCCCCGCATGGGTTCCACGCCGACTACCGTGCCAGCTATCGCAAGGATGCGGCCGACGACGCGTGGGCGCAGCGGTAGAAAACGCGTCAAAACTCTAAGAATACCTGCGGGCAAACCACAGACGTGAAAAATGGCGCGCAGCAAATGGCTGCGCGCTGTTTCGAGAGACGGCCTATCCGGCGCGATCGCTGTTGCGATGCGGCCTGGATACCGTCTGCTCGATCGCCCAGAGCATCCAGACGACGGCCGCTCCCAGACTGACAACGACACCCAGGAGCACCAACGTCAAAGCCGGGACTGTGAGCATGTTCAGCATCCCCGATGCGATGCAAGCGGCGTACCAGCAAACCAACCAAACCAAACGCGGCCTCGGTGATTAAACACCGGGGCCGCCGAAATAATCCCAATAACCCGCCAGGCCGGGATTAGTTGCAACCTGAACCGGCGCAATCGCGCGGCTTGTGTTCGCACTGCTGCGCGACCGGGCAACGTGCAGCCGCTGTCGCTAGCAGCCGCGGCAGATGCTCTTCACCTTGCGGTCGATGGTCCTGTTTTCCTGTTGGATGGCGGCGTCGACATCGGCATGCGGTTGCGCCGTCGACCCTGTGCCCGCAGCGCCGGTCGTGACCCCGGCCCCGGTGTTCGCGGCCCGGCCCGACGATTGGGCGGTGCCGGCGCTGTTGGTGCCGGGCGCAGCGGGAAGCCTGGCCGCGTTGCCTGTGCCGCTCGGATCGTTGCCCGAATTGTTCAGACCGGCCGCGTTTGCCGGGCCGGGTGGCACGCCATGGATGGAAGTCGGGCCGGCGCCCGCCGATCCCGCATTGGGCGTGCCCACCGCGCTGCTGCTTCCTGTTGTCGAGCCGCTTGCGGCGCCGCCGGCACTTGTGCTGCCAGCACTTCCGCTGCCGCCGCCTGCGCTTTGCGCGAACGAAATGCCAGGCACGGTCAGGATGGCGAGCGCTATCATTGCTGCAAATGCGGTTGGTTTGGTCATCGAGAACTCCTTTCCTGGTTCAACGACGGCGAAACCGGCTTGTTCCGGCCGGAACGATTTCGGGCGCGGACCATTATGCAATCATATCCGCCACGTTGCCGGAGCCGACGACGCTTGCGCAAACTGATCGCTTTCGACGACGACACGTTCGACAAGCTGACCCAGCTTGGACGCGATCGGATGGCGACGATTCAGGAACTGGCCGATGAAGCCTTTGCTGACGTTTTGAAGAAGCACGGCATCCCGATCGATCTCAAGGACGCACTGCGCAAGAGCGCAAGACTTTCCAGCGCCAAAACAGAAAAAATTGCAAAACAGAAGAAATCAAAAGCCCGGAAGGCAACATCATGACGACCGATCCCGATCCGTTCGAGCAGGGCCAGCGCGCGGCACGCAAGAATATCCCGGCTGAAGCCAATCCCTATCAAGACGGCAGCGAACAGCATGCGCTCTGGGCCGCCGGGCACGAGCAGGTAGCCGGCGCGGCGGAGGCAAGCGAATCCGAAGATACCTGACCGCTGTGTTCAGCCGATCTTCTTCAAACCTTTTTTGAAACGCGGCCCGTTGATGGCGTAGGATTTCGCCGCGCGTCCCATCGCCGTCGCCTGCTCGGGCGAAAGCGTGCGGATCACGCGCGCGGGCGATCCGATGATCAGGGAATGCTCGGGAAATTCCTTGCCCTCGGTGATAACGGATCCCGCGCCGACGACACTGCCGCGGCCGATCTTCGCGCCGTTCATCACGATCGAGCCCATCCCGACCAGCGCGCCATCCTCGAGCGTGCAGCCGTGCAGGATGACGTTGTGGCCGACGGTGCAGTTTTTCCCGATCGTCAGCGGAAAGCCGGGATCGGTGTGGCAGGTCGAATTGTCCTGCACGTTGGAGCCTTCGCCGATCTCGATCCACTCATTGTCGCCGCGGAGCACCGCGCCGAACCACACGCTGGCCCCATTCTTCAGGCGCACCTTGCCGATGACGGTGGCGGTATCCGCGATGAAATAGTTTCCGTCCGCGGGAAGATCGGGCCCCTGCCCGTCGAGTTCGTAGATCGCCATGATGATCAGGTCTCCGTTTGTGGAGACCTTGGCACAGCCGCCAGCGCATGATCAAGCAAAGGGCGGATACGCCTCAGGCGAACAGGCTCCAGGCGAACAGACTTTATGCGAACAGACTTTAAGCGAACAGACCTGCGGCCCGCAGCGTCATCAGGAAGAACGTGCCGGACATCAGGCTCCAGAAGCCCGCGAGCACGGTCGCCATCATCACGAATTCGAAGCGGCGGCGCTCGATTCTGGCGCCGCGCAGCGTATTGCGCATGATGATGAAGGGGGCGGCAAAAACCAGGAACGGAACCGCCGCAAACGTTTTTGGCGCCACGCCATTCCCGAGCAGCCCGAAACCGGCGGGCCGCGCCGCCATGGCCTGGTAGCCGCTGGTCAACGCGCCGGCGAGCGCAAAACCGATGCAAAGGGAAAACAGGGAATTCAACGCATCGGGCGACATCGAACACATCCGCTACAGAACAAACCGCGCCCTGCTTTCGCAAAATCGGGGACCCGCCGCCACAGCATCCTTAAGGAAGGGTTAACAGCTGAAGGCCACAATCCCGTTCGCGCATGGCTCGCGCTTGCCCGATGCCGGTGAAATCATACGGAAATCCCGCCGCCCGTGGCATATTCGCCGGGTGATTCGGCCTCAGCCTCGAACTCGACCGATATTTCTTTCATGACATTGCTTTCGACGGCCCAACACATCGCCCGCGACACGCGAAAAAACCCACGCTCGCACATGGTCCTGATCGTGGTGGCAGCGACCATCGCCGCAGGCGCAATCGGGCTCGTGGCCTATCTGTTATGGCCGACCTGGGGCAATGGCGTAGCCAACGCGCCGTCGCGGTTACCGGTCAGCGTGGGCGGCACCCTCTTCAACGTGCCGACGTCGGCGATCCGCAGGAAAATCCAGCGCCATTCCGGTCCACAGGAACGCGTCGATCTCAACTTCACATTCCCTTCACTCGAAGCGCCCGAGTTGCCCCGGCACGTCAGCGCCGATACGGTCGAAGAAAAGGTGCAGCCGATCGACCGGATCTTCCTGTCGATCTCGGCGCACCACGACACGCTGGCGCCCGACGTCCGGGTCCGCACCATCTATCCACGCTATCTGGAGCCACCCGCAACGCCGATCGACGACGGACTGGCGATGCGCGCGTTTCGCGACGGCTCGCCCTATGCCAACGAAGATCTGTTCACCGCGAGCGCGCCCGTCCTCAACGCGCGCTGCACGCGCGACGGGGTGACGCCCGGAATGTGCCTGAGCGAGCGCCGGGTCGACGGCGCCGACCTGACATTCAGATTTCCGCGGAGCTGGCTATCGCAATGGCGCGACGTCGCCAATGCGATGAACCGTTTGACAGCGCAATTGCACGGGCTGCAAAAATAGCGGCGCCTTGTCTTGACGCGTTTTCTTTGCGCGAACCGGTACCCACTTCGCTCGAAACGCTATGGCCGCGCTTCGCCTCAACCCTGGTCGACCAGGTCTTCCTCGAGGATCGCCATCTGGAACTGGAAGGAACGGTCGTCGTCTTCGTCGTCGACGAACAGGACGCCGATGAACTCCTCACCGATATAGACCTCGGCGGAATCATCCTTTTTCGGGCGCGGCACCACGCGAATTTTCTGGTTGCCGAATACGCGCTTGAGATAGGCGTCGAGCTTCCTGACTTCCTGAACGTCCACGGCGGTCTCCAATCGGATATATGCGGTTTCCGGGGAGTTTTAGGCCGAGACGGCGCGAACCGCCAGCCGTATCTTCACGAGATCGACAGGTCAGAAAGTCCTTGAAAATTAGATCCCGATGGCGTTGAGCATCTGGTCCATGGTGCGCGATGGCTCGGCGCAGCCGGCTTCGCCAACGATCTTGGCCGGAACACCCGCCACGGTGACATTATGCGGCACCGGTTTGACCACCACCGAGCCTGCAGCGATGCGCGCGCAGTGACCGATCTCGATATTGCCGAGAATTTTCGCGCCGGCCCCGATCAGCACGCCGTGGCGAATCTTGGGATGGCGATCCTCGTTCTCCTTGCCAGTGCCGCCGAGCGTGACACCGTGCAGGATCGAAACGTCATCCTCGATGACAGCCGTCTCACCGCAGACGAAACCGGTCGCATGATCGAGAAAGATTCCGCGGCCGATGGTCGCCGCCGGGTTGATGTCAGTCTGGAACACCGCGGACGCCCGGCTCTGCAGGTAGTAGGCGAAATCCTTGCGCCCTCGCTTGTACAACCAGTGCGCCAGCCGATGAGTCTGCAGGGCGTGGAAGCCCTTGAAGTAAAGCAAGGGATCGATGAAGCGCGACGTCGCAGGATCGCGGTCATAGACCGCGACCAGATCGGCGCGGAACGCATTGCCGAAATCGGGTTCGTCGCGCAGCGCCTCGTCATAGGTCTGGCGGATCAGATCGCCCGACAGCGCCGAATGATCGAGCCGCTCGGCCAGGCGGTGGATGACCGCATCTTCCAGTCGCTCGTGATGCAGCACGGTCGAGTAGATGAAGGACGCCAGTTCCGGCTCGCGGCGAACGATGTCTTCCGCTTCGTTCCGCACGCGATCCCAGATCGGATCGAGCGCGGCCAGCTTCGAACCCTGCGGACTGACCTGATGCACTGCCATGGGATTATCTCGGCTTGTTCTCGGGGCTTGTTTCGCCCGGCGTTATAGCATGGCGGACGGATGGCTGTCCCGGGGCAGGCGGCGGCAGAGTAAATCCCCGCCGAACGCCCCAGGAACGGTTAGGGTCAGTTCAAGGTGGTTGGCGATTTCAGGAAATCAAGCCGGGCAAGCTCCGACTATTGGTGAATTTCGGCCCCCCGGCCATTCCGGGCAAGCTGGCCGAAACTGGGGGGAAACCACATCAACACGCAGATTTTGCGCGCGCGGACGGCCGACTCGCGGCTGGCCTGGATCGCCGCCATCGCCATCCCCCTGATGTTGCTCGCCCCTGCCCTGTGGAACGGCTACCCGCTGCTCCAATGGGATACCGGCGGCTATCTGGCACGCTGGTATGAAGGCTACCTCGTGCCAAGCCGCTCCACGGTGTTCGGCCTCTATCTGCATTTCGGCGAAGACTCCGCGTTCTGGATCAATCTCGGAATCCAGGCGCTGGCAACGTTGTGGATCCTGCAGCTGACGCTGCGCGCATTCGAAATCGCCCAACCCTTGCGGCTGCTCGCAATGGGCCTGGTGCTGGCCCTGGCCACCGCACTGCCGTGGCTCGCGAGCACGCTTCTGACCGACCTCTACGCCGGCCTGTCGGTGCTGTCGCTCTTCATTCTGGTCGTGCTGGGCGAGCGCACTTCGACAATCGAAAAATGTTCGCTGTTCGCGCTGACGGCGTTCGCCGCGGCCTCGCACAGCGCCACGCTGGCAGTGCTGCTCGGGCTGTGTTGTGTGGGGTGGATCGTGCGTCCGTTTTCGCGCGGACGGATGACGGTTTCCGGACTGCTGCAGGGCAGCCTCACCCTCGTCGCCGGCGCGGCGATGCTGCTGGCGGCGAATTTCGCACTGTCGGGGAAAGTGGCGTGGACGCCCGGCGGCTATGGCGTCGCCTTCGGACGTATGCTGCAGGACGGCATCGTCGCGCGTTACCTGAAGGAGCATTGTCCGCAGCAGCAGTTGAAGCTCTGTCCCTATCGCGACCAGTTGCCTGCAACGGCAGATCAGTTTCTGTGGGGCAGCAGCGTGTTCAACACGCTTGGTCGCTTCAAGGGCCTCGGCGACGAGATGGGCTTCATCGTGCTGCGTTCGCTGGTCGAATATCCAGCACGGCAGATCGAGGCGGCGATCACCGGAACCGCGCGGCAACTGGTCCATGTCGCGACCGGCGAAGGCACCAATGAATGGATCGGCCACACCTACGGGATCATCGAGCGTTATATCCCGACGCAGGTCAAGGCGATGCGCGCCGCGAACCAGCAGCGCTGGCGGCTCGACTTTGCCGCCATCAACCGTCTCCACGTTCCGGTGGCGCTCGTCTCGATGCTGCTGGCCGTAATCGTGTTCGGTCGCGGCCTGTGGCGGCGTCCGTTCGATGATCTCACGCTCCTCGCAGGAACCGTTACATTCGCCGTGCTCGGCAACGCGTTTATCTGCGCCGTGATATCAGGCCCGCATGACCGCTATGGCGCGCGCATGGCGTGGGTCGCGACCTTCGTGGTGCTGATCGCGGCGGCGCGGCAATTCTTCGGCGAGGACCCACGCGAAGGCTCAGCTTCGCCGTGACAGGAAATCGATGACGCCGGCCTTGTAGACCTTGTCGCCGACCGCGCGCATGTGATCGCGGTTCGGAATATCCAGCACCTCGGCGTCCGGAATGATCTCGCCCAGCGCCTGCGCCGAGCCTGCGATTTCGTCTGACGTGCCGACCGCGATCAGCACGGGCACATGGATAGCGGCGGCTTCATCCCGTGTCATCAGGCGCCGCGAGCCGCGCAGGCAGGCCGCCAGCGCGCGGCGGTCGGAACGGGTCTGGTCGGCAAAAGCGCGAAACGTCCGCCCAACCGGATCGGTCACGTCGTCCAGCGACGGCGCCTCGAGTGCGAGGGCTACGTTTTCGCCGGGGCCACCGCCCGTGATCATCCCGATCCCGATGCCGCCCAGGATGGCCGAGCGCAGCCGCTGCGGCTGGCCCAGCGCCATCACCGCCGTCATCCGCGATCCCAGCGAATAGCCCATCACGTCGGCCCGCTCGATTTCCAAATGATCCAGCAGCGCGATGACGTCGCCGGCCATGATCGCGATCTCATACTGCGCGGCGTCGTACAGCTTGCCGGAATCGCCATGCCCGCGGTTGTCGAGCGCGATCACGCGGCGCCCGGCTTTCTTCAGGTCGGACACCCAGGTCGGATAGACCCAGTTCACGTTCTTGCTCGAGGCAAAGCCGTGTACGAGAACGATCGGATCGCCCTCGCCTTCGTCGAGATAGGCAATTTCGATATCGCCGTTGTGAAAACTCGGCATCGCTCGTTCCATTTTTTGGGGAGTTCAAAATGCGCGATCGGAAAACGATCGCAACTCTAGCCGCAGGTGGCGGCACCCGCCAGAGCCGGGCCGGGAAGCAACGCCGCGGCCGCCGCCTGCTCACGCTGCCGCCTCGCCTTCTTGCGGCGCAGATACGCCATGGTGGCGCGCTCGGTGATCGCCTTGATCGACGACAAGAAGCCGAACAGCGCCAGCAGCGCACTGAATAGCCACAGCGACAGATTGAATGCGCCGGCCGCCAGCAGCAGAGCGCCGCGGCCGAACAGTTTCAGGATCGCCCGGGTCTGGCCACCCTTGGATTCCGCGAGCCGTGCGGCGCGCGCGATATCCTTCGGGCCCTCGGCGATGCGCAGCGTGTCGAGCGCACCGCGCGTACCGGCCTTTTGCCCGATGCGGCCGACGTCCTTGGCCAGCCGAACCAGCGCACCGGCCTTCTCAGCGCGGAACGCCGCCTTGATCGCGCTGACGGTCGCGCCGGGCCGCAGCACCGAGCCGGAGGCGACCGCCTTCTGCAGCATCGGCCCATCGACGACCTCGCGCGCCGAGCGGCCGGCCCATAGCGTCAGCCCCTCGCCCAGACGTCCGACCTTGCGGGCATCCTTGACCATGGTCAGTCCGGCACGCACCGGTAGCGCGCCACCGACCGACACATAGGTCGCCGCCGTCACCGCCAGGCCTACCGTCGCAAGCCCAAGTATCAGATGATCGGTATCCTCGCCCATCGCCAGATGCTTGCCTTCGCGCACCACGTCGCGGATATCGCCGAACACAAAGAGATCGCCAGCCACCGTGCCCGACAGGCTCGCGACATCCTCGGCGTTGCCGGTGACGAGACCGATCGCGAAACGTTTAGCAAAATGCGAGGTTGAGTTCGCGTCCGTGACGGCTTCGTTCACGCCCTGCGACAGTTCTTCGCTGATGACAATGTTCTTGTCGCGCGCCAATGCGGCAAAGCTGCCGGCAAGATCGACATCGCCTGCCGCCAGCGCGGACTCGATATTTTCTGTAATCAGCGCCGGGTTGTTCCGCAGGGCAGAATTGATCCTCAGATCGGCCAATTCGGTCGGTTCGTCCTGCGCCGCCAGGATCGCAAAAGCGTCGCGCGCGTGTGGCCATAGCGCCGCACCCACGGCGATAGTTGCCGCCATGCCCGCCACCGCCAAACTGAGCCCTGCCCGCTTCATCCTGCAAAACCTGGGTTTTCGCTGCCCTCAACATAATGTGCCGCATTTGCGACACAACGTCCCCGACGAAAGAAGGGCTTCTCTGGGACGACAAGATTGTGTCGAATTTGCATGAGCAAATGTGCGGCGGCGACCTTCAAGAATCTGGGCTCTAGGAATCAACGGAACCCGTCAGTATGGTGCGCGGCATTTCGGGTCGGGCGCCGTGTTGGTTGCGTCCGCCCGTCATTGCTATCCAAGGTGAAACAAGATGTCCGACCATGTCGTCCCGCACTTTCACAACGACGCCGGCGTCTCGGTAATCGAGATCGGCTCGCAGGAATTCATGTGCGTGGGCGCCAATCCGCCGTTCGACCATCCGCATGTCTTCCTGGATCTCGGCAACGACAACGAGATCATCTGCCCCTATTGCTCGACGCTCTACCGGTTTGCCGCCGATCTCAAGGCCGGCGAAGCGCGCCCCCCGGAATGCGTGCTGAAAGATAAAGTCGCCTGACAGGTCCGCCGTGGCGGTTACGCGCACCATCGTTGTCGCTGGTGCCGGGATCGGAGGACTGACCGCGGCGCTGGCGCTCGCAAAGCAAGGCTTTCGCGTCGTCGTTCTGGAAAAGGCCGAGCGGCTGGAGGAAGCCGGCGCCGGCCTGCAGCTTTCGCCCAACGCCAGCCGCATCCTGGTCGAACTCGGTCTGCAGCCGCGGCTCGCGCCGCGCGCCGTGACGCCCGAATCCATCAACATCATGAGTGCCCGGGAGGGCGGCGAGATCGCCCGCCTGCCGCTCGGTGAGGCCGCGAATTTTCGCGCCGGCGCACCCTATTGGGTGGTGCATCGCGCCGATCTGCAGGCGGCGTTGCAGGCAGAGATCGATCACAGTCCCGACATCGAATTGCGGCTTGGCTGCCAGTTTGAGGACGTCGCCGCGCACGCCAAGGGACTGACGGTCGTGGGGCGCCGCGGCAACGCGCGGCAACAGGAACTGGCGGTGGCGCTGATCGGCGCCGACGGCATCTGGTCGGCGGTCCGGCATCATTTATTCCCGGAGGTCCAGCCGCAATTCTCCGGTCTGATCGCCTGGCGCGGCACGCTCGATGCGACGGCGCTGCCGCGCGAATATACTTCGCCCCGGGTGCAGCTCTGGATGGGACCAAGAGCGCATCTCGTCGCCTATCCGATCTCGGGCGGGCGGCGCATCAACGTTGTCGCGATCGTGCCGGGAACGTGGAACAGGCCGGGCTGGAGCGCACCGGGCGAGGCTAACGAAATCAAGGCGGCGTTCTCTCAACAATGGCCGGCGACCGCGCGAATGCTGATCGGCGCCGTCGATGAATGGCGGCGATGGGCGCTGTTCACGGTACCCGATATTCGCGAATGGAGCGACGGCGCGATCGCGCTGCTCGGCGATGCCGCGCACGCCATGCTGCCGTTCGCAGCCCAAGGTGCGGGAATGGCGATCGAGGACGCCGCGGTACTGGCGAAAGCCTTGAGCGAATGCGCCGGCGACAATACCGCCGGCATCCCGGCGGCCTTCAAGCGCTACGGACGGCTGCGCCGCGCCCGCGTGTTAAGGGTTCAGCGCGCCGCAAGGCGGTCCGGACAAATCTATCATCTGACCGGACCGTTGGCGCTCGCGCGCGATCTCGCCATCAAGTCGCTCGGTCCAAGGCGAATGCTGGCGCGGCAGGACTGGATTTACGACTGGCGGGTGTGAACATCCGACGCGAGCGCATGGCGCGGGAGGACTTCCGCAGGACGCGTTATCGCGACGATGGACGGGATCCCCTGACGCCTGCAGGTGGCGCAGGCGGCGTCGCCGCCGCGCTCGCGGCAGGTTTGGATTCCGGCGGCGCCTCCTGGCATTTGTTGCGCCGCCACGCCTCCTCGGCGAATTTCGATTGTCCCTGGGTCGCAATGAGTTCGTTGCGATAGGCAAGCTCCGACACCACCGAGCCGCCGACGCCGGTTTCAGCCTTCGCCATCAGGCCCTGCAGTTCCGCCTTGCGCCCGGCAATCCGGGCCCGTTCCGTCTCGAGATGCTTGCATTCGTAGAGATCGTATTTGGCGGGATCGGCGAAAGCCGTCGACATGTTGTCGCCCACGCTGGCACAGCCGGAGAGCCCTGCCCCTGCCGCGAGCAGCGCCAACACGCCTGCGGCACACGAAATTCGCCGGCGATGGGACGTGGATTCGGACATCGGACCTTCATAAGCCTACAACGTTGAGATTGCCTAAAGCAGGACCAGATGTCCGCATTGAGGCTTTGCGTCCGGCCCCGCGTTCCCTTAAACGAAAGGCGCGGTTTCCGGGGGCGGATTATCCCATTTCCACTTCGCCGGCAAACGCGCTAAGTACCTGATCTTCTGACTAAAGCGGGCGTGGCGAAATGGTAGACGCAAGGGACTTAAGTCTTTGAGTGCCCTTAGGGAAACCTAAGGAGTAGAACTGCTCAAATTCGGGGAAACCTTTTAACTGGCAACCCCGAGCCAAGCGCTCCCGCCGAGAGGCTGGCGCGAAGGTGTAGAGACTAGACGGGCAGCACCTAACGCGCGAAAGCACCACGGTGAAGGTATAGTCCAGACCACAAACGAGCTGGTATGCGTGAACACGCAGAAGCAAGGCGGCGAAAGCCGTAGCTGGTATGAAAATCCCTCGGTTCGAAAGGACTGTGCCGGTTCGAGTCCGGCCGCCCGCACCAATTGAGGTGCCGCAGATTTCTTCCTCGAAAGACCGAAAATTGTTTCGAATGCTGCTCGCCATTCCAGCGTTAAAGCTTCACACGGTTATAATTCGCTTGGACAGCATGAATTGATGGCGGTCGGGGGAGCGGCATTGCAGCAAACAAGCCTTTTCGAAATGCGCCGGCTGGAGATGCTGAGCAACACCATCTTCGGCGTTGCCATGACGCTGCTCGCCTACGACCTGCCGAAGGCCAACAGTTTCGCCAGCGCGCCGGCCTGGATCGACCTCGTTCGCGTCTATGCGCAACCGGTCATCGCGCTGGCGATCAGCTTCGTTGTCGCCGGCCTGTTCTGGTTCAGCCATCACCGGCGGCTCGCCGTGGCGCCGGAAGCCAGCCGCGGCGTGGTCTTCCTCAATCTGCTGTTTCTGCTGTCGATCATCATCCTGCCGGTGACGAACGGCCTCTACGGCAGCTATCGGCTCGACGGCGTGGTCGCCGTGATCTACGGGATGCATCTCGCTACGATCGCCACGCTGAACGGGCTGCTGTGGGTTATCGCCCTCAGGGGCCGCCGCGACATGCCATTGCGGGTGACGGTATTATTTCCGATTTTGGTGTTCGTCATCGGAACAGCCATCGCCACATTCTCCCCCAAGGTGGCGCAATTCATCTGGTGCCTGGCCTTTTTCTCGCCGATCGCAGGCTGGCTCGCCGAACGATGGTCGCGCTAACGAACGACCTTCGCGTCGGCCGCCTTGATCAATCGGCTCGCCTCTTCGGAAATTTGCCGCTCGACCTTCGCCTGAAACTCTTTCCGATCTAACCCCGGCGGAATCGGCGGCAGGTAGGACAGCGAAATGTTGCCGCTGTGAATCATCAGCGTCTTCTTGCCCCAGAACAATCCGGAATTATGCGCCGTCGGCAGCACCGGGATATCGAGATTGGTGTACAGCGCGGCGATGCCGGCCGCATGGAATGTCATGGGCTCGTCGACCGCCTGGCGCGTGCCTTGCGGAAATATCAAGACTTTGCGGCCTTCGCCGATCGCGGCCCTTGCTTCCGCGATCATTTGCTTGAGCGCCTGCCGGCCCGCCGACCGGTCGACCAGGATCATCGGATAGCGGTGAAGGAACCAGCCGACCACCGGGATATTGAGCAGTTCTTTCTTGGCGACGATGCTGGCATCGGGAAAAATCACGCAGAGCGCAACCGTCTCCCACAGCGATTGGTGATTACAGGCGATGATGCACGGGCCAATTGGAATGTTGTCGCGGCCTAGCTCCCTGTAATCCAGCCCCACCACGTATTTCAGAAGAAACACGATGCCGTGCGACCACAATTGTGACACCGCGCGAACCTTTGCGCTGCTCGCATCGAAAACCCACAACAGGGGTATCGCCGGCGACAGCACCAGCGTCCACAGCACCACCAACGCATCGAATGCGACCGATCTCAGATAATGCAACGATAATGTCCCTTGAGGCTTCTGCGATTGACGGGCCCCGAATACAGTACTTTTCGACCCTTGCATAATTCCGGACGGGCCCAGACGGCCGCCTGCCCCAAAGAAAATCCGTTTCGCCGTGGACCGGCCGGCATTGTCTATCTAGGATTGTCACGTGCCGGCCCTGGAACAGATCACCATCTCCCCGCGCCTCACCTTCGACGCCCTCGTCGCGGGCGAGGCCGGCGCGCCGCTGGTGTTGCTGCTGCACGGCTTTGCCGAATCGATGCATTGCTGGCGCGCCCAGGTTACGGCGCTCGGCGATATGGGATACCGCGCGATTGCGCCGAGCCAGCGCGGTTACTCTCCGGGCGCGCGGCCTAACCCGCGCGAGTTCTCGCACTACCTGATCGACCGCCTGATCGACGACGCGCTGGCCATCGCCGCGGCCTCGGGCTATGGCGAGGCGCGCTTTCACCTGGTCGGCCATGACTGGGGCGGCAGCATCGCTTGGGGATTGGCCGACCGTTGCCACGAGCGGCTGGCCTCCCTCAGCATTCTTTCGCGGCCCCATCCGAACGCGTTCAATCGCGCGCTGCACATGGCCGACGGCGAACAGGCTAGTCGCTCGCGGCACCACAAGGCGTTCCTCGAACCTGACGCCGCCGACATAGTGCTCGCCGACAACGCCAAATGGCTGCGCGATCGGCTCATTGCCAACGGCGTTCCCGCTGAGGCGATCGAACGGCATCTGGCCGTGCTCGGCAACAAGGACGCGATGGAAGCGGCGCTGGCCTGGTACCGCGCGCGCGGCGCGATCCGCGGGCCGCTCGGTCCGATCCGTGTACCGACGCTCTATATCTGGGGCGACGCCGACGACACCGTCGGCCGTATCGCCGCCGAAGGCACCCGCGATTTCGTCGCCGCGCCCTATCAATTCGAAGTCCTGCCCGGCGTCGGGCATTTCGCGGCCGATCAGACGCCGGAACGGGTCAGTGAATTATTGCTGGCGCATATCGCAGCGCACCCGGATTGATGGAACCTGATGCGCGCTAAAATGTTGTCCTGCAGCAATTGGAGCATGACGACATGGCCAGCGAACAACCTACCGAAAAATCTGATGCCACGGGATGCAAGCCGGCCAGGGATCCGCACTCGCCTTCGCCACGGCCGCAAATCCCGTCTCCGCTCTCGAACGACGGGCCAGAACTGCTGCGCGACAGCAACTGCTAGGAGAGCCATCAAGCGCTGGCGGCGAATTCCTGATGCCGGCCGGGCGCGGCGTCGAACAATGCCCTTGTATATTCGTGCTGGGGCGCGGCGAAGACCTCCGCCGTGGTGCCCTGTTCGACGATTACCCCGCGCTGCATGACCGCGATCCGGTCACAGACCTGGGCTGCAACGCGCAAATCATGGGTGATGAACAGCACCGCCAGATTGAACTTGCGACGCACCTCGTCCAGCAGCTTCAGCACCTGGTCCTGTACGGAGACGTCGAGCGCCGACACCGGCTCGTCACCAATCAGCAATTCAGGCTCCATCGCCAGCGCCCGCGCAATGCAGATCCTTTGGCGCTGGCCGCCGGAGAACTGGTGCGGGAAACGATCGATCGCGGCCGGAGGCAGGTGCACGATCGCCATCAGGTCGCGCGCACGCTGCAGCGCCTCCTTGCGGCTGACGCCAAAATTCATCGGCCCCTCGATGATCGCCTCACCGACCGTGCGGCGCGGATTGAGCGATCGATATGGGTCCTGGAAAATGAACTGGATGCGCCGGCGCATCGGGCGAAATTTCGTCTCGCGCATGGCCGCGATATCGACCCCGTCAATCTTGATGCCGCCACCGGAGGTTTCGACCAGCCGCGCGACGCAACGCGCCACCGTCGACTTGCCCGAACCGGACTCGCCGACAATGCCCAGCGTTTCGCCGCGACGGATCGTCAGCGAGACGTCCTTGACCGCGGCCACGACGCGCGCCTTCGGATTGAACAGCGATCGCTTGCCGTAGGTCTTGAACAGATTCTCGGTCTGCAAGACCACCGGACCGGTCACCGGAGATCGCTTCGGCGGCGTCATGCTCGGCACCGCGCGCAGCAGCATCCTGGTGTAGTCCTCGCGCGGATTGCGCAGCACCTCCTCGCAAGGGCCCTGCTCCACGATCCGGCCCATCTGCATCACCACGACGCGGTCGGCGATCTCGGAAACGACGCCGAAATCATGGGTGATGAACAGCACGCCGGTTTTGGTGCGCCCCTGCATCTCCCGCACGAGCTTGAGGATCTGCGCCTGCGTGGTGACGTCGAGCGCCGTCGTCGGCTCGTCCGCAATCAACAGAGCCGGGTCGAGCACCAATGCCGCCGCGATCATGATCCGCTGGCGCTGGCCGCCGGAGAGCTGGTGCGGATAGGCGTCGATCATCTGTTCGGGATCAGGCAGATGCACGGAACGCATGATCTCGAGCACGCGCGCACGCTGCTGCTTCGGATCGAGATCGGTGTGGATTTCCAGCACCTCGCGGATCTGATCCCCGACCCGCTCGACGGGGTTGAGCGCGGTCATCGGCTCCTGGAACACCATCGCCATGCGGGTGCCGCGGATCGCGCGCAGTTCGGCATCTGACTTGGCAAGCAGTTGATCGCCCTGCAGCCGGATCGAGCCGGTTTCGACCTGCATCGCGCCTTTCGGCAACAGGCCCATGACGGCCTGCGCAGTCACGGATTTGCCGGAGCCGGATTCGCCGACCACGCAAACGATCTCGTCGGCGTTGACGGCCAGGTTGATGCCCTGCACGGCGTGGGTCCGGTCGCCGCCCCTGATGACGACGGAAAGATCGGAAACTTCAAGGACCGTGTTGCTCACATCACACCCGCTTCGCCATCTTGGGATCGAGCGTGTCGCGCAGACCGTCACCGAGAACGTTGACGGCCAGAATGGTCAAGGCAAGGCACACGCCGGGATAGATGATGTTGTGCGGGAAGAGGCTGAACACCTCTCGCCCCGCGGCCATGATGTTGCCCCAGGTCGGCACTTCCGGCGGCACGCCGATGCCAAGGAAGGACAGGATGGCTTCGATGAGGATGGCGGAGGCGCAGATGAAGGTGCCCTGCACGATCATGGGCGCGATCGTGTTCGGCAGCACATGCCGCCACAGCAGTTTCGGGGTCGAAGTGCCGAGCGTCACCGCCGCCTCGACATAGGGCTCCTCGCGCACGCTGAGCACGATGGACCGCACGAGCCGGACCACGCCTGGAATCTGCGGAACCGTGATGGCGATGATGACCGTCCACACGCTGGAACGGAACAGCGACACCATGGCGATCGCCAGCAGAATGGCCGGGATCGCCATCAGGCCGTCCATGATCCGCATGATGATGGCGTCGAGAATGCGGAAGAAGCCGGCAAGCAGGCCGATGAACAGGCCGCAGGCGACGCTGATCAGCGCCACCGTGACGCCGACAAAGAGCGAAACGCGCGCGCCATAGACCACGCGGCTGTAGACGTCACGTCCGAGGCTGTCCGTGCCTAACTTGGCGATCATCTTGATGCGTTCGCCGGTGTCCGTGCGTATCGTGATTTCGGCGCCGGGAACCTTGTTTCGCGCGATCGGGCTGATCGCCGTCGGATCGATGGTTCCGAGCCAGGGTGCCAATAGCCCCATCAGCAATACGATCATGATGACGGTGCTGCCGAACATCACGCCCGGGTTGCGCAGCAATTTGCGATACGCGGCCGGCTTGGCCGGGCTCGCCGGCAGCACGGGTTCGAGGATGGTTGCGTCGGCCATCAGTAGCGAATCCTGGGATCGAGGATGGTGTAGAGCATGTCGACCGACAGGTTGATCATGACGTAGACGAATGAGAACAGCAGGATCACGGCCTGGATCGTCGGGTAGTCGCGCGCCAGCACCGCGTCAACCGTGAGCCGGCCGAGACCTGGAATCGTGAACACGCTTTCGGTAACGACCACGCCGCCGATCAGGAGCGCCACGCCAAGTCCGATCACCGTGACGATCGGGACGGCGGCATTGCGCAGCGCATGACGGAACAGCACCTTTCGCTCGGATTGTCCCTTGGCCCGCGCGGTGCGGATATAGTCTTCCGACAGCACTTCCAGCACGCTGGTGCGCGTCATGCGCGCGATCAGGGCGATATAAATCACCGACAAGGTCACCGACGGCAGGATCAGCCGCTGCACCCAGCCGCCGACCCCCTCCGAGATGCGCTGATAGCCCTGCACCGGCAGCCAGTTCAAATAGACCGCGAACAAATAGATCAGGAGGTAGCCGATCACGAACACGGGCACGGAAAATCCGAGCACCGAAAAGCCCATCACGATGCGGTCGATCCACGACCCGTGCCGGTGCGCGGCCAGCACGCCGAGCGGAACGGCGACAAACACCGCGATCAGGATCGTGAACAGCGCAAGCGACAAGGTCGGCTCGATCCGCTCGCCGATCAGCGCAGCCACCGTCTTCTTGAAGAAGAAGCTTTCGCCGAGATTGCCGGTCAACACCCGGCCCGACCAGATCACGAACTGCTCGATCATCGGCCGGTCGAGGCCGAGCTGGCTGCGGATCTGCGCCACCTGTTCGGTGGTGGCGTTGTCGCCGGCGATGATCGCCGCAGGATCCGAGGGGGTCAGCCGCAGCATCAGGAAGATGAAGACCGCAACCACCAGCATCACGGGGATCGTGCCGAGCAGACGCCGAAAGAGATAGCCGTACATCGACATGGAAGCGCGATCCTATAACCGAATGGGCGGCGGCGAACCGCCGCCCGTTGTCAACTTACTTCGTGATTTCCACGTTCCAGAGCACCGGCACCGGTGAAATCAGATACCCCTTGACGTTCTTGCGCATGGCAACGGGTTGAACGTACTCGCCGACTGGAATCTCCGGCGTGAACTCGATGACGCGTTGCTGTACCGCTTCGGCGATCGCTTTCTGCTTGGCCGGGTCGGTCTCGCGGGCAAAGTCGTCGCGCAGCTTCTCCAGCTTTTCGTCGCAGGGCCAGCCGAACGACGCCTTGTCGCAAGCCGCGTTCACATAGGCCGTGGAGATCGGGTTCATCACGTCGGCAGCGACCCAGGCCGTGAGGAAGGCGTTCCAGCCGCCCGCCTCCGGCGGGTCCTTCTTGGCACGGCGGGCGACCAGGGTCTGCCAATCCATCGACTGCATGTCGACCTTGAAGCCCGCCTTTTCCATCAGCGATTTCGCCACCGGAGCAAGGTTGGTCAGGGTCTTGAGGTCGGTGGAGTGCATCAGCATCACCGGCGTGCCGTCGTAGCCCGCCTCCTTCAGAAGCTCCTGGGCCTTCTTGGCGTTGGAGGTCAGCAGCCCGTCCATTCCCTTGGTGCTGGCGAAAGGCGTGTCGCAGATGAACAGCGCCTTGCACGGCCTGATGTAGTTCTCGTCACCGATGGTCGCCATCAGGAAATCTTCCTGATTGAAGGCGTACCACAACGCATGGCGGACTTTCGGATTGTCGAACGGCTTGTGCAGCGTGTTCGGCCTGAAGACGTATTGCAGCTTCGCCAACGGCGACACGACAATATTTACGTTCGGATCCTTCTTCAGGGTTGGAAGCAGGTCGTGGCTGGGCGCCTCGATGAAGTCGATCTCGCCCTTCGACAGCGCGTTGACCGTTTGCTGCGCGTCGGAAATGGCGCGCCACTCGACGCGATCGACCTTGGCGATCTTGCCGCCGGCAAGGCCCGAGGCCGGCTCGGAGCGCGGCTTGTACTTGTCGAACTTGACGTAAACCGTCTTGTCGCCGGGCTTCCACTCATCCTTGACCAAAACAAAGGGGCCGGATCCCGTAAAATCCTCGATCTGCTTGTTGGCGTCCGTTTCGGCGACGCGTTTGGGCATCATGAACGGCACGTTGGACGATGGTTTTGACAGGCCGAGCAGAACGAGGCCAGTCGGTTCCTTGAGCTTGATGGTAAAAGTTTTGGCATCGACGGCGTTAATGGAGTCGACGAAGGTCATCATTTTCTGACCGAGCGAGTCCTTGATCGCCCAGCGCTTGATCGAAGCGATGCAGTCTTCCGACGTCACCGGCTTGCCGTCGTGCCACAGCAGTCCGTCGCGCAGCGTGAAGGTATAGCCCTTGCCGTCCGCCGCGGCTTCGTACTTCTCGACCATCTGCGGCTTTACCTCACCCTTCTCGTCCTGGGCGAGAAGCGTGTCGTAAATCATGTAGCCGTGGTTACGGACGATGTAGGCCGTGGTCCAGATCGGATCCAGAATCTTCAGATCCGAGTGCATGACGACGCGCAAGGTAGTTTGGGCCGTCGCCGGCGACGCCACCGCTGTCAGGCTGCCAACGCAAGTCGCAGCAAGAATTACTTTTTTGAACGCATTCATTCCTTCACCTCCATTGTCGCTCGGCGCCCGAACGCTTTTCTTGTTCGGGCCCCCTGCCCGGTTTCTGACCGGACTATAGGGTCGATCTTGAGCTTCACAACACCCTTTTGGTCCGACGACAGGGATGACGCCGGCGTTCAGGTGGAAGTCGGGATAGCCCTCATCCGCATCTGGCTTGCGCTGGCCGCTGGGTGGCCCCTATCCGGCTACGCCAACACGCCTCCACAAAAATCTACAATCAAGAATGATGCCAGAATTCCCATTCCCCCGATCCGATACGGCGAAAGTCTGACGGCGGCATGTTTTCCCTTTACAAAATCGCCGCCGCTCCCTCTCGTACGGACCCATCGGCACCGAGCCCAAACATTCCGGCCGAACCGGGAGAACCCAGATGAATCCTGCCAACCTTCCCTTTGATTCCGAGACCATGCTGCAGGGGCTGCGGAGCTGGGTCGAATGCGAAAGCCCCACCTGGGACGCCGGCGCGGTCGACCGCATGCTCGATCTTGCAGCGCGGGAGATGGCCATCATGGGTGCGACCATCGAACGCATCGCCGGGCGGCAGGGCTTTGCCGGCTGCGTCCGAGCGCGCTTTCCCCACCCGAAACAGGGCGACCCCGGCATCCTGATCGCCGGCCATCTCGATACCGTCCATCCCGTCGGCACGCTGCAAAAGCTGGCGTGGCGGCGCGAGGGCAACAAGTGCTACGGCCCGGGCATCTTCGACATGAAGGGCGGCAACTACCTCAGCCTGGAGGCGATCCGGCAACTGGCGCGCGCCTCGTTCACGACGCCGCTGCCGATCACGGTACTGTTCACCCCGGACGAAGAGGTCGGCACGCCGTCGACCCGCGACATCATCGAGGCCGAAGCCGCCCGCAACAAGTATGTGCTGGTGCCCGAGCCGGGTCGCGCCAACAACGGCGTCGTCACCGGACGTTATGCGATTGCCCGGTTCAATCTCGAAGCGATCGGCAAGCCGAGCCATGCCGGCGCCACGCTCTCATCCGGCCGTTCCGCGATCCGCGAGATGGCACGCCAGATTATCGCCATCGACGGCATGACGACTGAAGATTGCACTTTTTCGGTCGGCATTGTGCATGGCGGCCAGTGGGTGAACTGCGTCGCTACCACCTGTACCGGCGAGGCGCTCAGCATGGCCAAGCGGCAAGCAGATCTCGATCGCGGCGTCGAGCGGATGCTCGCGCTTTCCGGGACCAGCAATGACGTCACGTTCAAGGTCACCCGTGGTGTGACCCGGCCGGTGTGGGAGCCCGACGCCGGCACGATGGCGCTCTACGAACAGGCGCGCGGCATTGCACAAGGCCTTGGTCTCGAACTCTCGCACGCCAGCGCCGGCGGCGGCTCCGACGGCAACTTTACCGGCGCGATGGGTATCCCAACCCTTGACGGCCTGGGAGTTCGCGGTGCCGACGCGCATACGCTCAACGAACATATCGAGATCGACAGTCTGGCCGAGCGCGGCCGGTTGATGGCGGGTCTGCTGGCGACATTGACGTAAGTTGTGTTTGGTCATTCCGGGGCGCGAAGCGAACTATGGTGCGCCCTTGCGCACCTGGGAATCTCGAGATTCCCCAATGCGCGTTGCGCATCTGAGGTTCGATGCTTCGCATCGCCCCGGAATGACGGAGCAAGCTAAGACGTTTTAACTCGCTCGCAATGGCGGATGGGGCGGCATGCAAAACGGAATTGCTCCACGGCTTGCGCTTGGCGCAGTGACACGCTTAACGTCCCCCACGAATGCACCGGTTGGGAAAACTTGATGACCCGCATCGCCGTTGGCGCCTTTCTGCACGAGACCAACACGTTCGCGCCGACCAAGGCGACCTATGACGATTTCGTTCATGGTGGCGGATGGCCGTCGATGGCGCATGGCGCCGACGTGCTCAAGGTGATGCGCAAGGTCAATATCGGCCTTGCCGGCTTTGTCGAAGCCGCCGAGGCCAATGGCTGGGAGCTGGTGCCGACGATCTCGGCGGCCGCTGTTCCATCGGCCCATGTCACCAAAGATGCCTTCGAACGCATCATGAAGGAAATGGTCGATGGCATCGCGGGCGCGGGGCCGATCGATGCCGTCTATCTCGACCTGCACGGCGCCATGGTCACTGAGCATTACGACGACGGCGAAGGCGAAACGCTTGCCCGGGTGCGCAAGGTGATCGGCAAGGACCTGCCGCTGGTCGTCAGCCTCGACCTCCATGCCAACGTCTCGCCCCAGATGATGGAACATGCGGATGCGCTCATCGCCTACCGCACCTACCCTCACGTCGACATGGCCGACACCGGCCGGGCCTGCGCAAACCATCTGGCGTTGATGCTCAAGACAAAGGCGCGCTACGCAAAAGCCTTCCGGCAATTGCCGTTCCTGATTCCGATCAGCTGGCAATGCACCAACGACCAGCCGACCAAAGGCATATATGAAAAGCTGGCGGCGCTGGAGAGCGCTTCAGTTCCGACGCTGTCATTCGCGCCCGGTTTTCCGGCCGCCGATTTCAGGGATTGTGGCCCCAGCGTATTCGCCTATGGCGCGACGCAGGCCGATGCGGATGCAGCCGCCGACAAACTGGCAGCGCTGGTCGAGAGTCACGAGGACGATTTCGACGGCCGCATCTATTCGCCCGACGACGGCGTGCGCCACGCCATGGAATTGGCCAAAAGCGCCAGCAAGCCGATCGTCATCGCCGACACCCAGGACAATCCCGGCGCCGGAGGCGATTCCGATACGACAGGCATGCTGCGTGCGCTGGTCCGCAACAAGGCGACGCGCGCGGCGACCGGCGTGATCTATGATCCCGAGTCAGCCAAGGCCGCGCATGCCGCGGGCGTCGGCGCCACCGTGACGCTTTCGCTCGGCGGCAAATCCGGCATCCCGGGCGACGCGCCGTATCAGGAAACGTTCGTCGTCGAAAAACTGTCGGACGGCAAGTTCGTGGCGTCCGGCCCCTATTATGGCGGCCGCGACATGGACATGGGACCGTCGGCGTGCCTGCGCATCGACGATGTCAGAGTGGTCGTGAGTTCCTACAAGGCGCAACTCGCCGACCAGGCGATGTACCGCTATGTCGGGATCGAGCCGACCGAACAGGCGATCCTGGTCAACAAGAGCTCGGTGCATTTCCGCGCTGATTTCGAGCCGATCGCCGAAAAACTGCTGATCTGCGCCGCGCCCGGTGCGATGCCGGCCGATACCGCCACCCTGCCCTGGACGCGGCTGCGTCCGGGTATCCGCATCAAGCCGAACGGCCCTGCTTTTGCGACTCCAGCCAAATCTCGTTCAACCGCAACCGGATAAACAGACATGCCCACCATCGAACGCATCGACGGCTATGCCGAAGAACTCACCGCGATCAGGCGCGATCTTCATGCGCATCCCGAGATCGGCTTCGAGGAGGTCCGCACGTCGGGCATCGTCGCCGACAAGCTGACGCAATGGGGCATCGAGGTGCATCGCGGCCTAGGCGGCACCGGCGTCGTCGGCGTGCTCAAGGGCAAGGGCAGCAGCGGCATGAAGATCGGCCTGCGCGCCGACATGGACGCGCTGCCGATGGAAGAGAACACCAATCTGCGCTGGCGCTCGACCATTCCCGGCCGCTTCCACGGCTGCGGCCATGACGGGCACACCACCATGCTGCTCGGCACCGCGCGCTATCTGGCCGAGACCAAAAACTTCGACGGTACGGTGCATTTCATCTTCCAGCCCGCCGAAGAAGGCCTCGGCGGCGCGCGCGCCATGATCAAGGATGGCCTGTTCCAGAAATTTCCCTGTGACGAGGTCTACGGGCTGCATAACGCGCCGGACCTGAACCATGGCGAGATCGCGATCCTGCCGGGCCCGGCGATGGCCGGCGCCGATTTCTTCGACATCACGATCGACGGCTATGGCGCTCATGGCGCGATGCCGGAACGTTCCAAGGACGCCGTGATCATCGCCACCACGCTGGCACAGGCGCTGCAGACCGTCGTCAGCCGCAATGTTCCCCCGCATCATCCGGCGGTGCTGTCGATCACGCAGATCCATGCCGGCTCGGCCTATAACGTCATTCCCGGCCAGGCCAAGCTGTGCGGCACGGTCCGCGCCTTCGATGACGGCGTGCGTGCGCTGATCCGCGAGCGCATGCGCGCGATCTGCGCCGGCATCGCGGCCGCGTTCCAGTGCGAGATCACTGCCGACATCCGCGACACCTTCAGCGTGCTGGTGAACCAGGAAGAGCAGTCGCGGATCGTTGAGGCGGTGGCGCGTACGGTGGTCGATCCGGACAAGGTGATCACCCGCACCGAGCCGAAGATGGGCAGCGAGGATTTCGCCGACATGATGCAGGCGGTGCCTGGCGCCTATTTCTGGGTCGGTCATGAAGGCTCGGTGCCCGTCCACAACCCTGGTTTCGTCCTCGACGACAAGATCCTGCCGATCGGCGCCAGCATGTTCGCGCGCATCGTCGAGACCCGCATGCCAGTAGGTTAGGTGCCCATGCATAAAACCAAAAAAGAAGAAGAGGTCACGTCGCTGCACGATCTCAGCGCCGTCGACCTTCTCGCCGGCTACCGTGCCAAGCAATTCTCGCCGTCCGAAGTGCTGGAGGAAGTGCTTGATCATGTCGCGGCCTGGGAGCCGCACATCAAGGCGCTCTATCTGCTCGATCCCGAGGGCGCCCGCGCCGTCGCCAAGGCCTCGACCGAACGCTGGCAGAAGGGCGAGCCCGTCGGCACGCTCGACGGTGTGCCCGTAACCATCAAGGACAATATCGCTACCAAGGACCAGCCGGTGCCGCTCGGCGCCGCCAGCGTCAAGCTGGTGCCTTCACCGAAGGACGCGCCGCCCGCCGCACGGCTGCGCGAAGCCGGCTCCATCATCTTCTCCAAAACGACGATGCCGGATTACGGCATGCTGTCGTCGGGCCTTTCGAGTTTCCATCCCCTCACCCGCAATCCCTGGGACCTCAGCAAGAACCCCGGCGGATCCTCTTCCGGCGCCGGTGCTGCGGGTGCGGCCGGTTACGGCCCGCTGCATCTTGGAACTGACATCGGCGGCTCGGTGCGGCTGCCGGCCTGCTGGTGCGGCCTGGTCGGGCTGAAGCCGAGCCTCGGACGCGTTCCGGTCGATCCCTTCTATGTCGGACGCGTCGCCGGGCCGATGACCCGCATCGTCGACGATGCGGCGCTGATGATGAGCGTACTGTCGCGTCCCGACCGGCGCGACGGCATGAGCCTGCCCGCGCATGAAATCGCCTGGAAGGCGCTCGACAAGTCGCCGCGCAAAGTGCGCATCGGTTTGATGCTCGATGCCGGCACCGGCCTGCCGCTGGAGAAGGAAGTACGCGAGGTCGCCGTCAAGGCCGCCAAGGCGTTCGAATCCGCCGGCGCGGTCGTTACCGAAATCGACGGCATATTGACGCGCGAGATGCTCGACGGGATCGACAATTTCTTTCGCGCGCGAAGCTGGGACGATATGTCCAGGCTGACGCCGGAGGAGCGCAGCAAGACGCTGCCTTACATCCTTCAATGGGCGGAGGCCGGCGCGAAGCTGTCAGGTCTTGATGTCATCAGGGGCTTCAACGCCACCATGGCGATCCGCACCGCCGCGGCAAAGCTGTTCTGCGATCTCGATTATGTGGTCTCCCCGGTTTCGCCGGTGGTGAACTTCCCGGCCGAGTTCGCTTCCCCGGTCAACGATCCCGAAAAACCGTTCGAGCACATCGCCTATACCGTGCCGTGGAATATGTCGGAGAACCCGGCCATCTCGATCAATGGCGGCTACGACAAAAAGGGCTTTCCGATCGGTGTGCAGATCGTGGGCCGGCGGTTCGACGATCTCGGCGTGCTCGGCATGGCCAAGGCGTTCGAAGGCCTGCGCGGCCCGCAAAAGCCGTGGCCGGCCCCGCCGAAGAAGTAATTATCCCTCAACGCCGTCATGGCCGGGCTTGACCCGGCCATCCACGTCTTGGCTACTGCCAAGGAAAGACTTGGATGCCCGGCACATAGGCGAGCAAAGCGACGCCGTCCTTCAGACGGCTATGGCCGGGCATGACGATGCGGATGAGCTAGACGAAAAAAACAATCTAGAGAGAGGACACCCCATGGCGTATGAGACCATCAAGTACGAGGTCGCCGAGCAGATTCTCACCATCACCCTGAACCGGCCCGACAAGCTCAACGCCTTCAACGGCACCATGCAGCAGGAATTGATCGACGCGTTCGACGCGGCCGACAAGGACGACAATGTCAGGGCCATCATCGTCACCGGCGCCGGCCGCGGCTTTTGCGCCGGCGCTGACCTTTCCTCCGGCGCCAACACGTTCGATCGCGACGCGCGGCGCGGGCCGGTGAAGCGGCTTGCGGATGGCACGGTCGATTACAGCGATCCGCAGGTGCGCGACGGCGGCGGACAGGTGACGCTGCGCATCTTCAAGTGCCTAAAACCCGTTATCGCGGCGGTGAATGGTCCCGCGGTCGGCATCGGCGTCACCATGCAGCTCGCGATGGATATCCGCATCGCTTCTGAAGCCGCGCGCTTCGGTTTTGTGTTCTCCCAGCGCGGCATCGTGCCGGAGGCCGCCTCGAGCTGGTTCCTGCCGCGCCTCGTCGGCATCGCCCAGGCACTGGAGTGGTGCTACACCGGCCGCGTCTTCCCGGCGCAGGAGGCCCTCGCCGGCCGCCTCGTCAGCAAGGTGGTGCCGCCGGACGATCTGCTGCCGACCGCCCGCGCACTCGCCAAGGAAATCGCCGCCAAGACCGCGCCGGTCTCGGTGGCGCTGATCCGCCAGATGATGTGGCGCATGATGGGCGCCGACGATCCGATGGAAGCCCACAAGGTCGACAGCCGCGGCATTTATGCCCGTGGACGCTCCGATGACGTCAGGGAGGGCGTGGTCTCGTTCCTGGAAAAGCGCCCGGCGCAATTCAAGAACAAGGTTTCATCTGATATGCCCGACTATTACCCGTGGTGGGACGAGCGGGAGTATAAGTGACCGCGCAGCGGTCATCCCGGGGCGCGAAGCGAACCCGGGATCTCGAGATTCCGGGTCTGGTCCTTCGGACCATCCCGGAATGACGGATCGCGAAATGACGGATGTTCAAGACTGCGTCGTCCTGTTGCATGGCATCAGCAGGACGGCCCTGTCATTCCGTAAAATGCAGACCGCGCTCGAGGCCGCCGATTTCGCCACGCTGAACATCGACTATCCCAGCCGCCATCACGCGCTGGAAGCGCTGGCTGAGCACATCCATCCCGCCGTCACACACTTAGCCGCTGGGATCGCAGGCCAACTTCATTTCGTCGGCCATTCGATGGGCGGCCTGCTGGCCCGCGTCTACCTTTCCAGATACCGGCCGGAGCGCCTCGGCCGCGTGGTGATGCTCGGCACGCCCAATGGCGGCAGCGAGATCGCCGATCGCCTGAAGAACGTATCGCTCTACCGCGGCTGGTTTGGACCCGCCGGCGAGCAACTCGTGACCCGGCGCGATGCCGCAACCGGCGCATTGTTTCCGCCGGTCGATTATCCCGTCGGCATCATCGCGGGAAACAAGTCGATCGATCCGACATCCTCATTGTTCCTGCCGAAGCCGCATGACGGCAGGGTATCGGTGGAGAACACCAAGCTTGACGGGATGGCGGATCATGTTGTGATCGCCACGGCGCATCCCTGGCTGCCGGGGAATCGTGTGGCGATTGCGCAGACGATTGCATTTCTGAGGGATGGAAGGTTCGACAGGCAAGAGAGCGGATGAGAAGGAGCCAACTCTCCTCGCGTCGTCCCGGCCTTGAGCCGGGACCCATAGCCACCGGCTTTAGTTTTGCGAAGAGCGTCTACCACTTTGCTTCCTCGCTACATCACGCGGTATGGGTCCCGGCTCAAGGCCGGGACGACGTAATCACCCCATCGTCAGCGCAACGCGACCGATCGCCTTGCGGTCGATCAACAGCCGCATCGCGCGCGCGTAGTCTTCCAGTGGCAGCCGGTGCGAAATGTTGGGGCGAATTTTTCCGGCTTCCGCCCACTCCGTCAGCGCCTTGATCCTGACCTCGCCGAGAACAGGATTTTTCCGCACCGCTTCGCCGGCGCGCACGCCGAGCACGCTCGCACCCTTGATCATCAGTAAATTGGTTTTGGCGAGCCCGATACCGCCGGTGAATCCGATGATCAAGAGCCGCGCGCCCCAGTTGATGCAGCGCATGGAGTTCTCGAACACCTCGCCGCCGACGGGATCAAACACGACATCCGCGCCCCGCCCGTCGGTGATGCGCTTGACCGCTTCGCGAAACGACTCCTGGTCGTAGCGCACCAGATGATCGGCGCCCCGCGCTTTGGCGATCGCAAGTTTTTCGTCACTCGACGCGGTCGCGATCACGATGGCCCCCAACATCTTGCCGATCTCGACCGCCGCTAGTCCCACGCCGCCACCGGCACCATGCACGAGCAGCACTTCACCCGGCTGCACCTGCCCGCGATCGATCAGCGCATGATAGGCGGTGCCGTGGCCGGCCAGGAACGTCGCGCCCTCCGCATAGTCGAAGGTCGAAGGTAACCGCACCAGATGGGCAGGCGTGGTTACGGCCTCGTCGCAATAAGCGCCATGGCGCATCTTGACGATCACCTTGTCACCGACCTTGACACCCGTTGCATCATTCACCTCGACGACATCGCCGGCGGCTTCAACGCCGGGCGTGAACGGCAATGGCGGTTTGAGCTGGTATTGACCGGCCGCCATCAGGATATCAGGAAAATTGATCCCGGCGGCGCGGATCGCAACACGCACCTGCCCCGGCGCCAACGGTGCCGAGTCGAACGTTTCCAGGCGCAGGCTTTCGGGCGGGCCGAGTTCGCGGCAGACGACGGCTTTCGGCATCAGGCCGCCTTCTCTTGCAGCCGCAGCACGGCTTCGCGGATCAGCGGCATGCGGTCGTTGCCAAAGTACATGTCTGATTTGCCGACGAAGATGGTCGGCGAACCAAAGCCGCCGCGCGCCATTACTTCGTCAGTGTTGACCTTGAGCTGGTCCTTGATTGCCTGCTCACCAATGCCGGCAAAGAACTTGACGTGGTCGACGCCGACGCTCTTGCAGACTTCCGTCAATACCGAGTCCTGCGAAATATCCTTGTCGCCGCCCCAATAGGTCTCGAACACGGCGCGCGCGAACGGCACCATGTGCTTTTCAGATTCGTTGCCCAGCCAGATGCAGCCGCGCATCGCCTTGACGCTGTTCACCGGAAACACCGTCGGCGGCATCTTGATCGCAAGCCCCGCGGAGCGCGCCCAGTCGGCAAGGTCCTTTTTCATGTAGCGCGCCTTCAGCGGCACCGGCGTCTCGCGCTGGGCGTAAACGCTGGGATTGACCGTGTTGAAGATGCCGCCGACCAGGATCGGCCGCCACGAAATCTCGACACCGAGCTCTTTTGCAAGTGGCTGGATGTTGTGGAAGGCGAGATAGGTCCAGGGACTGGAGCAGTCGAAGAAAAATTCGATCATGGCGTTTCCTTATTATTTATCGTGTTTGCCGCGTTATACATTCCCGTCACCCTGAGGTGCCGTCGCGCAGCGGCCGCCTCGAAGGGTGGAGGGCCCGTGCCTTCGCATCCTTCGAGGCTCGCAAGGGCTCGCACCTCCAGCGATAACGGCGAAGCCGTTACGCGGGATGACGTTACCTACTTCCGTCCAACCATCTCCTTCGCCTTCTGGCCGAACATGTTCTTCCGCGCTTCCTCGTCGAACGGTTCTTTCACGAACTTGCCGATCGCCAATCCCGCCTGCACCTGCGGCCGGGCCCGTACGACGGCGTACCAGCGCTTGATGTTCGGATAATCGTCGAGCGTAAAGCCCTGTGCCTTGTGGGTCATGGTCCAGGGAAAGCAGGCGATGTCGGCGATCGAATAATCGCCCGCGATATAGGCCCCGGTCTTGCCCAATTGCGTATCGAGTACCCGGTACAGCCGCGCCGCCTCATCCCGGTAGCGCTCGATCGCGTATGGGATCTTTTCCTGCGCATAGAGCGCGAAATGGCCGTGCTGGCCGAGCATCGGCCCGAGCCCACTCATCTGCCACATCACCCACTGCACCGCGTGGGAGCGGCCGCGCATGTCCGCAGGGAGAAAACGGCCGGTCTTTTCCGCGAGATAGATCAGGATCGCGCCGGTCTCGAACACCGAGAACGGCGCGCCGCCGTCGGCCGGCGCATGGTCGACGATGGCCGGAATGCGGTTGTTGGGACTGATCGCGAGGAACTCCGGCTTGAATTGCTCGCCGGCGCGGATGTTGACCGGGATCACGGTATAGGGGAGCCCGAGTTCCTCCAGCATGATCGAGATTTTCCAGCCATTGGGCGTCGGCGCGTAATGCAGGTCGATCATGGTTTCCCCAGCTGCCGGACCTGCCGGATTATTCCCGGCGAGAACGACTTTGTTGTTCTGTACGGCGATCATAAGACATGGCAGACAGGCGCTCAATCAGAACCACCCGGGAGGCTCCCATGCTGTTTCCAACGACGATCGCAGGCTCACTGCCGAAGCCGGAATGGCTGGCCGAGCCCAACACGCTGTGGGCACCCTGGAAATCCAAGGGCGACGAGCTCGCCCGCGCCAAGCGCGACGCTACCATGCTGGCGGTAAAACTGCAGGAGGATTGCGGCGTCGATATCGTCACCGAGGGCGAGCAGGCCCGCCAGCATTTCGTCCACGGCTTTCTGGAAAAAGTCGACGGCATCGATTTCGCCCACAAGGTCGAAATGGGCATCCGCAAGGACCGCTACAAGGCGATGGTGCCGCAGGTGGTGGCGCCGCTGACGCTGAAAGGCCGCGTCCACGCGGACGAGGCCCGCGTCGCTCGCAGCCATACCAAGCACAAGCTGAAATTCACCTTGCCCGGCCCGATGACGATCATCGACACCGTCGCCGACGGCCATTATGGCGACCGCGTCAAGATGGCGTTCGCCTTTGCCGAACTATTGAACGAGGAAGCCAAGGCGTTGCAGGCCGACGGCGTCGACATCATCCAGTTCGACGAGCCCGCCTTCAACGTGTTCATGGACGAGGTTTCGGACTGGGGCATCAAGGCGCTGGAGCGCGCCGCTGAGGGCCTGACCTGCGCCACCGCCGTGCACATCTGCTACGGCTACGGCATCAAGGCCAACACCGACTGGAAGGAAACCCTGGGCAAGGAGTGGCGGCAGTACGAGGAGATTTTCCCGGCGATCGCCAAAAGCTCGATCCAGCAGGTCGCGATCGAATGTCGCAATTCCAAGGTGCCGCTCGACTTGCTGGCGCTGCTCTCCGGCAAGATCGTCCAGGCCGGCGTGATCGATGTCGCCAGCGACACGGTCGAGACCGCCGAAGACGTCGTCAAGGTGATCGACGCGGTGTCGAAATTCGTGCCGAAGGCCAACATCGTCGCGACCACCAATTGCGGCATGGCGCCGATGCGCCGGGATATCGCGGAGGCGAAGCTGGCGGCGCTCGGGGCCGGAGCGAAACTGGCGCGGCAGCAATTGGGGTGAGCAGCGCTCCCAACCACCGTCATGGCCGGGCTTGACCCGGCCATCCATGTCTTTCTTCGATGAGCAAAGTAAGGCGTGGATGCCCGGCACAAGGCCGGGCATGACGAAGAATAGAGTCCGGCTCAATCCTTCAATTCACCCGCGCTGGGATGCAGCACCGGCCGATATCCGGCACCCATCGCACGCAGCGTCGACGGCGGCGTCAGCAGCATCGCGTCCTCGATCGCATGGCCCGCCTGTCGATATCCTGCCATCGACCATTGCAGCGCCCTGCCTTGCAGGACCAGAAAACTCTCCGCCCCCGCCTGCACCATCGCCCCATCAGGCAGCTTCTCAACCGACATCGGCAGCGCGTGCAGCCGCTTCTTGCCTTTCTCCAGCCGCTCCCGATGCAGCACGGCATCGATATCGCGCGCGAGGACGTTGGCGACGCCATTGCCCTCTTGCCACGCCGCACGAAACCGGTTGGCGTCATCGCGGCGGCAGAAGAAGCATGGACGGTGGCCGGCCGCGAACGCGGTCGCTTCATCGAGGAAGAACAGTTCGGTCCAGCTGCGCGCCCCCATCACCTGGCGCCGCCATCCCCTGAACTCGCAGACACAGGTGATCCACGCCGGGCTCGCCCAGCGCTTGTTCAGCAGCGTCTTCGTCAGGGGATCATGGATGATGCCCCGATTGCCGGTGAACAGGCCGCGGTGCGGATCGGCGATGATGTCGCCTGAGGGGGTGACGCGGTTTTGCAGCGGCATTGTGCGACCGCGAATGGCGTATAGCGAATGGTATGTCCCTATTCGCTACTCGCCATTCGCTATTCGCTCCCTACTACGCGCCGTCGCGGATCGGCGGCTGGAACGACAGCGCGGTGTCCCAGGGAAAGTGAATCCAGGTGTCCTGCGACACTTCGGTAATGAAGGTATCGACCAGCGGCTTGCCCTGTGGCTTGGCGTAAACAGCCGCGAAATGCGCCTCCGGCATCATCGAACGCACCAGCCGCCCGGTCTTGCCGGTATCGACGAGGTCGTCGACGATCAACAGGCCCTTGCCGGTGCCGCCGCCGAGTTTGGCCACGTCGGCCGAAACGCCCTTGAGGGCTTTCAGGTCGCCCTGTCTGGTGTGGTCGTAGCTTGCAATGCAGACGGTATCGATGATGCGGATGCCGAGTTCGCGCGCAACGATCGCGGCCGGCACCAGGCCGCCCCGGGTAATCGCAATGATGGCATGAAACGGCCCGACCTCGTTGAGCCGCCAGGTCAGCGCCCTGCAATCCCGGTGAAACTGATCCCACGACACCGGAAAGGCCTTCTCCGGCGGCGGAGTGACTTTTTCACTCGTCGTCATGAGGCGTCTTCAGAATAATTCGTCACTTGTACTCTCCCGCATTGAGGCTCGTCATCCGGAGCGCCGAACGGCGCTATCTCGGAATGTTCGCCAGCATCTCCTTTACCGCCGCCATCGCGGCGGCCAGCTTGTCGGGATCGCGCGAGCGGACCACCAGATTGGTGTTCGGCTTCTTGTCTTCGTCCTGGAACGGATAGCTGCCGATGATGGTGTCCGGGTGGGCGTTGGCGATCTCCCGCAAGGGGCCGCCGATGTCGCCTTCCCGCGCATTCGCCCGGACCGAATCCGACAGCATCCGCACGCCCGATTTCAGCTTCGGCGCGACGATGTCCATCATCGCCTGCATGATCGTGGGAATGCCGGCCATCACGATGACGTTGCCGAGCTTGAACCCGGGCGCCAGGATGGTCGCGCTCTGGATCAGTTCGGCGCCGTCGGGGACGCGGGCCATGCGCAAGCGCGCCTCGTTCAGATCCTGCTCGGTCCAGCGCTCGCGGAATCGGGCCACCACCTCGGGGTGATGATCGATGCCGACGCCGAACGCCTTGGCGACGCTGTCGGCGGTGATGTCGTCATGGGTCGGCCCGATGCCACCGGTGGTGAAGACGTAATCGTAGCGCTTTCGCAGTGCATCAAGGGCGGCGATGATGTCGGCCTCCTCGTCGGCAACGACGCGGACTTCCTTGAGGTCGATCCCGATATTGGTCAGGTACTCGGCGATAAAGCCGATGTTCTTGTCCTTGGTCCGGCCGGACAGGATCTCGTCACCAATGACCAGAATACCCGCTGTGACGATCTCACTCATTTCCAATCCTCGTCTTATCCCCTGACCTTGCGCATCCAACGCATTGAAGTCACGGGGCTTTGCTGCCGAAATAAGCACCCGGCAGCCGGTTTTTCAGGCAGCACGGGGAAACAACCCCATACCAAATGCCCCAGCCCATGCATATCGCGCTGGCCCGGCCCTTGCTACCATCCCGTGAAGTCATGCACTGTGTCGCATGGCTTCGAAAGATAGTCAGGATTTATGGCAGTCGCGTTTGATGAAATGAACGGTCCCGGCGGGGATCTCCGCCCCGCCTACCAGGAACTCTCCCGGTGGTTGAAGGAGACCCCTCCGGACGCCCTTGAATATCGCCGCCAGGAAGCGGAGCTGCTGTTCCGCCGGATCGGCATCACCTTCGCCGTTTATGGCGACGCCGAAGCCCAGGAGCGGCTGATCCCCTTCGACGTGATCCCAAGGATCATGTCGGCCAAGGAATGGACGGTGCTGGAAACGGGCCTCAAGCAGCGGGTCCGCGCGCTCAACATGTTCCTGCGCGACATCTATCACGGCCGCGACATCCTCCGCGCCAATATCATCCCCGACGATCTGATCTTCCAGAACCCGGTCTTCCGCCCCGAGATGAACGGCCAGGACGTCCCCCACGACGTCTACGTCCATATCGCCGGGATCGATATCGTCCGGGTCGACGCCGACAGTTTCATCGTGCTGGAGGACAACGCGCGCACCCCGTCCGGCGTGTCCTACATGCTGGAAAACCGCGAAATCATGATGCGGCTGTTTCCGGATTTGTTCGCCCGCCACCGCGTCGCACCGGTGGAAAAATACCCCGACGAGCTGCTGTCGGCGCTGCGCTCGGTGGCGCCGCTCTCCGCTTCCGCCGAGCCTGTGGTCGCGCTGATGACGCCCGGCGTCTACAATTCAGCCTACTACGAGCACTCGTTCCTGGCCGACAAGCTCGGCATTGAGCTGGTCGAGGGCCGCGACCTCATCGTCAAGAACGACGAGGTGTTCATGCGCACCACCGAGGGGCTCAAACGCGTCGACGTGATCTACCGCCGCGTCGACGACGACTTTCTCGATCCCCTGACCTTCCGCCCGGATTCGGCGCTCGGCGTGCCCGGGCTGATGTCGGCCTATGCGGCCGGCAACGTCACGCTGGCCAACGCGGTCGGCACCGGCATCGCCGATGACAAGGCGGTCTATTCCTACATGCCGGACATCGTGAAATTCTATCTCGGCGAAGAGCCGATCCTGAAGAACGTGCCGACCTGGCGCTGCCGCGAGCCGAAGGACCTCGCCTACGTGCTCGACAACCTCGGGGATCTCGTGGTCAAGGAAGTGCACGGCTCGGGCGGCTACGGCATGCTGATCGGCCCCGCCGCCACCAAGGCGACCATCGAGGCGTTCCGCGACAAGCTCAAGCGCGAGCCGGAGGGTTTTATCGCGCAGCCGACGCTGGCGCTGTCGACCTGCCCGACCTGCACCGCATCGGGCCTCGCGCCGCGCCATGTCGATCTCAGGCCGTTCGTGCTGACCGGGCGCGATCACGTCACCATCGTGCCGGGCGGGCTGACCCGCGTGGCGCTGAAGGAAGGCTCGCTCGTGGTCAATTCGAGCCAGGGCGGCGGCACCAAGGACACCTGGATTCTGGACGAATAGAGATGCTGTCGCGCACCGCCGAAAACCTGTACTGGCTGGCCCGCTATGTCGAGCGCGCGGAATATCTCGCGCGCACCATCGATGCGACGTTGCGCGTGACCGCCCTTCCCGCCGCCTACATCGGCAAGACCAATGAATGGGATTCGGCGCTGTTGACCGCCGGCGTCAGCGCCAGCTTCTATGAGGCGTATCAGGAAGCCAACGAGCAGAACGTCGTCGAATATCTGGCGTTCTCACCATCGAACCCCTCCTCGATCAAGAACTGCATCGAGGCAGCGCGGCTTAACTCCCGCTCGGTACGCACCGCGCTGACGAGCGAGATGTGGGACACCATCAATTCGGCCTGGATTGAGCTGCAGGAGGTGTGGGGCAAAGGCACGTCGAGCCGCGAGGAACTCGCAAAATTCCTCCGCTTCGTGCAGGAGACATCGCTCCGCTTCGACGGCTCGGCCTACCGGACCATGCTGCGCAACGACGCCTACTGGTTCTCGCGGCTCGGGCTGCATCTGGAGCGCGCCGACAACACCGCCCGCATTCTCGACGTGAAATATCACGTGCTGCTGCCCGAGGAGGAGCATGTCGGCGGTCCGCTCGACTACTATCAGTGGACCTCGATCCTGCGCTCGGTGTCGGCGCTGACGGCCTATCACTGGGTCTATCGCGAGACGCTAAAGCCCTGGCTGATCGCTGATTTGCTGATCCTCAACGATACGCTGCCGCGCTCGCTGGCAAGCTGCTACAGCAATCTGGTGCGGAACCTCGACCAGATCGGCGTCGCCTATGGCCGCCAGGGCGCCTCTCAGCGCCACGCCCGCGGCGTCCGCAACCGGCTTGAACACAGCCATATGGACGATATCTTCCAGCATGGCGTCCATGAATTCATCCAGGAATTCATTGCTGATAACGCAAGGCTGGGTGAGATCATCACGAAGCAGTATCTGATTTGATACATTGTTCGTCATGCCCGGGCTTGACCCGGGCATCCATCAGGAATTGATGGTCCTCCTGAGAAGATGGATGGCCGGGTCAAGCCCGGCCATGACGAGCAAACAACTCCAGCTACGTTTTCGGTACCACCATGCGCCTGCGAATTGCCCACACCACCAGCTATCGTTATGAGCCCCCCGCCTCGGGCGTGATCCAGATCCTGCGGATGACGCCCGGCAGCCATGACGGGCAGTACGTCGCCGAGTGGCAGATCGACGTCTCCACCGATTCCCGGCTCGACATGCACCAGGACGCGTTCGGCAATGTCACGCATGTTCTGACCCACGGGCCGCTCGCCGACCTCACCATCAATGTCGAGGGCCTGATCGAGACCCACGACACCGGCGGCGTGCTGCGCGGCACCGACGAGCGTTTCCCGCCGAGCCTGTTCCTGCGCTCGACGTCGCTCACCGAAGTCAACCCGGCGATGGCGACCTTTGCCCGCGAGATGCGTTCGGAATCCGGCGACGATGTGCTCGGCTTCCTGCATGCGCTGATGGTGCAGATCAACGAGCACATGACGTTCGACGAGGACCCGACCAACAGCGGCACCTCGGCGGCGGAAGCCTTCGCGCTCAAGCGCGGCGTGTGCCAGGACTACGCGCATATCTTCATCGCCTGCGCGCGTTCGGGCGGCGTGCCGGCACGGTTTGTCTCCGGGCATTTCCTGCGCTCCGACGGCACCGTCAACCAGCAGGCCGGCCATGCCTGGGCGGAAGCCTTCGTGCCTGATCTGGGCTGGGTCGGCTTCGACGCCGCCAACGGCATCTGCACCACAGATGCCCACGCCCGCATTGCGATCGGCCTCGATTATCTCGGAGCGGCCCCCGTCCGCGGCACCCGCTATGGCGGCGGCAACGAGACGCTGACGGTCGCGGTCAAGGTCGAGCAGGCCGGGCGATCAGGGCAATGGCAGAGCCAGTCGTAGGGAACGACGCCCTCACCGTCATTGCCTGCGACAAACGCGAAGCGTTTGCGCAAGGAGCGCTTGCGACGAAGCAATCCATACTTGCTTTGCCGCACGATGGATTGCTTCGCTTCGCTCGCAATGACGTGGATAGTCCCCGCCCCGGATATTTTATTTATCCAGCCACACATCCTCAAACCGCAGATTGTTGTACTGGCTGTTGTCGTGCGGCTTGAAGTTCTTCACATGCGGCTGCCAGCAATTGCCGGCCGATGAGTGCAGGATGATCGGGCGCGCGGCGTCGTCGACCAGGATGCGCTCGATATCCCAGACGATCTTCCTGCGCTTCTCCTTGTCGAGTTCGCGCGATTGCGCCGCCAGCAGCTTGTCGACTTCGGCGTTGCAGTACTGGGTATAGTTGCGTTCGGACTTGCATGAATAGTTCTCGACGATGTTGCCGTCGGGATCGTCGACGCTGACGCCGGTGACGTTCAATCCGATCGTAAAATCCTTTTTCGCCAGCCGCGCATACCATCGCGGGGTGTCGAGGATGTCGAGTTCGCCTGTTATGTAAATCTTCTTGAGCTGGTCGGCCAGGATGACCGCGGGGTCACGGTAGGTCGGCAGGTTCCGGGTCTGGATCTTGATCGGCAGCGGCTTGGCGTCGCTGTAGCCGAGCTTCTGCATGATCGCCTGCGCTTCGGCGATGTTCCTGGCGGTGTCAGGGCCGTAACCCATCAGCGACGACACCATTTCCGGCGACATGCCCCATTCGCCCTCGGGCTTTGCCAGCATCGCGCCGCCGAGCCGCGCGTTGCCTTCCATCAGGATGGTATTGAAGGCCTTGCGATCGAGCGCCAGCGACATCGCCTTGCGAATGTCGGGATTGTCGAACGGCGGGTTGACACGATTGACCAGCAGATTGATTTGCGTGCCGGTGCCGGTCATCTCGCAGATCGCGTTCGGTGCCCGCGCCTTGATGTCCTTCAGCAGGGGAACGCTGACGTCGGAGGGAAAGGTGATGTCGTAGTCGCCGGTCGAGAAGGCCAGCATCCGCGTGGCGCGGTTGTCGATCGTGCGCACCGTGATCTCGTCGAGATAGGGCCGGTCCTTCTTGAAGTAATCCGGATTGCGCACGACGTGCATGGACTCGCCGCGCTTGAACTCGACGAACTTGAACGGTCCGGTGCCGATGGGCTTGCTTCGCATCACCACCTGCGGCACGTGACAGGGATAGACGGCTGAAAACGCGCTCGCCAGCAGCACCGGCAGGCTCGGCTGCGGCTCGCTCAATTCGAACGTCGCCTCATGGTCGCCATTGATGCTGACGTCCTGCAGCTTGGTGTACCAGACCTTGCGCGGGTTGCGCCTGAAATCCTGCGTCTCGGTTTTGCCGATCAGCATTCGCCATGTGCACTGCACGTCTTTCGCCGTGAAAGGTTGGCCGTCGTGCCACTTCACGCCCTGCCGCAGCCTGAAGGTCAGTTTTGTGTTGGTGGCGTCCCAGGACCAGCTTTCGGCCAGATCAGGGATCACGGTCTCCATGCTCTCGTGCGGCTTGGCCGGATCGAACACGACCAGATTGTTGAACACCGCCGCAAACGGCAGCACCGAGGCGATGGTCGCCTCTTCAAGCAGTGACGTCGAGGGCGGATTGTCGTTGTGATAGAGCCGGAGCGTGCCGCCTTTTTTCTGCGCGGCCGCCGGGCTTGCGGCGCAGAGCGCGATGCACAAGAGAATCGGGGAAGCGAGTTTCAACCTGCCGGAGCAAATGGCGCGCAATTCCGCCTCCCAGAATGTTTTCTTTTTTCTTTAGAGCTGCCAAAATCTATAGGGCCGCGAGACAAGACTGCAAGCAAAACCACCATGCGCAACGCAGGAGACCGCGATGTCGGAAACCGACAAGCTGTTCGCAGGCTCGATTCCGGAAAACTATGATCGCCATATGGTTCCGTTGATCTTCGAGAGCTACGCGCAGGACATTTCACGGCGCGCAAGCGCATTGGCGCCGAAGTCCGTGCTGGAAACCGCTGCCGGCAGCGGCGTGGTCACGCGCGCGCTGGCGCCACTGCTGTCGCCCGATGCCAGGTACGTCGTCACCGACCTCAATCAGCCGATGCTGGATTATGCGAAATCAAGACAAGGCGCGGACAGCCGCATCATCTGGCAAAAGGCGGATGCGCAGGCGCTGCCGTTCGAGGACGCCGCGTTCGATCTCGTCTGCTGCCAGTTCGGCGTCATGTTTCTTCCCGATCGCCCGTCCGGCTACCGCGAAGCCCGCCGGGTTCTGAGGCCCGGCGGCTGTTTCCTCTTCAACGCCTGGGATCGCATCGAAGAGAACGTCTTCGCGAGCGACGTCACCGACGCCCTCGCGACGTTCTTTCCAAACGACCCTCCCCGCTTCATGGCCCGAACGCCCCACGGCTATCACGACACCGCGCTGATCCGCAGCGATCTGGCGAAAGCCGGCTTTACCGACGTGACGATCGAGACAAGGGAAGCGCAAAGCCGCGCCCCCTCTGCCCGCCATGTCGCGCTGGCCTATTGCCAGGGAACCCCGCTGCGCAACGAGATCGAAGCGCGGGGTCCGGACCGGCTGGAAGCCGCAACCGACCATGCGGCCTCTGTCATTGCCGTCAAGCATGGCAGCGGCGAGATATCGGCCAAGATCCAGGCCCATGTCATCTTCGCCCGGATCTAGCCTTCGCGATCCGGATTCAAGGCCGTCGTTTCACTTGCCCGGTGCATGCCACCCCTTGGTAATTGGGATTGGATGCCTGCTCTGAATTTCGCTACTAGTTGCCCGCCGGTAATGAGCCTAGCAGGCGTCGCATGAAGTTCGCGGTCGGAATCATTGCAGTGGTGCTGCTGGCAGCTGCTGTCAGGCAGGCAACCGCAGTGTTCGCGCCTTTGGCGCTGGCGCTTTTCATCATCGCGATCGTCTGGCCGCTGCAGAGCCGGCTGCAGGCGAAAATGCCGAAACTGCTGGCATTGGCGCTCACCATCGTCGTCACGATCGTGGTCTGTCTCGCTTTCGCCTCGCTCGCGGCCTGGGGCTTTGGGCGGGTGGGACGATCACTCATGGCCGATACGGTGCGCTATCAGGCGCTTTATGGCGCCATGGTGACGTGGCTCGACGGCCATGGCGTCTCCGTCGCCGGCTTGTGGGCCGAGCATTTCAACGTCACGTGGCTGATGCGCACAACGCAGTTCGTCACCGGCCGCGTCAATACCACACTCAGCTTCTGGGTGATCGCACTTGTCTATGTCGTGCTGGGACTTCTGGAAGTAGAGGATGCAAGACGAAGGATCGAGACGCTCGGCAAGCCCGAGGTTGCGCGCGTGCTGCTGGACGGCAGCGCGGCGACCGCGGCCAAATTCCGTAAATACCTCCTGGTTCGGACGCAGATGAGCGCCATCACCGGCCTGCTCGTGGGTGTGTTCGCCTGGATCACCGGATTGCCGTTCGCGATGGAGTGGGGCGTGATCGCCTTCGCGCTGAACTACATCCCCTTTATCGGCCCCTTCATCGCAACGCTGTTTCCCACTTTGCTGGCGATGACGCAATTTGAGAGCTGGCAAGCCGTTCTTGCCCTCTTCGCGTGCCTCAACATCATCCAGTTCGTGGTCGGCAGCTATGTCGAGCCGCGCGTTGCCGGCAGCATGCTTGCGATATCGCCTTTGGTGGTGTTGTTCGCGATCTTTTTCTGGACTTTTCAGTGGGGCCTGTTCGGAACCTTTATCGGCGTGCCGATCGCACTCGCGATCCTCACCTTCTGCGCCCAGCATCCGTCAAGCCGCTGGATAGCCGATCTGCTCGGCGGATCGAAGCAATTAAGTGTCGAAAAAAGCTAACCGCCGGTCTCGCCGGCGATCTCGACGCGCTGCGGCGGGAGCAGACAGAGCTGCCCGCTTGCACCAGCGGCCAGCGTATGGATCAGAAAATGCGTCGGTTTGGCGTCAGGGCCGCCCATGACAGGCGACGGTGCAGAGATGATCTTCAGCGCACCGCAGGCGCCGATCCAATCGATATGACGATGGCCGTGCATGACTACGGCCCGCTTCGCGAAAGGCCTGAGTTTGCGAACGAACCAGCTGCCATTGACAAGCGCGGTTCCAATGCGTTCGGAAAAATTCGCAACCGGCATCGGATATTCTATCAGATGATGATGCAGCGCGACGATCCATTGCGCACGGGGAAAACGACCCAGCACCGCCGCGAGCCGGCGCATCTGTTCTACGGAAACCAATCCGAGCGCATTGGTGAAGGAAAAATGCGTATCGGCGTTGGAGTTCAGGATCAGGACGCCTAATCCGTCTTCCCGATCGGGTGGCAACAGCATCGGAAACAGGTCGTCGAACAGCCCGACCAGCCCGGCGGCGCGGCGCAAGCCACCGCGTTCGGCAAAGGCGGCGATCCGCTTTCGATGCGACGCCAGCGCCTCGTTGAGGGTGGCTGCCGGCTTTCCTGCGTCGTCGACGACATGCACGCGCTCCCCCTGCACCGCTGCGATTGCCGACAACGTTCGCATCTGTCGCAGCCGCTTGCCGGGGCTGAACGGCAAATCGAGCCGGGCCGGATTGGCGCGGTCGACGATGTTCACATCGTGATTGCCGGGCAGCATGACCATGAGCGCCGCGAGTTCACGATGCTGCGCCACCACGTCGAGGAATTCGGCCCATTCCGTTGCGCGGCCGGCGTCGGTCATGTCTCCGGTCACAAGGATGAGGTCGAGCGGGTCAGCGGCGTGGATCGCCGCAAGACGGACCATCAGCCGCGCAAGGCGCTGGTTACCACGCGGGCCGCCACGTCCGCTCTCGATGCGGAAGCCATATCGCTCGCCGATCACGTGAAGGTCCGACAGATGCGCGACACGCCAGGTCCGGCAACCGGACGGCGCGTCGTCGAATCCGGGAAGATCGAGCGGCTGATCCATGCTTGCATCCGCAAAGCCCCAGACCAGCGACGCGAACGCGAGATAACCCGACACCAGTATGACCGCATTGGCCAACGTCGGAACGATCAGCCGATGCAGAAGCACAAGGTCCGGCACCGAACCGATCCACCGCGAGAACGGCCAAACGAGAATCGCGACTGCCACCGCACACAGGCAGAGCACAATGCCGGCGCCGGCAGAGCTCACCGCACGCAGCCGTGCCCGACCCGCCGCGTCGGCGTTCCTGCCGAACACCAGCTCCGCAAGGTGCCGCAGCGCTTCGCGGCCAAACGCGTAACCGGGCTGGACGGCGAGCGCATTGAGCGACCAGAAATTTGTCTCAGCGGCCCGAAACAGCGGCCGCCATCCGAACCATCCGAGCGCGATGACCGTGACGAGCACCAGCGCAGCGCCTATCCCGGTCAGTTCCAGAACGTGTTCGGATAAGGATGAGAACCAGGCCGTCGCGATCAATGGCGCGAGACCGAGCAGCACCGCCGGCAACAGCAGCGAGACGGTCCAGGCGAACAGCAGTTTCGGCAGACTGATTTCAACCAGCAGACTGCCGGCGATCGCAAGCAGCGATCTCTGTCCAGGACTGGAGGCGTCGTCCTCGATATCGCCCTGGCGCGGATCGACCAGCGAGCCGTCCTGAGAAGGAGTTGAATCAGGTTCCGCGGTCAGCCGCGTCATGATCGGAGCGCGCATCTTGCATCCGCGATAGGAGTGCCTGCTGCTTAACCGACGCTACCAGCCTCTCGACGGAATACCAACGCGCATCCGCTCCCCCGGCGCCGCTCCTCCGCCTCGCGACACACATTCTAAGTTTCGACGAATATGCAGTTAGCGCCACCGGATCCCGTAATTTGTCACAAACTTTTGTAGCAAAGCACACAAGCCGCAAACCCTTCCATTCGATAGCACCGCTAACATTGAGCGCTAGTGATCAAGTCCAGCATTACAAACGGCAAGGGAGACTTGCTATGCGCACAAAGCTTATCGGCACGGCAGTTGCTTCGACCGCTTGTCTGGTCACGTTGAGCGGAAATGCCCAGGCGGAAATCTTGATCACGACCGCCACCATATCGCGAGGCGAGTTGGTTGTCGCCGGACGGGTCAGGCGACCGCGCGAACCCAATGTGGAGATCAAAATCAACCCAACTAAAACGGTGCAGGTGGAGAGCACATCGACGGGTGGTTTCAGGTGGATCGGAGCAGAATTCCCCTCTACTTGTATCGTGAAGATCACGTCCGGGCCGGATACGAGAGACGTGGTGATACAGAACTGCGGCCTTCCCGGACCTGCTGGGCCGCCCGGTCCGGCAGGTCCTCCAGGCCCCGCAGGACCTATGGGCCCAGCCGGGCCGAAGGGAAACTAGCGGCTTCGGTGCCTGCCGCCGGCATGGACGTGGCGCGACTTAGTTCCCGGCATGTGCAGTTTGTGCCATCGCGTTGGGCGGATTTGCTACAACTTTTTATGACGAAGCACACGATGCGCAAACTACTGCGTCAGGTTGTATGCTTGACTCCGTGCACTTACGAGCGCTTGTTTGTCGGGCCGAATAAGAAGAGCTGAAAAGATCCCACGTGATCGCTTGCTCAATGAGCAGCCAACGTTGCCGACGTCCCGGCACCCACGAGCGGGATCGTATAAACAGGATTGAGGAGGAGTCCCATGGACTCGCCATCGATCACGCAACAAGCCGAGCGGCCATATGTTTCGACAGGGCATCTGCCAGAGCCAGAGACGGTTCAGGCACTCGTGTCCGAAGCGGAGCGGCGCTTCAAATCGAACAGCGACGGCGAAAACTCGCAAGTCTATCCCGCGCTGGCCAGGATCCCCAGTGATCTGTTCGGGGTCTGCGTCGTCGGCACCAGCGGACGCGTCTATGCCGCCGGGGACACCGACTACGAATTCTCGATCATGAGCGTGTCGAAACCGTTCGTGTTCGCGCTGATCTGCGAGACGATCGGACCGGAAGAAGCGCGCGACAAGCTTGGAGCAAACGCCACTGGCCTTGCTTTCAACTCCCTCGCCGCCATCGAGCACGGCAGCGGCCGAACCAACCCGATGGTCAATGCGGGCGCCATTGCAACGACGAGCCTTGCGCCCGGTTCGACCGCGGAAGAACGATGGCAATTCATCCACGACGGATTGTCGCGTTTCGCAGGGCGAACGCTACCGCTGAATAAAGAGGTTTACGCCTCGGCGTCGGATACCAACTTCCGCAACCGCAGCATTGCCCGCCTGCTGCAGAGTTTTGATCGGATCTATTGCGACGCAAAGGAAGCGACCGACCTCTACACGAGGCAGTGCTCGCTCAACGTCAGCGCCCGGGACCTCGCGGTCATGGGCGCGACGCTGGCTGACGGCGGCGTCAACCCCATCACCAAAAAACGCGTGGTCGATCCTGCTGTCTGTCATTACGCGCTGGCGGTGATGATCACCGCCGGACTGTACGAGACTTCGGGCGATTGGCTTTACGACATCGGCCTGCCCGGAAAGAGCGGAATCGGTGGCGGCATCGTCGCCGTTTCCCCGGGTAAAGGCGGCTTCGGAACCTTTGCTCCCCCGCTCGACGCCGCAGGCAACAGCGTCAAGGGACAGCTGGCCGCAAAATTCCTGTCACAGCGGCTGGGAATGGATCTGTTCGTGTCGCAACCGGAAGAATGAATCAGATGCCAAAGGGATTGGGACGGGCCGTAAGACCCGACCGATCCGGAACCGAGCAAGCCGGAGGACGCCATGGCAACGCACTCGATTTCAATCGGCGACATCCGCGACGACGCGCAGGCGTCATGGGTGCCGATGATCGCCATTGCGTTCGGCCAGATGATCATGTCCTTCAACGTCGCTTCGCTGCCGGTCGCGATGGGAGGCATGGTGCAGAGCTTCGGCGTCCCGCCGACGACGGTGGCGACCGGCATCGTGGCCTACTCCATGCTGGTGGCCGGCTTCGTGATGCTGGGCGCGAAACTCGCCCAGCGGTTCGGCGCCGCCCAGGTCTTCCGCGCCGCCGTCGTCCTGTTCTGTGCCGCGCAGATATTGATGACATTCAGCCCCACCGCGTCCCTGATGATCACGGCCCAGGCGCTTTGCGGCGCGGCAGGGGCCGTGATCGTGCCATCGCTGGTGGCGCTGATCGCCGAGAATTATACCGGGCGCCAGCAGGCGACCGCCGTGGGTGCGCTTGGTTCGGCGCGGGCCGCTGCCGGCGTGCTGGCATTCATCATTGGCGGCGTCCTCGGCACATATATCGGCTGGCGTCCGGCGTTCGGAATCCTGATCGCCGCCTCCGCCATTGTTTTCGTTTTGAGCTTCCGCCTCAGGCCCGACCGCGGACGGCCGGACGTCCAGATCGATGTCACAGGCGTTGTGCTGGCGGCAACAGCCATCATCCTCATCAGTTTCGGCTTCAATAACCTGAACGGCTGGGGTCTGGCGCTGGCAACATCCAATGCGCCGTTCGACCTGCTCGGCCTTTCGCCTGCGCCGGTCATGATCGTTCTGGGTATCGTACTCGGCCAGGCCTTTCTGATCTGGACGCATCAGCGCCAGGCGGCCGGGAAGACGCCGCTGCTTGCCCTCGAGGTGATCGACTCGCCGCAGGAGCGCGCGGCGGTCTACGGGCTGTTTGCCGTGGTCGCACTGGAGGCGGCGCTTAACTTTTCCGTGCCGCTGTACATTCAAATCGTACAGGGCCGCTCCCCTCTCGCGACCGCGATCGCGATGATGCCGTTCAATCTCACGGTGTTCTTCACGGCGATGCTCATCGTCAACGTCTACGACAAACTGACACCCCGCCAGATAGGCCGCTATGGCTTTGGGCTTTGCACAATTGCGCTGGTGTGGCTCGCGTTCGTGGTGCGGAACGACTGGAGCGAGATTCCCGTGCTGTTTGGCCTTGTCCTGTTCGGTATCGGCCAAGGTTCGCTGGTCACGCTATTGTTCAACGTACTGGTCACCGCCTCGCCCAAGGCACTGGCAGGCGACGTCGGATCGGCGCGCGGCACCACGCAGAATCTCGCCGCGGCAGTCGGAACAGCCGTCGCCGGCGCGCTGCTTGTCGGCCTCTTGAGCACAATCGCCGTCAGCAGCATCGCCGCAAATCCGGTGCTGCCGAAGGAACTGCAGAGCCAGGTCGATCTCAACAACATCACCTTCGTCAGCAACGAGCGCCTGCGGACCGTGATGGAGAACACCACCGCTACACCGCAGCAGGTGCAGGAAGCGGTGCGAGTGAACACGGAGGCGCGGCTGCGCGCGCTGAAGATCGGCCTGCTCATCATGGCCGGCCTCGCCTTGCTCGCGGTGTTTCCGGCCGGACAGCTCCCGAACTACCTGCCGGGAGAAATCCCAAGTGACGACCCCGCGACCGAAGGCGCGAAATCGACCTGATCCCCAATTGCGAGACGTGTGTTTCTCCGAGGAGAAAGAATAACAAGGCGCCGGTCAAAGGAGTGAGCCCAATGGATGCAATCGAGCGTCGCAGCGTATTACGGGGCATTCTGTGTGTAGCCGCAGCCGCGGGTTTGGCCGCAAGTTCGCTGCCGGCCGTGGTCGAGGCCATGCCCCTCGCGCCACAGAAGAACCTCGGCAAAGATCTCGGCAGCAAGGATCCTGCCGGCGAGAATCTCACGGTACGGGTTCAGGCCGCCACCCGCCGGCCGCCCCCGCGCCCTGAGGCACGTCCGCCGCGACGGCGCCCAATCCACCGTCACCGCCGGCGCCGTTGGGTCTGTTATTGGCACCGCGGGCGCCGCGTTTGCGGCTGGCGATGGCTATAGCCGATTTCAGGATGCTGATGAGACCCGAGCGGCCGATGCTGCGCCGCTCATTTGATCGCACAGGCTCCGATCCGAGGAGGACAACATGACCACTTATGACGGTAGTTCACGACTGCGCGCCGATGGTTTGTCCGCGCCACCATTTTGGATCTGCATCCTCCTTGGACTGGTGATGATCGCCGCGGGAATCCTGGTGTTGGGTGACGTCGTTCTGGTGACCGTCATCAGCACGATGTTCATCGGCTGGATCTCGATCATCGCGGGCGCCTTCGAAGTGATTCACGCGTTCTGGACCAAGGGATGGGGCGGCTTCGTATGGCAGGTGCTGCTCGGCATTCTGTACATCGCGTTCGGCGCGGTGCTGGTGAGCCAACCGGTCGCCAGCGCCTTGATCCTCACCTATGTCCTCGGCCTGTTGCTGCTGATATCCGGCATCGTTCGAATTCTGCTGGGCTTCGGCCACTGGAAAGATGCGGGCTGGATCATGCTGCTGTCCGGCGCCTTCGGCGTCCTGGCCGGCCTCGTCATTCTGACGGGATTCCCGGTGACCGGTCTCTGGGTGCTTGGATTTGTCCTCGGCGTCGATCTGATATCTCACGGCATCGCGTGGCTGGCTTATGCGTGGTGGCCGTCGGCGAAAACGGCATAAGGGAGTGGTCGCTATGGTTGCACGTGCTGACGAAGGGTCCGTTTTTCTCGCGAAAAAGCTCGGCGGTCTGGTTCTGATCGTCCTGGGATGCGTGTTGCTGGTCGCAGGCATGAACCTCGAGTCAACGGCGTTATCGTTTCTTGGCGTCCTGTCCCTGATTGCCGGCGTGATCTTCTGGGTTCTCAAGATCATCAGGCGCAATGAGAACGGTCAGATTCGCTAACCAGATCAGATAACGGGGGCACACGGCTATGAGAATGTCTTGCTTGAGAATATTCCCCGGCAGTTTCGTGCTGGTAGTTCTGGCTGCAATCGGTATGAGCTTCTCCGCCCCGCCCTCCGCGCAAGCCCAGCAAGCTGCATTATTTCAGAACGTCAGGATCTTCGACGGAAAGAGTGGCGCGGTTTCAGCGCCGTCCAACGTCCTGATCCGAGGCAACACGATAGAGAAGGTTTCGACGGCGCCGATCGCGGTCGACGCTCAAACCGCAACGATCAATGGTGCCGGCCGCGTCCTGATGCCGGGCCTGATCGATGCGCATTGGCACGCGATGCTCATCCGCACGAACCCCGTAGAGGCGTTCGGTGACGTCGGTTTCAACAATCTGGTGGCTGGCGACGAAGCGACAGATACTCTGATGCGCGGCTTCACCACCATTCGCGACGTGGGCGGGCCGGTGTTCGGCCTCAAGCGCGCCATCGATGAAGGCATCGTCAAGGGCCCGCGTATCTATCCGTCCGGCGCCATGATCACTGTCACGAGCGGGCATGGGGATTTCCGGCAGCTGACTGATCTGCCGCGAACGATCGGCGGCATGCTTACCCGCATGGAGCAGATCGGCGGCGCCATCGTTGCCGATAGCCCTGACGAGGTGCGCGTGCGCGTACGCGAACAGCTCATGCAGGGCGCCTCACAAGTCAAGTTGACGGCGGGCGGCGGGGTGTCGTCCCCCTTCAGTCCGATCGACGTTAAGACCTTCACGGAGGCCGAAATGCGCGCCGCGGTCGAAGCGGCCGAAAATTGGGGGACATACGTCGCCGCGCACGCCTTTACGTCGACTGCGATCCGGAGCGCTATTGCGGCCGGCGCGAGGTGTATCGAGCACGGTTTCCTGATGGACGACGCAACCGCAAAACTGATCGCGGACAAGGGTGTTTGGCTGAGCATGCAGCCACTGCCGGAGGGGATGAGGCTGGGCCTTCCTGAGGGTTCTGTCCAGCGAGCCAAAGCGGAAGAGGTCTGGCCCGGGATAGCCCGCGCCTATGAGATGGCTAAGAAATACAAGATCAAGACGGCGTGGGGCACGGATGTGCTGTTCTCCCGCGAACTGGCGCAACAACAAGGAGCAATTCTGGCCTCGCTTACCCGTTGGTACACCCCCGCCGAAGCGCTGGTCATGGCGACATCGACAAACGCCGAACTGCTTGCCATGTCCGGCAAACGCAATCCCTATCCCGGCAAGCTCGGCGTGGTGGAAGAAGGCGCGCTGGCCGACCTGTTGCTGGTGGATGGCAACCCCGTCGATAACATCAAGCTGATCGAAGACCCGGCAAAGAATTTCGTCGTCATCATGAAGGACGGGAAAATCTACAAGAACCTCCTTGTCGGTGGCAAATAGAACGACGGAGGCGTGTCGTAGGGTTCGGTCCGCAGCGCCGATCGAGCCCTCATTCCGCGCAATGCGTCTTTTTACCCATCCAGCGCATGCCATTGGGGTTGGATGCCCCCGAAAAATTGGCTACTAGTGCCCCGCCGGTAGTTCGGACGGTTTCGGGGACGTGGAATGACCTATTGTTGCGGAGTGCTGGTACGGGACGGTCTGGTCATGATCGCGGATACCCGCACCAATGCCGGCCTCGACAACGTCTCGACCTTTCGCAAGCTGCACATTTTCTCAAAGCCGGGCGAGCGCATCATGGCGATCGCCAGCGCCGGCAATTTGGCGATCAGCCAGTCGGTGCTGTCAACCCTGACCGAGGGCATCGAAGACCCGCACAACGGCGAGGTCGAAACGCTGATGAACGCGCCGACCATGTTCCAGGCCGCCCAGCGCATCGGCCGCGCCATTCGCAGCGTCCACGCCACCGAGGGCGACGCGCTGCGCTCCGAAGACGTCAGTTTCGACGTCTCGTTCCTGTTCGGCGGCCAGATCAAGGGCTCGCGGATGCGGCTGTTCATGGTCTACACCGCCGGCAATTTCATCGAATGCACGACCGACACGCCGTACCTGCAGATCGGCGAGCATAAATACGGCAAGCCGGTGCTCGACCGCGCCATGCATTACGATGTCGAACTGTACGAGGCGCTGAAGACCAGCCTGATCTCGATGGATTCGACGATGCGCTCCAATCTCGGCGTCGGCCTGCCAATCGACGTATTGGTGGTGCGCGCGGATGCCTGCGAGGCCGACCTCAATCACCGCATCGAGGCCGGCGAGCCCTATTTCCACGATCTGCGTTCACGCTGGTCGGCGGCGCTGCGCGCGGCGCACCAGAATATTCCAAGACCACCCTACAAATCAGAAACAGAAACAAAGAAGTAAAGGCGAGGAACAATGGCCGAAGCAGCAAACAAGATCGCAGTCGTCACCGGTGCGGGCACCGGCGTCGGACGCGCAGCATCGCTGGCGCTGATGAATGCCGGCTTCACCGTGGTGCTCGCCGGGCGCCGCATGGAGATGCTGGAAGAGACCAAGAAGCTCGGCGACAATGTCGGCAAGAGCCTGTGCGTTTCCGCCGACATGACGAGCCCAGCCTCGATCGCCGCCCTGTTCGACAAGGTCAAGGAAACCTACGGCCGGCTCGACGTGCTCTTCAACAACGCCGGCATGGGCGCGCCGCCGGTGAACTTCGAGGACCTCAGCCTCGAACAGTGGCAGGCAGTGGTGAACACCAACCTCACTGGCCCGTTCCTGTGCACCCAGCATGCCTTCCGCATCATGAAGGACCAGAACCCGCGCGGCGGCCGCATCATCAACAACGGCTCGATCTCGGCGCATGCGCCACGGCCGTTCTCGTCGGCCTACACCTCGACCAAGCACGCCATCACGGGCCTGACCAAGGCCACCAACCTCGACGGCCGCATGTACGACATCGCGGTCGGCCAGGTCGACATCGGCAACGCGGCAACCCCGATGACCGACCGCATGGTCGCCGGGCCCGGCGTGATGCAGCCCGACGGCACGATGAAACACGAGCCACGCATGGACGCAAAAGCGGTCGGCGACGCGGTGGCTTACATGGCCGGCCTGCCGCTCGATGCCAACGTGCTGTTCATGACGGTGATGGCGACCAAGATGCCGTTCGTGGGGCGGGGGTAGCCAAATCCACCGATGTCGTCCCGGCCTTGAGCTCAGATGCGCAATTGCGCATCGGGGGACCCATACTCCGCGGCGGTGATTGGGTTACGAGGCCTCTACCATTTGCGTTCTCATCGAGAATGCACGGCGTATGGGTCCCGGCTCAAGGCCGGGACGACGTGGTGAGGGTCGTCGCCCTACTCCAGCTTCTCCACATCCCGCAGCGTCGGAAACAGCTTCATCCACAATAGCGCGATCGCAATCGTGCCGACGCCGCCGAGCACGGCGGCCGGCATCGCGCCGAACAAGGCGGCGGTAACGCCGCTTTCGAACTGACCGAGCTGGTTTGACGCGTTGATGAACAGGAAATTGACCGCGCCGACCCGGCCGCGCATGTCGTCGGGCGTTGCGAGCTGCACCAGCGAGAAGCGGATCACCACGCTGACGACGTCGGCGGCGCCCAGCACCACCAGCGCCAGCACCGACAGCCACATCCAGTGCGACAGCGCAAACACCACCGTCGCCACGCCGAACACGATCACGGCCTGAAACATCCGTATTCCGACGCGGTGGTTGATGGTGTGGTGGGCGAGGAACACCGTCATCAGCAGCGCGCCGATCGCGGGCGCGGCGCGCAGGATGCCGAGGCCGAGCGGGCCGGTCTGCAGGATGTCACGGGCATAGATCGGCAGCAGCGCGGTGGCGCCGCCGAGCAGCACCGCGAACAGATCAAGCGAAATCGTTCCGAGAATCGCCGGGTTGTTGCGGACGAATTTGACGCCGGCAAAGATATCATCCGGTGTCGCGGCATCCCGTACCACAGCCGGCTGCGTCAGCCGGATCGCCCCCATGATTGCTGCCCCGAATAGGAAAAACGCAGTCATGACCCCATAGGCTGCGCTGGGGGCGATGGCATAGGCCAAGCCGCCGAGTGCAGGACCGGCGATGGTGGCGATTTGCGCCGCGCCGCTCGAGACCGCGGTGGCACGCTGCAGCGCGCCTTTCGGCGCGATCAGCGGCAGCAGCGCGGCCAATGCCGGGCTTTCGAAGGCGCCGGCTATACCGAGCACGAAGGATGCAATGAATATCTGCGTGACGCTAAGAAAGCCCGCATAGGCGCCCCAGGCCAAAAACAGCGCCGTCAGCCCCTCGGCGATCTGGCAGAGTTGCACCACCCGTTTGCGTTCGTAGCGGTCGGCGGCATGGCCGGCCACGAACAGAAACAACGCCGTGGGGAGGAATTGAACCAGCCCGATCATGCCGAGATCGAAGGCGCTGCCGGTCATGTCATAGACCTGCCAGCCGATGGCAACGGCCCCGATCTGGCTGGCGAAACGCGACAGGCTGCGCGACAGCAGAAACGACAGGAAGGAGGGATGCCTGAGCAGATCGCCGGCGCCGACAGGCATCAGGGAAGACATTTGAGGCCGGTATCCTGCTTTTCGAAGCGTGCGTCCGCTCGCATTGTTGTTGGTTACGCCGTGAACGACCCTGATCCCCCTGTCAATGCCCACGGGCTGTCAATGCCCGCGGGCTGTCAATACCAGGCGGCGAAGGGCTGGCCGGCATTGCGCTTGCAAGTCCCCCGCTGCCATAATCGACCGGGGGACTTCGAGATCATGCTGCAACTGCAATCGGCTTTCGGCGTGCTGGCGTTGCTGGGAATCGCGTGGGCGCTCGGCGAGAACCGCCGCGCGGTGTCATGGCGGCAGATGGCGGTCGGGCTTGCGGTTACCGTGCTTACCGCGCTGGTGCTGCTCAAGCTGCCGCTGGTCGCAAACGCGTTCGGCGCCATCAATGACGCGGTCAATACCATCGCGGCAGCGTCCCGCGCCGGCACCTCCTTCGTGTTCGGCTATCTCGGCGGCGGCACGCTTCCCTTCGACCTCAAGGCGCCGGGCGCCGATTTCATCCTGGCGTTTCAGGCGCTGCCGATCATCCTGGTCATGAGCGTGCTGACCACGCTGCTGTTCTACTGGCGGGTGCTGCCGCCGATCGTGCGCGGCATGGCCTGGCTTCTGGAACGCACGCTCGGCGTCGGCGGCGCGGTCGGTCTGTCCGCCGCCGCCAACATCTTCCTCGGCATGGTCGAGGCGCCCCTGTTCATCCGCCCATACCTTTCGCAACTCACCCGCAGCGAATTGTTCATGGTGATGACCGGCGGCATGGCCGGGATCGCCGGTACCGTGCTGGTGCTGTACGCCACGTTTCTCGCGCCATTGATCCCGGATGCGGCGGCGCATTTCGTCATTGCCTCGGTGCTCGGCGCACCCGCGGCGATTCTGATCAGCCTGATCATGGTGCCGGAGACGTCTGACAAGCGGACTGGCGGAATGCTGGCCGCTGCTGACACCGACATGGAAGTGAAGAGCACCATGGATGCGATCGTCAAGGGCACCACGTCCGGACTGGAGCTGCTGCTCAACATCGTCGCCATGCTGCTGGTGCTGGTGGCATTGGTCTATCTCGCCAACGCCATCCTCGGCCTGTTGCCCGAGATCGGCGGCGCGAAGATTTCGCTGCAGCGGCTGCTCGGCTATCTCATGGCGCCGGTATGCTGGCTGTTGGGCCTGCCGTGGTCGCAGGCGATCACGGCGGGAAGCCTTATGGGCACCAAGACGGTGCTCAACGAGTTGATCGCCTATGTCGATCTATCGAAGCTCGGTCCCGACGCGCTCGATCCGCGCTCGCGGCTGATCATGCTGTATGCGATGTGCGGCTTTGCCAACTTCGCGAGCCTCGGCATCATGATCGGCGGCCTCGGCACCATGGCACCCGGGCGCCGCGAGGAGATCAACGCGCTCGGGCTGAAGTCGATCGTCTCGGGCACGCTGGCCACCTGCCTGATGGGCGCGATCGTGGGAACGATCAGCTAGCGGCCGAGCCAGCCCTGAGTGATTTGGCTCACACACCAATCAGGGCGAGCGAGGTAATGTCCGCTCGGCGACGGCGCCGTGCCCGCCTCACCAAGGGAAACAACCATGACCCATTCAGTTCCTGCCAAAGACGAAGCATTGACATCAGCTGAACTCGACCGTGTTGCGGGCGGCATCATCATCGTCAGCGGACTGCAGCACCGGTTTACCTCCGCGCTCGAGCGGGTCGCTCTCAATCCGCAGCCGCTTCCGCCGGGGTTTGTCGCATTCGGCTACCGATAACAGCGTAGGCAAACAGCGGCAGACGGCCTTTGTTTTAGAGCCGCCTGCTATCCAATCCTACGATCAGACCGCCGATGAGCCGCCGCAATTGGCGGCCGCGTGATGCCAGCCGTAGCAGATTTCGCGAACGGAGGAGCAGGCGCCATGGAACACACCATTCGGCTTTACCGCACGCTGTTTGGCACGCGCGCGTATGTCCGCTCGCTGTGCGAGGGCGCCGCTTTCCTCTCTGCCAGCAGCATCGCGATCTTCGCCGCTGTCACCTATGCTACGGTCCATGCCAGCAACCACGTCACGGATTTTGTGCTGAGCCGCGTCGGGCCCTACAACGTCCGCTTTCTGTTCATCTACGGTACGTTCACGGCCTTCGTCATCACGGCGGGACTGCTGGCCTGGCGGCCGAACCGGTTGCCGTTCGCGCTGAAGGCCACGGCGCTGTTCCTGTGGTCCGCGCCGTATTCGTGGCGCTCACCCACATGGCGCCGTCCCCGATCGATCCGCAGCAGCCGGCGCCGTTCTTCAACTCCATTTTTTACGGCAGCGATCTCTTCTTTTCCGGTCACACCGGAATGCCGTTCCTGGCGGCGCTGGCGTTCTGGCACATCTTGCAATGGCGGGTATTCTTTCTCGCGCTGACCGCGTTCTTCGGCGCGGTCGTGCTGCTCGGCCACTACCACTATTCGATCGACGTGCTCGCCGCTCTGTTCATCACCCACGGCGTCTTTCAAACATCGCGCTGGCTATTCAGCCGCGACTACGCGTTGTTTCGCTCCACCGAAAATCAGACCGCACCACGGCCAAAGCGCGCAAGTCGCAGATCGTCCATTCCTGTCGCCGAACCTGGGCGTGTCGCCAGACCATTCGTGCTGCACGCCGTCGGCGACGACCCGGTGTCGAACGGTCAATCGAACACCGCGTCCTGACGCGCGAGCGCGTCCCGTCGATGACGCACGCCATCGACGGGTTTAAGAATCGAGCGCCCTGCTCCGGCAACGTTATTCGGCGCTGCTGACCAGTTTCATCCGCGGCTTCACCGCCTCGATCATGCCCTGATAGGTGTTGACATAGTCGAGCGCCATACGGCGAGCCGTAAAGCGCGTCTCGAAATGCGTGCGAATGGCCTGGCGATCCAGTTCCCCCAGCCGCCCGACATCGGCGACCGCGCTGATTTCATCCTCGACGATGAAGCCGGTCTTTCCGTCGTCGATGATTTCAGGAACCGATCCACGGTTGTAGGCGATCACGGGCGTGCCGCAGGCCATGGCCTCGATCATGACGAGGCCGAACGGCTCCGGCCAGTCGATCGGCAGCAGCAACCCGATCGCCCCGCTCAGGAACTCCGCTTTCTCGTGGTCCCCGATTTCGCCGATAAACTCGACCAGCGGATGATCCATCATCGGCTTGATGATCGCATCGTAATATTCCTGGTCGGCGCGATCGACCTTCGCCGCAATCTTGAGCGGGATGCCGCAGCGTATCGCGATCCTGATCGCCCGGTCCACGCCCTTCTCCGGCGCGATACGGCCGAGGACGGCCAGATAGCTCGGCTTCACCGCCTGGGGCGTCAGCAACTTCTCCGGCAGGCCGTGGTAGATGGTGTTGATGAAGTTTGCTTTCGGCACCGGCCGCCGCTGCGCATTTGAGATCGAAACAAGCGGAATCTTCGAGAATGTCGCGAACACCGGCTGATGCTCGGGAAGATCCAGCCGGCCATGAAGCGTGGTCACGAACGGCGTCGGCTGCCGGGCGAACAGCGAGAACGGATAGTAGTCGAGATGGAAATGAAGAAAGTCGAATTCTTCATCGTCACATTTTTGCCGTACGCGCTCGAGCATCAGCATGTGAAGTGCGTTCGGATCCCGCACCGACCCGTCCAGCCTCAGCGCCTTCGGCCACGTCGCATCCAGTTTGCCGGAGGTTCGGGAATCGCCGCTGGCGAATAGCGTGACCTCGTGGCCCAGAGCGACCAGTTCCTCGGTCAGCCAATAGACGACGCGTTCGGTGCCGCCATACAGTCTGGGCGGAACAGCCTCCGTCAACGGAGCAACCTGCGCGATGCGCATCCTAACAACCTCCTGATCGTGATTTTACCTTGAAAGCCCTCAACCCTCGTGGCGCGGCATCGCCAGAGCGGGAACGTTTACGCAGATGCGAAGTTCCCACATTGGTGCGCTCACTTCTCACACACTGTCGTCTTGCTGATGCCATCACACGTGATCAGACTTCTTGAACGACCTTTGCTGCGAAATTGTTGTGCAGTTGAGGCGTTGCCGCGCCAATCGAATGACGCCCGTCGACAGGGTCGGGGTTCCGCCAGGATTTCCCGTTAATCTCCAACAGGTTTAGCAGACACATGGACAATCTATCGGGATACGCGAACCGACCATTCCCCTTTGTAATGCGCTATCTGCGCCGGCGGCCCGCGTCGCATCTGGTGATACTGTTCACGGTGGTGGCAGCCGTTGCCTGCTCGGTCGGCACACAATACGGCGTGAAGTATCTGGTCGACGCCCTCGCCGCCGGACCTGCGGATAGCGGCGGTGTATGGCTGGCATTCGTTTTTCTCATAGCGCTGATTGGTTCCGACGTCCTGCTGTGGCGCATCGCGAGTTGGACAGCGAGCTTCACGTTTGTCGGCGTCACCGGCGATCTGCGCCGCGACATGTTCCGCCATTTGACCGGACACGCCCCGAGCTATTTCATCGACCGGCTCCCGGGCATGCTGACAAGCCGGATCACGGCCACCTCCAATGCCGTATTCACGGTGGAGAACATGTTCGTATGGAACGTGTTGCCGCCCTGCATCGCCACAATTGTGGCAATCGCGCTGATCGGAACCGTCAGCCTGCCGATGGCCGCCGGCATGATCGTGATCGCAAGCGTGGTCCTCATCGCCATGTTCCGGATCGCGGCCGCGGGCAAGCCGCTACATGACGACTACGCCGACAAGGCCGCCGCCGTTGACGGCGAAATGGTCGACGTCATCAACAACATGCCACTGGTGCGGGCGTTCTGCGGGCTCGACCATGAGCACAACCGCTTCGACAACACCGTCGACCGCGAATTGACCGCGCGGGGCCGCAGCCTGCGTTATCTGGAAAAGCTTCGGCTCACGCATGCCGTGATCACGCTGGCACTGACGGTGGCCCTGTTGTACTGGGCGGTCACGCTGTGGCAGAGCGGCAAGGCCACCACCGGCGACGTGGTGCTGGTCTGCACGCTCGGTCTTTCCATCCTGCACGCGACCCGCGATCTGGCGGTCGCACTTGTGGATGTCACCCAGCACACCGCCCGGCTCTCGGAGGCGATCGCAACGCTGCTGCAGCCGCATGAACTGCGCGACCATCCCGAGGCCGAACCGCTGATCAAGAGCGGTGCCGCCATCACCTTCAGGAACATCTCGTTCGGATATCCTGGCGGCGTCCAGGTGTTCGACAAATTCAACCTGAACCTCAAACCCGGGCAGCGCGTCGGCCTGGTCGGCCAATCCGGCGGCGGCAAATCCAGCCTGTTTGTGCTGTTGCAGCGCTTCTATGACGTCGACGATGGCAGTATCACCGTCGACGGCCAGGATATTTCGCGCGTCACCCAGCAAAGCCTCCGCGAAGCCATTTCGGTCGTGCCGCAGGACATCTCGATGTTCCACCGCACGATCCTGGAGAACATCCGCTATGGCCGTCCCACAGCGAGCGACGACGAGGTCCTGCGCGCGGCGATCGCGGCGCGGTGTGACTTCGTCGAAAATCTGCCCGACGGCCTTGCCACCATGGTCGGCGATCGCGGCGTCAAGCTCTCCGGCGGCCAGCGGCAACGCATCGCGATCGCGCGCGCGTTTCTGAAGGACGCGCCGATCCTGCTGCTCGACGAGGCGACGGCCGCGCTTGACGGCGAGTCCGAAGAAGCGATCCGCGAGGCGCTCGGCCGCCTGATGCGCGGCCGCACCGTGATCGCGATCGCCCACCGGCTCGCCACGCTGCGGAACTTCGATCGCGTCGTGGTTCTCAGGGAAGGCAAGATCATCGAGGATGGTCCGCCGGACCGCCTGATGCGCGAAACCGGTCCGTACCGGCAGCTCGTGACGCAGGAAATGAACCGTCTCGCGATCCACGCAGCCTGAAATCGCAGAAACGAATGTAGAGCACAGTCAGATCGGCGTCGCGGCGTGCGGAGCGGTATCCGCCAGAGTGCTTTCCAGCGAATTGGATACCGGTTGGCGTCAATGAAACGCGTCAAATCAGGAATCTAGAGCCCGTTCCGTTTAATCGGAACGGAAAAGGCTCTAGAGTTACAGGACAGAGGTTACGCATGGCCACCAAAGCCAACGTCCAGCGGGCGGATACTCCTCTCGCCGAGCAGATCACGGAATCGCCGTTCTACATTCCCATGACCGGCCAGGCCGCACGGCCGCGCCGCACCCTCAAGCATGACGATACGTTCATCGTCCTCGACAGCCACGGCGACATCGGTGCTTCGGCCGGTGGACCCGATGGATTGTTCAATGCCGATACCCGCTATCTGGCGCGGCTCGAGCTCCTGCTGAACCAGACCCAGCCATTGCTGCTCGGCTCCAACCTGCGCGACGATAATTCCGCGCTGACGATCGACCTCACCAATCCCGACATCTATGACGGCGACCGGATCGTCCTGCAGAAGGATCTGATCCACATCGTGCGCACCATCTTCCTGTGGCGCGGCACCGCCTATCAGCGGATCGCCGTCCAGAACCATGGCGACCGGGCCGCACACATCGATCTGACCTTCCTGTTCGACAATGATTTCGCCGATCTGTTCGAGGTGCGCGGCGCCAGGCGCCCGCGCCGCGGCACCGGCACCAGCGAATTGCTCAGCCCCGCCGATGTCAGGTTCGAGTATCGCGGCCTCGACGGCGAGGCGCGAACGACCAATCTGCATTTCGACCCGCGCCCGACCCTGCTGGCGGTGAACAGCGGCAGCTATCATTTCGCGCTCGAGCCGCAGCAGCTTACCTCGGTGTTCGTTGCGGTGACCTGCAACTATGCCGCGGAGCATCGGCCGGCGCCGTTCATGCATGGCCTGCTCGCACATCGCCGCGAAATGCGCCGTTCGACCGCGGGCGCCGCCAGCGTCGAAACCTCGAACAGCATCTTCAATGAGGTGCTGTGCCAGTCGATGGCCGATCTCAATATGCTGATGACCGACACCGCGCATGGCCGCTATCCCTATGCCGGCATTCCCTGGTATTCAACCACGTTCGGCCGCGACGGCCTGATATCCGCGCTGCAGATGCTGTGGATTGACCCGCGTGTGGCCTGCGGCGTGCTCAAACGGCTGGCTGCCTATCAGGCCACGACCGTCGATGCCCTGAACGATGCCGAACCCGGCAAGATCCTGCATGAAATGCGCGGCGGCGAAATGGCGGCGCTGCGCGAAGTGCCGTTCGCGCAATATTACGGCAGCGTCGATTCCACGCCGCTGTTCGTGTTGCTGGCGGGATTCTATTTCGAGCGCACCGGCGACGAGGACACGCTGCGCGAACTGTGGCCCGCGATCGAGGCCGCGCTGGCCTGGATCGACGGTCCCGGCGACCCTGATCGTGACGGCTTTGTCGAATATCAGCGCGCATCCGACCAGGGCCTCGCCAATCAGGGCTGGAAAGATTCCTTCGACGCGATCTTTCATGCCGATGGCCAGTTGGCCGAAGGCCACATCGCCCTGTGCGAGGTTCAGGGTTACGTCTTCGCCGGCAAACGGCTGGCGGCACGTTGCGCGCGCCAGCTTGGCTTTGCGGAGAAGGCGCGCAGGCTCGATGAGGAGGCAACGGAGCTTGCCGCACGCTTTGAGGAGGCGTTCTGGTGCCCTGATATGGGCACCTACGCGCTCGCGCTCGACGGCGCCAAGCGGCCGTGCAAGGTGCGGACATCCAATGCCGGCCAGCTCTTGTTCACGGGCATCATTGGCGAGGACCGCGCGCGCATGGTCGCCGCCGACCTGATGCGGCCGCGCTTCTTCACCGGCTGGGGCATTCGTACCGTGGCATTGGGCGAGTCGCGCTACAATCCGATGTCCTACCACAACGGTTCGATCTGGCCGCACGACAACGCGCTGATCGCGCTGGGCCTTGCGCGCTACGGCCTGAAACATTCCGTCGAACACCTGTTCAAGGGATTGTTCGGCGCGGCGAGTTACATGGACCTGCGGCGATTGCCGGAATTGTTCTGCGGCTTCCATCGCGCGCGGCGGTTTGGCCCGACGCTCTATCCCGTGGCGTGCTCGCCGCAGGCATGGGCGAGCGCGACGCCGTTCACGCTGCTGGAAGCTTCGCTGGGCCTGGAATTCGATGCGCGGGCCGGCGAAATCCGCCTGCGGAATCCCCGTCTGCCGGAATTCCTGAACGAGGTCGTGCTGCGTGACTTGCGGCTTGGCGATTCCAGCGTGGACCTTCGCCTGCGTCGTCACGGCGACGACGTATCGCTCGAAATGATGCGGACGCGCGGCCGGGTTCAGGTCTCGATCGTGTTGTCGCGCTGACCGCGACCGTACTTGGGGAAATGGTGACGAACCAGCTGCGGCCGGTTCGTCACCTCTGCGCAACCGTGAAGAGGTTCAGGAGACCGCATGCGTTCAGGGCAAAAAATCACGGCAGCCGTTCTGGTGTGGAGCGCGATATCCCTCGGCGCACTGGCGGTCGCGCAGGAACCAGACAAGGGTCCGCCGGCTCTCGCCGCACCAAGTCCGGCGGCAAAGGCCTCGCCGGATGCGCCGAAAGAGCCGGCGCCCCCGCCCTCCGTCACGGTCATCCGGGCGGCGGACGCACGCGGGATTCTCGGACGCGATGTCCGCAGCACGGCGGGCGAGAACATGGGGCGCATCGTCGACGTGATCGTCGATCGCTCCGGAACCGTGCGCGCCGCGGTGATCGATTTCGGCGGCTTTCTCGGCGTCGGCAGTCGAAAGATCGTCGTCGACTGGAACGCACTCCACTTCGGACAAGTTACCAACAAGAAGGAAAGCATGACGCTCGAATTGACGTTGGAACAGGTCAAGGCCGCACCCGAATACAAGGAAGATACGCCGATCGTGGTGCTCGGCGCCACCGGTAGTCTGCAACCCCTGCAATTCGACCACTGACCGCGGAGGAGAATGCCACTGTCCGCGCGCCCGAACCCATATCCCAAAGATTCTGCCAAAGATCTTGGCAAGGATTTTGCCGGTGAGACGCGGGGCGCGCCGTCCATCGATGAACGCGGCGACACGTCACCGCCGCCGCCGGCATCGCCCGAGCCGCACCCTTCGGCGCAAAGCCAGCGCGGCCTCGACTGGTTCATCTTCTTTCTCGCCGACGTCCAGACCGGCTTTGGTCCGTTCGTCGCGGTGTACCTCACGACGCAGAAATGGACCCAGGTCGAGATCGGGCTGGTGCTGTCGATCGGCGGTATCGTCGGGCTGATCGGCCAGATGCCGGGCGGCGCCATCATCGACGCTGCCCGGAGAGAACGGCTGGTCGCCGGTTTCGCGGTCGCGGCGATCGGAGTCGCGGCGCTGGCCTATGCGGCATGGCCGATCTTTCCCGTCATCGCGGCAGCGGCGACATTGCACGCCTTGGCGAGTTGCGTGCTCGGCCCGGCGATCGCCGCGATCAGCCTTGGATTGGTCGGACCGGCCGCGATCGGCGAACGGCTCGGGCGCAATGCGCGGTTCGCGTCAATCGGCAACGGCGTTGCCGCGGCGCTGATGGGGGCCTGCGGCTATTTCATCTCCAGCCGCTCGGTGTTTCTCGCCACCTTCGTTCTGGTGATCTTCACCATCATAGCGCTATCCCGGATCAAAGATCGCGAAATCGATCCGGAACAGGCCCATGGCGCGATCGTCCGCGCCAAGCCGGACCCCGAAGCCACCAGCGTGCTGCATCTGCTGCGCCAGCGCCCGCTGCTGATCTTTGCCGGCGCCGTGATGTTGCTGCAGCTCGCCAACGCGGCGATGCTGCCCTTGATGGCCGGCATCGTGACGACGCGTTCGACCCAGTGGGCGCCGGTGCTGATCGCGGCGTGCATCATCCTGCCGCAGGCAATCGTGGCGCTGACCTCACCTTCGGTGGGCCGCAAGGCGCAGCAATGGGGCCGCCGGCCACTGCTGCTGATCGGCTTCACCGCGCTCGCCATCCGCGGCGTTCTGTTCGCAACCGTCACCGATCCCTATCTGCTGGTCGCCGTGCAATTCTTTGACGGCGTTACCGCCGCAGTGTTCGGCGTTCTCATCCCGTTGACCGTCGCCGACATCGCCTTCGGCAGCGGCCATTTCAACCTCGCCCAGGGCGTGGTGGGGACGGCGGTCGGCATCGGGGCTTCCTGCAGCAATGTCCTGGCCGGCTATGTCAGCGACCATTTCGGACACAGCACGGCCTTCCTCGGCCTGTCCGCGATCGGATGCTTAGGGCTTTGCCTGATCGCGTTCGTGATGCCGGAAACGAAACGGGCGTGAGGCCCCTTCGTCATTCCGGGGCGTGCAAAGCACGAGCCCGGAATCTCGAGATTCTCAGGTGCGCAATTGCGCACCATAGTTCGACGCTACGCGTCGCCCCGGAATGACGGCGTCTTACGTCCCCAATTCCACCGTCTTGAACTCCGCCGGCAAAATCACTTCCAGCAATTCGACGTCGTCGGAATAATTCAGGATCAGATGCCTGATGCGCGGCGGTTGGGTCCAGCAGCCGCCCTCTTTCATCAAGGTCTCGCCCTGGCCTTCCATGTAGGTCTTCACCCAACCCTTGAGCACATAGACCATCTGGAATTCGACGTCGTGATAATGCAGTTTTGAAACTTCCTCGGGGTTGCAGGGTCCGATCAGCCGGATCACATGCGCCTGCGCCAGGCCATGGGTCGCCGCGGCAATGCCGAGATCGCGGTACTGTGCATAGGTACGCAGGCCGTCGGCCTTGAAATCCTCATCGCGGTGATGACTGATGGCGATGCGCTGTTTCGGCCGAGCCTTCGGCTTTGCTACGGCCTTGGCCGCTGGCTTGGCTGCCGCCTTCGATTTGGCCGTGGCGACGCGGCCTTTTGATGCGATGGTCTTGCGGGCTGTGGATTTGGCTGCCGTGCCGAGGCCCGTCCATTTCTTCTTCACCGCGGTTTTGGCTGCGGCTTTCGATGTCGCTTTTTGCTTGGCCATTTTTCTTGCCTCCCCTGATCGTTTGGTGGGGAGAGGCTAGCACAAAATCGGTTTCGTAGGGTGGGTTAGCCGAAGGCGTAACCCACCGTTGATGCAGCGACTGATGATGGTGGGTTACGGCTTCGCCTAACCCACCCTACATACTACAATCCTTTCCGCTCAATGCAGCCTGAACACGCCGTCCACGGCGCGAAGCTCGGCCGGCTTGATCAGCTTGGAATGCGCGACCGTGACCGAATACAGCGGGCCGTCGAGCTTTTCCTGCCAGAAGGCCAGAAAATCTTTCAGCGCCGGAAATTTCGGAAACAGATCGTAATTCTGCCAGACGTAGGTCTGCAGCAGCGAGGGATGATCCGGCAGCCGATAGAGAATTTCCGCCGTCGTCAGCCCATAACCCAGCACCTGCTTCCGGAAATCGTCGGAAACAACCCCAACCCGCGAGACCATGCCAACCTCCATTGTCGGAAGCGCATTTCACGTGGTGGCCACACCGAGCCACCCCGGCGGAGATGCGCTCACATGAGAGAAATGTGACGCACGATACCAACCCATCACAAGCCTAAATGTTTAATGAACTGTTGAAAATTCATGCGTTAGCAGCAGCTTACCGCACGTGCTAATACGGGGTCGGCGGGCGTTTACCGTGATTAATCATGATGAATGAAATTGGCAGCCGTCATATTTGAGTGCCAATTTTTCTGCTAGAAGCCCTTGTCCCCCGAACAAGACTGGCCTAAATCACCCGCAGCCGGGCTGGCACTCGCCTGCCCGGACTGCCAAGACGCCAAAATCGACAACATTTGCAAAAGTTTAGGAGGACTGCATGAAATTCCGTCCGCTTCACGACCGCGTCGTGGTCAAGCGCATCGACGCCGAAGAGAAGACTGCTGGCGGCATCATCATTCCGGACAGTGCCAAGGAAAAGCCCTCGCAGGGCGAAATCGTCGCCGTGGGCCCGGGCGGCCGTGACGAAGCTGGCAAGCTGATCCCGATCGACCTCAAGGTCGGCGACCGCGTTCTGTTCGGCAAGTGGTCCGGCACCGAGGTCAAGATCGACGGCCAGGAGCTGCTGATCATGAAGGAAAGCGACATCATGGGCGTCCTCACCGACGTTCCCGCGACCAAGAAGAAGGCCGCCTAAGCCAAAGTCCGCACACGCTCACCGCTGAGGAGCGCCTGCGCGGCGCCCCTCGAAGAGGTGAGACACCAAGTTCAACTCAGGGAAATCAAATATGTCAGCTAAAGAAGTCAAATTCGGCGTTGATGCCCGCGACCGCATGCTGCGCGGCGTCGACATTCTCGCCAATGCCGTGAAGGTCACGCTCGGCCCCAAGGGCCGCAACGTCGTGCTCGACAAGTCGTTCGGCGCTCCCCGCATCACCAAGGACGGCGTCACCGTCGCCAAGGAAATCGAGCTCGACGACAAGTTCGAGAACATGGGCGCGCAGATGGTGCGCGAAGTCGCCTCCAAGTCCGCAGATGCTGCCGGCGACGGCACCACCACCGCAACCGTGCTCGCGGCTGCGATCGTCCGTGAAGGCGCCAAGTCGGTTGCCGCCGGCATGAACCCGATGGATCTGAAGCGCGGTATCGACCTGGCGGTGGAAGCCGTGGTCGCCGACCTCGTCAAGAACTCCAAGAAGGTCACCTCGAACGAGGAAATCGCCCAGGTCGGCACCATCTCCGCCAACGGCGACGCCGAAATCGGCAAGTTCCTCGCCGACGCCATGAAGAAGGTCGGCAACGAGGGCGTCATCACGGTTGAAGAAGCCAAGTCGCTCGAAACCGAACTCGACGTCGTCGAAGGCATGCAGTTCGACCGCGGCTACATCTCGCCCTACTTCGTCACCAACGCCGACAAGATGCGCGTTGAAATGGACGACGCCTACATCCTGATCAACGAGAAGAAGCTCTCCTCGCTGAACGAGCTGCTGCCGCTGCTCGAAGCCGTGGTGCAGACCGGCAAGCCGCTGGTCATCGTCGCGGAAGACGTCGAAGGCGAAGCTCTCGCCACCCTCGTCGTCAACCGTCTGCGTGGCGGCCTCAAGGTCGCGGCCGTCAAGGCTCCGGGCTTCGGCGATCGCCGCAAGGCCATGCTGCAGGACATCGCGGTGCTGACCGGTGGTCAGGCGATCTCGGAAGATCTCGGCATCAAGCTCGAGAACGTCACGCTGCAGATGCTCGGTCGCGCCAAGAAGGTGATGATCGACAAGGAAAACACCACCATCGTCAACGGCGCCGGCAAGAAGGCCGACATCGAAGCGCGCGTGCAGCAGATCAAGGCGCAGATCGAGGAAACCACCTCGGACTACGACCGTGAGAAGCTGCAGGAGCGTCTGGCCAAGCTCGCAGGCGGCGTCGCGGTGATCCGCGTCGGCGGCGCGACCGAAGTCGAAGTCAAGGAACGCAAGGATCGCGTGGATGACGCGATGCATGCGACCCGTGCGGCGGTTGAAGAAGGCATCGTGCCGGGCGGCGGCGTCGCCCTGCTGCGCGCCTCCGAGCAGCTCAAGCGCATCAAGACCGCGAACGACGACCAGAAGACCGGCGTTGAGATCGTGCGCAAGGCGCTGTCCGCGCCGGCCCGCCAGATCGCGATCAACGCAGGCGAAGACGGCTCCGTCATCGTCGGCAAGATCCTCGAGAAGGACCAGTACAACTACGGCTTCGACTCGCAGACCGGCGAATACGGCAACTTGGTCTCCAAGGGCATCATCGACCCGACCAAGGTGGTTCGTGCGGCGATCCAGAACGCAGCGTCGGTTGCGGCTCTCCTGATCACCACCGAAGCCATGATCGCCGAACTGCCGAAGAAGAACGCCGGCGGCGGCGCAGGCGGCATGCCCCCGGGCGGCGGCATGGGCGGCATGGACTTCTAATCCAGCCATCCAGGCGAACGTCAAAAGAATGCAAAACCCCGGCAGCGATGCCGGGGTTTTTGTTTGTGGGGGCCGAGGACGCCCCGCGCTGAATGCCTCTTGACCGTTATGCGATACGTATCGGATACTATTATCCATGATCCGCAGCTTTGCTGACAGGGCACACGAACAATTGTTTCGTGATGGCGCCTGTCCGGCGCGCTGGCGGAGCATCGAGGCTGTCGCGTTGCGCAAGCTCGATATGGTGGACGCAGCGACCCGCTTGGATGATTTGCTCTCGCCGCCTGGCAATCGGCTCGAAGCACTGAAAGGCGACCGCCGCAGTCAGCATTCCATCCGTATCAACCGGCAGTGGCGTGTCTGCTTCCGCTGGACATCAGACGATCCGGAGGCGGTGGAGATCGTGGACTATCATTAAGGAGACGGCGATGGCGCGGTTACGAACCCATCCAGGCGAAGTGTTGAAAGAAGAATATCTGGTGCCACTGGGTCTCTCTGCACGAGCCTTGGCGAAGGAGTTGGATGTTCCGGCCAACCGCCTGACAGAGATCATGCGCGGCACGCGCGACGTGACGGCTGACACTGCGATCAGGCTCGGGCGTTATTTTCGTACTGACCCCCGCTTTTGGCTGAACCTGCAAGCGGCATACGATCTTTCCAAGGCCGAGAAGACTCACAGCTACAAGAAAATCGTGCCACGCTCGGCGGCCTGACGAGTTTACGAATAGCGCACAACTGACGGCCTACCCCGCCCGCCCCGCAGGCGAAGGGCCGCCCGTAGGCGACCCTTCTTTGCTTACGCGCTTTCCGCGGGCTTCAGGCGAACCAGCTTGGTGAGCAGGGCATCAAAGCCCTGCCCGTCACCCGCGTGGAGGTCGATGCGGCCGACCTTCTCCACCAGCCGCTCGAGGGACTCCAGTTCCTTGAGCCGCAGCAGCAGCGGGTTCTCTTCCATCAGCTTGGCGGTGTTCAGAAGCGACCGCGTCGCCGCGGTCTCTTCCTGCCGGCGGATCAAATTGGCCTTCGCCACCCGCTCCGCCTCCACCACCTTGTTCACCAGCTCACGGATCTCGCCGGGCAGGATCACGTCCTTGACGCCGAGCTCGGTCACCTCGACACCGCTGTCCGCGATACGCTCGCGGACATAGTCGCGAAGCTCCGCATCGAGCGCTGCCTTTGCCGACAGCACCTCGTCGAGCGTGCGGCCTGCAACCGCTTCGCGGATCGCGAACTGCACCAGCCGGTACAGCCACGCATCCACGTCAGGCACCACGGCGACGACCCGCTCGGGATCGACGATCCGGCGAAACGCCGTCAAGGTCACCCGCAGCGCGATGCGGTCCCTGGTCAGCATTTCCTGCGCGGTGATCTCGACCGCCTGGGGCCGCAGATCGAGACGCTTGACCTCGACCTTGCGGCCGACGATCCAGAACGCGTGCCGGCCGGGCGCAAGCCGCTCCACCAGCCGGCCCTCGACATAGAGCAGACCGGCTTCGTGGTTCTCGACCACGGCCTCCGTCACGACCACCGAACGGTTACGATCAATCATCGCCAGATGACGCGCCGTCACCCTGACATCGCCGGTCAGGTCGATGCGTTCGACATCGACCGATGTCGCGACCTTCCAGTAGACGCGCGCCTGCCAGGGCGTCATCAGCTGCATCGGACGGCCGTCGAGGTTGACGATGGCAACTTCGTCTGCCTTGGTCTCGACAAGCTCGAACAGCTCGGCCGCCAGATCAGGCCGCGCAGCCTTCAGCACCAGGTAACGCTCCGCCGGAAATTCGGCGCGAACCACCTTGAATACTTCTGCCGTCAGTTCGTTGCGCGGATCGAACAGCCGATGCCGGCCGGGACCAAGCACGCGCTCGAGCCTGCCGTTCCGCGTCAGCAACGCGCGCTCACCATCCTTCACCGTCACATGCGTCATCAGGAAATGCCAGTTCATGGCACGCCTCCATCATGGGCTTTCCGGCCAGAGGTCGGAAAGCTGGTTTCGTCGAGAAGGAACGGAGGACGCGAACGGCGCTTCCTGAAAGCCCGGCGGGCCGTGGTTTGAGCTTGCATGACGACGGGCGCACGCGCGCAATCGCCCGACGAAGGTCGGGCGTTCGAACGGTATTCCCGGCGTCAGCGCAAGCGGTACCCACCGCGGCGCAGAGCCGTTCGTACAGTGTCTAGGTTCGGACGAAGAGCCTTGCGGCAATGCGGCCGGACCGCGACTGAAGCGCGCGTCCGGTCCCCTTCAATGGGAAATTCAGTTTTTTAGACTGAACCGGAGCGTTGGAACGGGATTCGAACCCGCGTCACGATGATTAGCAGTCATCTGCTCTACCACTGAGCTATCCTTCGGTTGTGCAAGAGACCGGAATCGAACCGATTGCCTTCGGGTATCACCCCGATGCTCTCCATGAGCTACACCTCGCGTCTTCATTCGGCGGAACACGAAACCGGACACCGGCTCGCGCCAGTCGGGATCTCAGTGAGCCCGAACCCATGGCCTAGCGAAGGAGCGGGCTAATAAACGAAACATCTTTCAGTTGCAAGCGTGTTTTTCAAATTTCGGATGTGCTGTGACTCCCCGTCACAGCCATTCAGCGAACCAACGTGCCCATTCGGCGCACTTCGATGACGTGGTGCCGTCCGCTCGGCTGTCCGCGCCGTGACGCTGATGCACTCGCGAAGCCTACCCGCGTCGTGTCGCGCCTTGTCGATGCGCGCGACGGCCGGCGGTGTGGTCGCCGTCACTTCGCGACGAGAGGGTTGACGCTAAACGTGGCCGCACCAGCGTTGGATGATCGCGCCGGCTAAATCAAAGGGGAAATGTGATGACTGGAAATGCAATCAAATGCGAAGAGCGCGCGCGAGCTATCCGCCGAAGCGCTCGATGCGGTGGCTGGCGGCTGGCTCCCGCTCCCCTTGCGCGCCTTCACCCAAATCAAAGCAGGAGCGGGTGGCCAGAACGATCCGGCCCAAATGTTTCAACAGATTATGCAGCACTCACTCAGGGCTAAACAAGAAGAACTGTGACGACCTGTAGGCGCGGGACCGTCGAACGATGGCGCTCGTCCGTAATCCGAAGCAGGCTCCTGGGGGCGCGGCTTTGTGCGGGGACCTGTGGCGCCTGTTATCCGGAAAGAGTGATCTTCGTGGGATGGAACGCCCGGAGCCCTTACGAGGTTAGATAGCATGCGCACAATCGCGGCGGCGCTGATCGGTGGCCTTGGATTGGAGGCGGCAGATGAAAATCATCGTGGACGAAGACGGAGAAATCATCGCCAAAGCAACGGATGACCATGTTCTGATCGGCGGCCACCACCGCCTCGCGGTGGCGGCCAGCCTCAATCGAAAACTGTTCTGGCGAGATAGCGGCGAACCTGTAAAGCTTGACCTATTCTTCAAGCATCATGGAAGTTCTCTTCGACATACAGCCTAAGGAGGCTGTACATCGCAGGGACGAGCCTCTGTTACGTTGTGGCCCGGAGGCAGAAAGCCCCGCAAGTGGGACGGGGCCTCCGTTCGTTTCTTTCAGACGGACTGCGTTATTTCGACATGTCCTGTGCAAACCTGACCGCCCCGTAGCCGGCGAAAAAGCCGGTGCTGAACGCCGCCGCACCCACCAATATGAAGATAAAGCCGCCATTGACCTCATCGAGTTCCGCATCAGTCACGGTATCCGACGCAGCGATTTCGATTTCATCCATAGTTACGCCTCCTACCTTGGGTTGAATGATACCGATGCACCAGTGCCTCGGTGATAGGAACGATGATCGATCGGCGGCGGTCGCACTGTTACGAAAATCACATTCTTCGGTGGGCCTAAGGCCGCGCCCGGAGACCCATCCACGGCCGATCGGTTAGGATCGCCAGCGATGGATACCTTCTGCAACAATGATCGCTGCGGGGTATGGGTCCCTGCGTTCGGAGGGACGACGAGCGACGTCACTGAATCCTGGCAAGCACCGCAAGACGCCGGATGCCCTGGTTCCGGTACGCGTTCAGGAACGCGTAATAGTCCTTGAAGGAAACGCAGCCATTGGAATCGCCGCGGGCGCCGAGCATGTAGGTGTGTGCCAGGAGGCCGTCACGGTTGAAGATCTTGTCCTGCCCGCCGATCGGCGTCAGTCGCAGCGCCGGCACGCCATGGAACAACGCCTCGCGCGGCTTCAGGTCATAGATATGCGGCGGCGTCACGCCCTGCATCCGCACATGCGCATAGCGCACATCGTCCATCTTGGCGCCGAGGCCCGAATGCGCCTCGAGAACGGTGCCATCCGGCAGATAGACCTTCTTCGCCGCGATGTCGTAGACCGCGGTCTGCTTGTCGTAGGGCGGCGATCCGCCCAGCATCGGATTCTGCGAACGGGTATCGGGAATGCTACCGGTGACGCTGGCGTCGGCGGAAGCGTAGGCCAACAACCCGCCATGCGCGGGCTGCTTGCCCCACAATTTCTCGACCATGCTCGGCTTGTCGTTGGACGCAATCGACATCACCGCCGCCTTGGCGCGCTGCGCCATGTCGCGGACCGAAGCCCCGGATTCCTTCGCGGCGGGTTTGGCTTCAGCCTGCTTGGTCGCCGGAGCCGGAACGTTCAACGCGACCTGGGTCGGTGCCGGCGAAGCGGCTTCCTTCGGCTTCGGCGCTTCGGCAAGTTTAGGCGCTTCAGTCTTCTTCACATCGACCGGCGGCGAGACCTCCGCCACTTGCGTGGCTTCGATCGCCCTGGACGCCTGGCCTTGTGGCGCCGAGGCTGCAAACCTTTCGTTAAACATAATCAAAGGAGAGACGGTCTCGGGCGCGGAAATTTTCGGGGCTGGCTGCGGCAGCGACTCGAACACGTCGTTGAAGGCGGGCCGCGCCGGACGCGACGCGACAATCGTGGAGCTTTTGACGACGGGCGGATCGAACGCCGCGCTGTTGACCGAGGGATAGATGCTGGAGGCGAAAATATTGCTGTAAACGGTCCAGGCGCAGCCGAGCACCACGGCTGCGATCGCGACGCCGCCGAGGAAATGCTGAGGAATGGCTTTCCGGGAAGATTTCTTGCGGTTGTGGGCCGCAAGGCCAAACGCGCCGGTACTCGTACTCATTCGCCTTGCGTCCAGAACAACTCTACTAAGTCCCTGTTTGGTGCCGCGCCCGAAAGGTTCCCAGGCAGCATCTCGCAAAGACACGGAGCGTCATTAAGGCGAGTTTTAGTTAAATGCAGATTAAACGCGGGCAGATGTAAGGCATGCGCAAATCATTGGAAGTTATGCGCAAATCAGCCCGTAAACATGCGGGGTTGCCCTGCGATCGGGACATCCGGCCGTCGGCCGGGTGTCCCATTTTGGCAATCAATCCTTGAACGGATCGAATTCGTTCTCGCCCGCCATGACGACGGCGAACGGACGCAGCGTGTGCTGCACCTTGATCGAGCCGGCATGCTCGGCAAGCACCTCCGGCAACCTTCGATAGGCCATCGGGCTTTCGTCGAGATCGGCGCCGATCAATGTCACGCCGCGCGACTGCAGCCACGCATCCATCTCGACGCGCGTGAACCTGCGCTTGGCTTCCCTGCGGCCGAACATCCGGCCCGCGCCGTGAACCGTCGAGTAGAGCGACGCCTTCGCTTCGGGGCCATCGACGCCTTCGACGATGACGGCGTCATCTCCCATCGATCCGCCGATGAAGCCGCGCTGTCCCGGAAAGGCCGGCGTCGCGCCCTTGCGCACAACCCACAAATCCTTACCCGCGTGATTTTCGCGCCAGGCGTAATTGTGATGGTTATGAACCATGTCGGTGACGTTGCCGCCGATGATCTTGCGCACGCGCTCAATCACCCACTCCCGGCCGGCATAGGAATAGCGCCCGGCCAGTTGCATGGCCGCAATGTAGCGTCGTCCGATCTCGCTGTCCTCGTCGATAACAGCCGGCGGCACATTCATGCCATCCTTGCCGCCCGCAGCCTTGAGGTAGCGGGTCGCACTGGTGTGGCCGAGACCGCGGCTGCCGAAGTGAACGCCGATCCAGACAAAACCGGCTTCGTCGCGCATCAGGTCGACATAGTGGTTGCCGGATCCGACGGTGCCGAGCTGCGACACCGCCTTCTGCCGATACGCGCCCATGTCGGATTCGCGCCAGGCATCGCCGTCGTCGAACAGCTCGTGCTCGACGCGCTCCTCGTTGGTCCGCCCGACGCCAAAGGAAATCGTCCTGTGCACGTCCTTGATGATCGTGCCGACATGGCTTTCGATCCGGCTGAACGGCGTATCGAGACGCACCGCCATGTTGCCGCAGCCGATGTCGAAGCCGACGCCGGAGATGCTGATCTGCTTTTCATAGGCGATGACGCCGCCGACCGGCTGGGCATATCCCAGGTGACCGTCCGCGCAGATCACACCGGCCACGGCATTGCCGACCGCCATGCAGTTTCGCATCTGCGCGATCGTGGCATCCTCGTGCCGGCCGAAGAATCTTGAGCGGGCTGTTCTGGTATTGCGCGGCCTGCGCCGTGAATTGTGCCTTGCGGGCAGCGTCGCGGAACGTGCACCAGACCGGGATCGGCCGCTGACCGGGGCGATCGATCTTCGCATCGGGATCGAGCCCGGCTTCGACCGCCAGGGCCCTTGCACGCTCCTGATAGGGATCGAGCCGCATTGCATCTTCCTCTTCCACGGTTGCCGGACGTCGCCGGCCATACCTTACACCGAGCATAGGTCGTCGCACCAAAACCCGCTTAGGTTCATCGGCAGCGATGCTTTGATAGGACGCGGCCCGCCGTCAGCATGGCGTTCACTTCGGCTCGCAAAGCCCGCCTTCAATAGCTCAAGCGCGGATACCAGTCCTTGTCGCGGCCTTCAGGCGTGGTGTCCAGAAGGGCCCACAGCGGATCGAGGTCGGGTGCCCCACGCGGATCCTGGCCGGGGTCGGCGGTACCCTGCCCCATTTCGCCGGACAAGAAATGACGGATGATGCCGTCGCGGCGCGTGAACACGTTATAGCCCGGCATATCGGCATCTGCGGCGCTGACGTAATCGCGGGTGTAATCGCCAGACGGATCGGAATAGATCCTGTGCTGTGTCCAGCCGCGCGCCTTCTTCGCTTCGATCAATCGTGCGATCGGCGAGCGCGCGACGAACACAAACGCGATGCGTTGCTCGACATCTTGCAGCTTGGCTGCCCACGTGGCCATGAACGACGTGCACATCGGACACGGCTGCTCGCGTTGCGGCCCGAACATGTAACTGTAAATCACAAGCGTCTGCTTATTGCCGAACAGATCAGGCAGCGTGGCTTTGCCGCCTTCGCCGACGAACGAATAGGTCTTCGTCACCTCACCGCCGGGCGGCAACGCGCGGCGCATTTCGGCGACGCGCTCGATGTGACGGCGGAGTTCGATTTCCTCAGCGAGCAATTGCTCGCGGGCACGGCGATATTCAGCGCTTTCGTTGGGAATGCGCGCGGTATTGCCGCGCGCGAGTTCAGCGGCGGGTTTCAGGTTGGAACCGGACATGGACATGACCTCACGGTTGGACGGCGTGCTGGGTTCCCTACAAGACGATCCCAATGCGGCCGTTCCGACATGACCGTCGGACTATTTTCGGCGCAACCAAGCCGGCAAAATGCTGGTTTCCAACGCCAGTTCCGGCGGCGGGGATCGGTCGAGCACATCCCCCTTCGGTCCCTCCAGCAGATCGAGCGCGTAGGTCTCGACCACGAGCGGGCCGCGCCTGCGTGTGACCTCGCCAACCCTTTCGACGCGGGCGAACTCGTCCTTCAACGGATGAACGCCGGGCAAGGCCTCGCGAACATACAGCTGCTTGCCGCCGAGCTGCGCCGCCGTCGGCTCGGGCATGTTGACCCAGCGGATGCGCTGGCTTTGCTGCGCAACGCAAGTTCCCTTCGGCAGATAGAACGCAAGCCAGCCGGTGGTGCCGTAATCCGGCGCGAGCACGCAGGATGCGCCCGCGCGCGCCCGCACCGCTTCGATCTCGCCTGCGATTTCGCGCCAGCCGACGCCGACGCTTCGCACCGTGGCGTCGCGGCGATAACCCGAGAGCATGCCGGTGTTGGCCTGCACGATCAGCAGCGCAAACATTACGATGCCTGTCGGCGCCGCCCAGCGCAGGCAGAAATTGACGGTGCGCTGCTCGCGCTTTTCCCATGGCACCAGATGGGCTGCATACGCCGCCGCGACCACAAACGCCGGATAGACCGGCGCGAACCAGTTGGCCTCGACGCGGGCGTGCAGCGAATGCCAGACGAAATAGGCGACGATGGTCCAGAACATGGTGCTGACCAGCACGCGCGCCGGCAGCGCGCCGGCGCGGCGCTGAAACAGTGCATACAGACCCATCGCGCCGAGGATCCATACCAGCGGCGTCGCGAACGCGATCTGCGTCGGAATCAGTTCGGCGATGAAGGCCGGCTTGAAATCCTCGATCCGCGCCCGGCCCATCTGCTTGATGAAAGACACCCAGTGATGATCGGCGTTCCACAGCATGACCGGCGAAAACATCAGGAGTGCGACGAGGCCGCCGAGATAGGGCCATGGCGAGATCAGCCAGCGCCGCAGTTTCGGAACCACCACCAGCCAGATCAGGATCGCGGGGCCGAAGAACAGCGCGGTGTATTTCGACAACAGCGCAGCGCCCGTGGCGAGACCGACCGCCAGCCACCACGTACCGCGTCCGGTCTGAAGCACCTTGGCCAGCGAAAACAGCACGAAGCTCGAGGCGACCAGGAGCGGCGCATCCGGCGTGACGATCATGGTGCCGACCGCGGCCATCAGCGTGACGTTGAGCAGGATCGCCGACGTCGTCGCCACCCGCCTGCCGCCGAACAACACGGCCGCGGTCTGGTACACCGCCCAGCTCATCGGCAATGCCAAGAGGATCGAGACCAGACGGACGCCGAGTTCGGTGTCGCCCGCAATCATGGTGCCGAGGCGGATCACCAATGCCACCATCGGCGGATGGTCGTAATAGCCGCCGGCCAGATGCTTCGACCACATCCAGTAATAGGCTTCGTCGAAGGTGATCGGCGTGTAGGCGGCGGCTACCAGCCGTACCGCGACCAGCGCCAGGATCGTCAGAACCGTGTTGAGGACAAGCCGCGCCTCGTTCGGATTCATTTTTGGATCATCGCTTGCGCCAGACGAACAGTCCGGACATCGCGTAGTTCCAGACCACGCCCATCAGCGCGCCCGCCGCTCCCGCCAGCCACCAGATCGGCTCCTGGTCGTAGACCGAGAACGCGACGCCGACATTGGCGAACAGGCCGACGCTGCAGACGAGGTAAAACAGCAGCAGGCCGCGCAGGATGGCAAAGCCCTTCAGGCGTTGATCGCGATAGGTGAGAAAATTGTTCAGGATGAAATTGCTGGTCATCGCCACCAGTGCGCCGACGGCCTGCGACTCCGCAAATGGCATGTTGAAGAGCTGGTTCGCGATGAACAGCGCCGCGAGATGCACGATGAGGCCGATCGAGCCGACCATCGCGAACAAGAGAAAGCGCAGCGAGACCACGTCGTGAGTGAACTTGGCCAGCACCAGACCCAGGAAATCCAGCGCCACCATCGAATCGAGCTTGCTCTCGCCGTGCTGGCGCGAGCCGAAGGTAAAGGGAACCTCGACCGTGCGCAGCTTGCCCTGCGCGGTCGCGACGATATCGAGCAGGATCTTGAAGCCCTGGATCGAAAGCTGTGGCGCCAGTTGCTCGAAGCGGTCGCGGCGGATCATGAAGAAGCCGCTCATGGGATCGGCGATCTCGACCTTGAGCACGCGCCGTGCAACTTCGGTCGCGAGCGCGCTGATGCCGGCGCGTCCCTTGTTGAAACTGTCGGCGCTGCCGCCCTCGACGTAGCGGCTGCCGACCACAAGCTCGGCCTCGCCACGTTGCAAGAGGCCCACCATCTTCGGCAGCTGGGCCTCGTCGTGCTGCAGATCGGCGTCGATGACAGCCGCATAGGGCGCGCTGGCGGCGAGAATGCCCTCGATGCACGCCCCCGACAGGCCGCGCCGCCCGATCCGGCGGATGCAGCGGACGCGGGGATCCTTCTGCGCCAGGCCGCGCACCACTTCCCAGGTGCCGTCAGGGGAATTGTCGTCGACAAACACGACTTCCCAGGGGATGTCCTTGAGGGTCGCGTCCAGCCGCCGGTAGAGGACGGTGACGTTGTCGCGCTCGTTAAAGGTAGGGACGACCACCGAAAGCTGAGGCAAACCGGCGGCCTGCGACGGGTTTTCGGGGCCCGGTTTGATGGCTTGATTCATGGGGCCAGCGTATATCCGCAGCCGCTGGGGATGCCAAGGCGCCGCCAGCACTAGTAATGGCGCCGCCAGCACCACCAACGGCGCCGCCAGCGCCACGAAAGACGGCGCCAGCAATCGAATCCGCCGCCAAAGCAGGGGCGCGGGACCGGGTTTCTGGACGGGGAAAACGGGCCAAAAAGACCCCCAAAATGCCAACGACCACGAACAGAGGGCGCGCGTACATCCGGCGCAGCCAACCTATTCATGGTCGTCCCAGCGCCGGAGCTTCTTAAGGCTCAACGTCGCCGTTAGGAGCAAGATAGGGATGCCAGGGGCCTTCCGCAAGGGGTGGCCTAACCCCTCGCCCTGCGTCAGTTAATTCGGCACTTCCCGGATCACCGGTCCCCGTGGTGCGGGCGCCGCGGGCGCCATCTGGGACGGTTGCTGGACGGCGGCGGGCTTCGGCGCCGGCTTGCCAAACTGCCCGATCGGCCCATAGGCGATCGCAACCACCAAAACGATCGAGGCGACAATGGCACCCAAGATACCGGCTATCGACTCAGAATTCATACCCGACAATCCCCCGTCTGATCGGGAATCAATATCACGGAAGGCCGGAATGGTGGAATAGGCTGGCGAAAGCCGCCTTGGCTACCTCGACGCGGCTTTGCGCCTTGCGAACGCCGTCACGATGTCCTTCTGGGCGAAGGCGATGGCATCGTTGGCCGTCGTCAGGTTCGCGCCCGCATCCTTGTCCGGGGACTGGATCGCGAGAAAGCCGACCAGCGCCACCCGGAAATTCTGCCGCTCTGACGCACAGGCAGCTGCGATCAAGGCGCCAAATTCCTGTTCCGGCATGTTCTTGTTGCTCTCCCGCGGATACTCGCGGGCCAAGCAGTTCCAGTAGGCGTCACGCCCCGAAACCGCCAATTTGCGCGCCTCACCAACTTCGTCGGCGAGAACAGGGAAACTCGTCATCACGACCAATGCGGCGATCAGGATGCGCATCCTTTTCTCCATTCTTGTTTTGCGTAGCCCGATCCCTGATCGAGACAAGCGTGCACAGCACGGATTCAGCGAATTGGCCAATCACGATTGATTTGGCTGGTCGGAGTACGAGCTGTCGGAGAAGGTGCCGAATCCGCGATCAACGCATATCAGGAGCTTGTGCCGTGGTGCGCGCTTCGCTTTGACGCCGGCCCGGCCCCGCGCATGTAATGCCGCTCCGGCCGATAGCGGCCGGACCAGTTTCGCATCATCCTGCGGACGAATGTCGACAGCCATTGGAAGATCATCATCGGAAGCTCCTTCTCGTTCCGCGTTCCGAAATTCAGGCGCCGAGCTGGCCGGTCAGCCGCTCGTGGAACAAGGAGCTGCGCTGGTCGAGCCCAACGAACGTGACTGACGCGCCATGGTCGCGGTATTTGGTTTCAATCGAATCCAGCGCCGCGACGCTCGAAGCGTCCCAGATCTGGGAATAAGTGAGATCGATCATGACGCGCTTGGGATCCGCGCCGTAGGAGAAGCGCTCGACGAGGTCGTTGCTGCTGCCGAAGAACAGCGGCCCATGGACGTGATAGCGAACCGAAAGGCCGTCTTCGCTGAGCGTGCGGTCGGCCCGGATGACATGGGCGACCCGGCGCGCGAACAACACCATCGCCAGCAACACCCCGACAGCGATCCCGATCGCGAGATTGCCGGTGGCAACCGTGACGGCAACGGTCAGGACCATCACCAGCGTTTCCGGGGTCGGCATGCGCCTCAGCGTCGTAGGCCGGATGCTGTGCCAATCGATGGTCTTGAGGGCTGCGATCATCATGACGGCAGCGAGCGCCACCATCGGAATTTGCGCCATCAGGTCGCTCAGCGCGGTGACCAGCACCAGTAGCACGATCGCGGCGACCGCCGTCGATATCCTGGTGCGGCCCTGCCCGATCTTCACGTTGACCACGGTCTGGGCGATCATCGCGCATCCGCCGATGCCACCATAGAACCCGGCCGCGATATTGGCGACGCCGAGCGCCCAGGACTCCTTGCCCTTGTGCGAGCGGGTGTCGGTCAGGTCGTCGACCAGCTTGGCCGTCAGCAGCGTCTCCAGCAGGCCGACAAAGGCGACGCTGAGCGCGGTCGGCCAGATGATGCTGAGCGTCTGAAGGTTGAGTGGCACGATAAACGCCGTAAGGCCCGGCAGTCCCGGCGCCATGGCGCCCTCGCCGCCTACATTGGGTACGGTCAGATGCCCCACCATCACGATCGCGGTCACGACGATGATGGCGACCAGCGGCGCCGGCACGGCCGTAGTGAAGCGGGGCATGATGAGGACAACGGCGATCGTCAGCGCGAACAGCGGATAGACCAGCCAAGGCACATTGAAGATGTGAGGCACCTGTGCGGCGAAGATCAAAATGCCGAGCGCATTCACAAAACCGATCATCACCGAACGCGGAACGAAGCGCATCACCCGTGCCAGTCCGGCAAGCCCGAAGACGATCTGGATGATGCCGGCAAAAAGGATGGTCGGCAGGATGTAGCCGACGCCATGCACCTTCACCATCGGACCGATCACCAGCGCGATCGAGCCTGCCGCCGCCGTGACCATCGCAGGTCGGCCACCGAGCGCCGACATCACCAGGCACAGCACGATAGAAGAGACCAGCGCCACCTTGGGATCGACACCGGAGACAAAGGAGAACGAGATCACCTCCGGAATCAGGGCCAACGCGGTGACCATGCCGGCCAGCGACTCGCGGACGAAAAGGTTGGGCGCACGCAGCACCGCGCCGATCGAAGGCGAGTCTTCAAACTGGAGTTGTGCGTTGGTCGTGGTGCTGGCGGCTTGCATGGGAAACTTCCGAAAGATGTTTGGCGGTGCTCCGGCCTTGCCGGTCGCGAAAGGATTCTCGTCAGGTGCCCGGCGGTTGACGCACGACGCAGCGGAAGCCGATATGACAGGTGGAGGAATCGACGGTTTCGCCTTGGCGCGCCGACGGCCGGTAGCGCAGGCAATAATTCGGCGCGCACAGATGCGAACCGCCCTTCACCACGCGGCGCACGGATTTGTCGTCACCGGGCTTCGGATGGCAGCACGATTCCTGTTGCTGCTCCTGCTCGGCGCCATACGGGCTCGACGTCCACTCCCAGGTGTTGCCGACCATGTCAAACAGGCCGTAGCCGTTGGCCGGAAACGCATCGACCGGCGACGTGCCCTCGTAACCGTCGTCGGCCGAATTCTGGTAAGGGAAATGGCCCTGCCAGGTATTGGCCATGAACTGCCCGTCCGGATTGGAGGCATCGCCCCAGGGATAGGCCTTGCCTTCCAAACCGCCGCGCGCGGCGAATTCCCACTCCGCCTCGGTCGGAAGCTCCTTGCCGGCCCACGCCGCATAAGCGAGCGCGTCCTCATAAGCGACATGCACGACCGGATGATTTTCGCAGCCTGCGATCGTACTCTCCGGCCCCTGCGGATGCCGCCAGTCGGCGCCGGGCCTGTATTCCCACCAGGCGAGGTTGTTGCGCAGGTTCACCGGACGATCGGGCTTCTTGAACACCAGCGAGCCCGGCACCAGCATTTGCGGATCGGCGTCGGGATACATCGAAGGGTTCGGCGGGCGTTCGGAATAGGTGACGTATCCGGTCGCCTCGACGAATTCTTGAAACTCGGCGTTGGTGACGGGATAGGTGTCAATCCAGAAACCGTCGACGGAAGCGGGACGCACCGGGCGTTCTTCCCGATAGAAGCTGTTGGAGCCCATCAGGAAAGAGCCGCCCGGGATCCAGATCATGGAATCGCGGTTGATTGTGTCAGGCGTTACGCCCGTGTTTGGTTGGCCAGGGAGCGAGCAACAGCCCGCTCCCCGGCGATTGCCGGCTGCACCCTGCGCGACGTCGGCCGCTATCGTCGGTGCAGACATCGTCCTCAAGCCTTCTGGCGCTGCTTCGGCACGAAATCGAGAGCCGCGCCTGGCGGAATCAGCTCCTCCTTCTTGGCGCTCTCCTCGAAGTCGCGGATGATGCGCTGTGCGTGCTGCATCACCCACCAGCGAACGTAGCGCTGGTTGACGGCGTCACGCTCCTTCGGGTCTTCCTTCAGATGCGTGATGCGGGCAAATCCGAGCGCCAGCTCCGGATCATGGAAGTGCTGCTGCCGCTTGAAGTTGATCTTGAAGTCCTTCCACTTCACGGCGTGCAGTTCGTCCTTGAGCCAGACGATGCAGGACTCGCGGTTCGACGTTTCCTTCTTGCCGAGGAAGAACTCGCTCTGGTCGACGCCGTCGATCAGCCGATCCTTAGGTGCCTCGCAGCCGGTCATGGACAGCAGCGTCGTGAACATGTCGGTGACATGAACCATCTCGTTGCTTTCGGTGCCCGGCTTGATGTGGCCCGGCCAGCGGATCAACAGCGGCGTACGAATGCCGCCTTCCGCCGAGCTGAAATACGAGCCGTCGAAGAAGCCGCCGGTGCCGCGGCCGGCGAGGTGGTCCTCGGCGCCGTTGTCACCGCACATCACGACGATGGTGTTGTCGCGAACGCCGAGTTCGTCGAGCTTGTCGAGCAGCACGCCGAAATCATGGTCCAGCATCAAGAGGCAATCGCCCCAGTCGCCATTGGTGCTCTTGCCGACGAATTCGTCGCGCGGGCTCATCGGGAAGTGCATCAGCGAGTGGTTGAAGTAGCAGTAGAACGGCTTGTCCGCCTTGACGGACTTTTCCATGAACTTGATGGCACGCTTCTGGTACTCAAGGTCGCAGGTCTTCTTGGTTTCCATGGTGAGCTGCTCGTCGAGCAGCGGCCAGGCACCCTTGCCCTTGACGCCTTCATGCATGTGCGAGAAGCCGTCGCGCTCCGCGACGTAATGCGGGTCGGTCAGCCACATGCATTCGTCATAGGTGCGCAAGGGGCCGTACCATTCGTCAAAGCCGTGGTCGGTCGGGAAGCGGCCGTCCTCGGCGCCGATGTGCCATTTGCCGTAGATCGAGGTCGCATAGCCGGCATCCGACAGGATGGTGCCGATGGTGCGTTCCCACTTGACGATGCCGCCGCCATTGCCGCCGAGCGCGATGGTGTGGTTGCCCGAGCGGATCGGGAAACGGCCGGTCATCAGCGCCGAACGCGTCGGCGTGCACTGCGGCTCGACGACGTAGTGCGTCAGCTTCGCGCCTTCCTTTGCGAACTGATCCATGCGCTTGGTATCGGCGCCGCGCAGAATGCCGCCGCCGTAGCAACCGAGTTCGCCCATGCCCAGATTGTCGACATGGAAAAACAGAATGTTTGGTTTCTTTGCCATTGAATGCTCCGATTTGATGGACGCCAGGCGTGAGTCATCGTTGACGCGCGCGCCTGTTTGCGGCCGTGCTTGATTGCTGTGATCGATTTTTAGGGTTCGCGCCTGTCAGGCCGCGACGTTCAAGTTACTTCAGAAGATTTCGCCTACTCCTTTCGGTCCCACTTTCATTCCAAAGCCAGATAGGCCTCGATCCTTGATCTCCGGCGCCATAGCGGCGAGCGACTCTTCGCGGATCAGGCCCTTGAGCTCCTGCACCAGGTTCATGAACTCCGGCGTGTCGGTCATCTCGGCCGTTCGTGGCCGCGGCAGCGGCACCTTGATGACAGCCTTGATGCGGCCCGGCCGCGCGGTCATGACGTAGATGCGGTCGGAGAGGAAAATCGATTCCTCGATGTCGTGCGTGATGAACAGCACCGAGATGCGGAACTGCTGCCAGATGTTGGTGAGGATCTCCTGCATCACGACCCGCGTCTGCGTGTCGAGTGCGCCGAACGGCTCGTCCATCAGCAGAACCTGCGGGCTGGTCGCCAGCGCGCGGACGATGCCGATACGCTGCTTCATGCCGCCGGACAGCTGGTCCGGATAATGGTTCTCGAACGAGAGCAGCCCGGCCAGATCGAGCAGCGCCCGCGCCGTGGTGTTGCGCTTGCTTTGCTCCACCCCGGCCATCTTGAGGCCGAACTCGACATTCTTGCGAACCGACAGCCACGGAAACAGCGAGTATTGCTGGAACACGACGCCGCGGTCTGAACCGGGCTTGGTGATCGCCTTGCCATCGAGCAACGCCTCGCCGCGGGTCGGCTTGACGAAGCCGGCGACGATGCTGAGCAAGGTGGACTTGCCGCAGCCGGAAGGCCCGATCAGCGAGACGAACTCGCCCGGCTGCACGTTGAGCGAGACACTATCGACGGCGACGACCTTGTTGTCGTTGGCACCGAACGTCACGCCCATATCGCGAACGTCGATGAAGCCCTTGTGGGTTTCGGCTTCAGTCATGGTCATGCTCATCGCCGGCCTCCGGGTGCGAATGCGAGCCAGGGCATCAGGAGGACGCCAACCATCCGGATGATGCCGCTGCACGCCAGTCCAAGGACACCGATCGTGATCATGCCGAGCACGATCGCGGGATAGTCCACCAGTGAGTAGGCTTCCCAAGTGAAGTAGCCGACGCCGAACTGGCCCGAGATCATCTCGGCGGCGATCAGCGAGACCCAGGCCACGCCCATCCCGACGGCAAGACCGGTGAAGATGTGCGGCAGCGAGCCAGGCAAGATCACGTTCATGAACAGCCGGATCTCGCTGGCGCCGAGACAGCGCGCCGCCCGTACCAGCACGCCATCCAGTGAATGGACCCCGTGAATGGTGTTGAGCAGGATCGGAAAGAACGCGCCGATAAAGGTAATGAAGACGATGCTGGCCTCGTTGTTCGGCCACAGCATGATCGACATCGGCACCCAGGCGATCGCCGGAATCGGCCGCATGATCTCGACGACAGGCATGAAGAAGTCACGCACGCGCTGGTACTTGCCGATCGCCAGCCCGAGCGGCACTCCGATGATGGTCGCGATCATGAAGCCGAGCAGAATGCGTCGCACGCTCATGGCGATATTGAAGAGGTATTTGTTCGACAGCCCGACCTGCGTCAGCTGCTGATACACCTCATAGGGCGTCGGAACGTTCTTGAAGCGGATGTAGAATTCCAGCCTGTACTTGGTGCCGAGATACCAGAACAGGAACAGGGCCCCGATCGAGATGCAGGCAAGCAATGCCGTGACCATCCGCTCGCGGGTCACGTATCCGAGCAGGCCCAGAAACACCTTGGTCAGCGAGACCGTGGGGATCGGCTCCGGCTCCGGCACCGGAATTTCCGCGGCGGACATTTGGGCTGCGGAGGCCTTCACCTCTGCCGCCACCGGCTCAGGATCGGCGTGCTTGTCGACCATAGGGAGCGCCACAATCTTGGCTGTTGCCGTGCTGCCCATCGGATTCCCCTACTGCCCCAGGTTGATGGCGCCGAGGACTTCGGCATAGGTGGCAAGCTTGCCGCCATTCTTGGCCGCATAGGCTTCCGCATCCTTCTTGAGCAGGAACGGCACGACATCCGGCTTCTTCGGATCCTGGCCGCCGACCGAATAGAACGCGGCGTCGGCGAACACCTTGATGCCGAGCTCGCGGTCGACCAGATAGACGGCGTTGAACTTCTTGCCTTCGGAGCCGTACTTCTTCACGCCGAGCAGCGTGCAGACCGGTGAGCTGAACGGCACGATGTCGCCGCCCTGGATCCAGATCTCGCCGGTTTGCAGGGGATTGTTGACCGGCGCGTTGCAGACCGGATCGGTGCCGGTGACGTTATAGGTGTCATACGACGCGAGCTGCTTGTCGTAATCGAGCCCTAGTTCCTTGTAGGTCGTCCGTACATAGCTGTCGTTGACCCAGGCGCCGATGTTCAGTTCCTTGATCATGTTGAGCTTCTGCAGGATCGCGTAGTTGGCGCCGACAGCTTCCACCCATTTCGGCTTTATGGTCGCATCGAGCGTGTGCACCCCGCCGGGACCCAGGAAGATGTAGATCACTTCCTTGTTGATCTTGGTCCACTCCTCGATCTTCTCGGCCGCAAACTTCGGGTTCTTGCGCATCCAGTCGTTCGCCTCCATCAACGCCTTGATGTAGGCCACCACGATCTCCGGATATTTCTCGCCGAAATCCTTGCGCACGACGACGCCGTGGAAGGTCGGCACCTTGGTTTCGGCGCCGTCATAGATCTTGCGGGCAAAGCCTTTGAACGGCAGCAGTTCGGCGAACGGCACGAAGTCGCCATGCGCGTCGATACGCTTTTCCTGCAGATTGGTGGTGCCGACTTCCGGCGATTGCGAAACCAGGCTCCAGAAATCGGGCGGCAGGCCGCGCTTCTGCAGCGAGGTGAGCATCATGCCGTGCGCGGCGGAGCCGAACGGCACCGACACGTTCTTGCCCTTGAGATCGGCGAGTTCGTAGAACGGCGAGTCCTTGTGGACGACGATGCCATTGCCGCCGCCATAGGCGTTATAGGCGATGATCGCGACGAGCTGCGTTTCGTTCTTGGTCGCCTGCCCGGTGGCGCCATTCACCATCAACGGGTAGTCACCCATCATGCCGATCTGGATGTTGTTGGCCATCATGCCGTTGGTGATCGGCGGACCGGAAGTAGCGTTCTGCCAGCTCAGCTTGTACTGGATGTCCTTGTACTTGCCGGTCTTCGGCAGGTGCTTCTCCAGGAGTCCAAGCTCCTTCAGCACGACGCCGCCGGTCACGGTGTTGGTCGTCGTATTCTGTGTGCCGATCCCGATCTCGAGCGTCTGCGCGCTCGCCTGTCCGGGCGCCAATGCGATGGCTGCCGCAGCGATCAAGGGAAGGAGGCCAGAGAGTTTAGACGCAGGGCCGATGCTCATGAGACAAATCCTTTCGAACCAAACTGTGCGGTGTGACTTGCATGGCCCATGCTGAATCCCCCGGCCGCAGCGAAGGGCGGCAGGGTTACTCGGCGCTGAGCAGACTGACTGGCTTGATGACCTTGATGGTGCAAACGACATGCCATCAGACCAATCCTGACGGCGCGGACGGCTTTCGGTTCGCGAAGGCCCGGTTCGCGAAAAGCGTGGCTAACGAAGGGAGTGGTAGGCGTCATTTGCCGCTAACTCGCTTGCATCCATCACGGACGTGATTACGTCCGGTCAGCAAGTTCTGAACGGCCTCCCCAGAATCCGAAACGACGAACGCTTCGAACCAGCAACCTATTGCTAAGAAATTTGCGGATGCTCAATTAATGAACAGAATTTGCGCCCGTCTTGGTTATCCGGCGGGCTAAATGTCTATTAATTAGTCATTGCAACCAGCGGGACTCAGCCCGCCAGGCGTCTGGAGGCCCGCCGATATCAGCGGCGGTTTGACGCGGGACTCGCTTGGTCCCTCGCCTCAGATGTCGTCAGAGACCGCGGCCTTGGCGAGCTTGCCGTCGCGGATATCGCTCAGCCTATCCGCGTCCTTGATGACGAGGTTTGAGCCGTGCGCGTGAAGGATTCCCAGCTCGGTAAATCGCTTCAGGCTGATGGTGACGGATTGGCGCGTCACACCGGTCATGTGCGCGAGATCGGCATGCGTGAATGACGCCGCAATCAACGACCCCTCGCGCTCCTCAACGCCGTACAGGTTCATCAGATGCAGCAGCAGTTGCGCCAGCCTTTCGGTCGGCGAGCGCGTCCCGAGCATCTGGGCGAGTGCCGAATAGCACTGGCCCTTGAAAGTCAGGCCCTCGATGATTCCGATCGCGAGCGCGGGGATCGTGAGCACCATCCGGCGCAGGATATCGCCCGGCAAATGCAGCACGGTACTGTTGACGGCGGCGACCCCCGACCAGATGTGCAGGCCTTGCTTGAAGACCTCGGGGCCGCCGACGAAATTGCCGGAGTGCCAATAGGCGAGCGTGATCTCGCGGCCCGACGGGGCGATGTAGAACACCTTGATGCGGCCGCTCTCGATCAGGAAGATGCCGTCCTGCGGACTGCCCTGGCTGAACAGCTGGGCGCCGCGGTAGAGCACTTTTCGTTTTCCGGAGCCCAACACCTGCGCGATTTCAGACTCGGTGAGGCCGTGGAACAGCGACGGCGGCCCGCTCCGTTGCGTTCCACCATCGGTCATCAGCAAGGCCCCGAACTGGGCTTGCCCGCCGCCCTTGGTCTCTCGTTGCGATGGTTGATGCTTGCTTGTCATGTATCCGCTCGTAGCCAACTCCGAACCTGCGTCGATATGAACGGAAAAGTTCCTGGGCCTGCGGCCTGCTACGTTGCAAAGGTCTGCAATTGGCGCGCCAAGTTCTGCGTGATTGTCGGCCGAACCGGCGTCTGTGTCCATATATCGCGCCGCAGCGCCCGGCTTCTATCCCGCACTTCCGACGCATCTTTGCCTGCGGCAATCTGGCCAATTAGGGCCGATCTGGATTAAGATCGGCCCGCAATCATCCCTCCTTCGTAACGAGCCCCCGGTGAGCAAACCTGCAAAATCGTCCGCAACCAGCGGCAACATTTTTATCGGCATCGGCGGCTGGACCTTCGAGCCGTGGCGCGGTGTGTTTTACCCAGAGAAGCTGACGCAGGCGAAGGAGTTGTCCTACGCTGCGTCGAAGCTGACCTCGATCGAGATCAACGGCACCTATTACGGCTCGCAGAAGCCGGAGAGTTTTCGCAAATGGGCGCGTGAGGTGCCCGACGGTTTCGTGTTCTCGTTGAAGGGACCGCGCTTCGCCACCAACAGGCGGGTGCTGGCGGAAGCCGGCGACTCCGTGAAGCGGTTCTATGATTCAGGCGTGCTTGAGCTCGGCGACCGGCTAGGCCCCGTGCTGTGGCAATTCGCGCCGACCAAGAAATTCGACGAAGCCGATTTCGGCAAGTTCCTCGAACTCTTGCCGCGCAAACTCGAGGGCCGCGCGCTGCGTCACGTGGTCGAGGTCCGCCACGACAGTTTTTGCGTGCCCGATTTCATCGCGCTGCTGCGAAAGTTCGAAACGCCCGTCGTGTTCGCCGAGCACGGTAAATATCCTGGTATTGCCGACATCGCGAGCGATTTCGTCTATGCGCGGCTGCAGAAGGGCAAGGACGAACTCAAGACCTGCTACCCGCCAAAACAGCTCGACGCCTGGGCGAAACGGTTTCAAGCCTGGGCTTCGGGCAGTGAACCCGACGACCTGCCACGCGTCGATGCAGCCAAGCCGAAGAAGACGCCGCGCGACGTCTTTGCCTATGTGATCCACGAGGGCAAGGTGCGCGCGCCCGCGGGCGCGATGGAGTTGATCGAGCGGGTGAAGTAACCTCCTCGTCAGTCGAGCTTGATGCCGGCCTCGCGGATCAGCTTGGTCCAGGTCTCGTATTCGGACGCGACAAAGGCATTGAGCTTGTCGTCGGGCAGGTCCCAGACTTCGCCGCCGCTCTTCTCGAAGCGCTCCTTGAGATCGGGCAACGAGGCGCGGATATCGCGGCGCAGTTTTGCGATCACCTCCGGCGGCGTTTTGGCGGGCGCAAAGATTCCGAGCCAGGAATCGACGTCGAGCCCGGGAACGCCGGCTTCCGACATCGTCGGCACGTCAGGCGCCAGCGGGCTGCGTTTGGACGCCAGCACGGCGATGCCCTTCGCCTGCCCGGACTGCACATGGGGGAGGCCTGCCGCCATCGAGTCGAAGAACAGATCGATGCGGCCCGCCAGCAGATCGGTGAACGCCGGCGGCGAGCCTTTGTAGGGCACTTCCAGCAGCTTCACGCCCGCAGCTTTCATGAAGGCCGCCGCTACCAGTTGCTGACCGGTGCCGACGCCGGCGGTCGCCACCGAGATCGAGCCCGGACTGGCTTTCGCCGCCGCGACGATGTCCGCCAGCTTGGGCTGCGGCAGATCCTTGCGGCCGACCATCACATAGCCGAACTTGTAGACCAGCGCGACCGGCACAAAATCCTTCAGTGGGTCGTAGCCGAGCTTGGAATACAGCGCCGAATTAAAGGCCATGTTGGAGAGCCCGCCGACGACAAGCGTATAGCCGTCCGGCTCGCTCTGGCTCGCGGCCTGTGTCCCGACGACGGTGCCGGCGCCGGGCTTGTTCTCGACCACGAAGCCCTGCCCCATGCGTTTCGCAAGCACGTCGGCAATCTGCCGCCCGACCAGATCGTAGCTGCCGCCGGGACCGATCGGGACGATGATTTTCACGGGCCGGTCGGGATAGGTGCCCTGCGCCCGCGCCGCGCCGCCGCAAACCAGCAGCGCGACTGCGGCCATCCACGCCAGCGAGCGGCAAAATCCATGCATCGTATTTCCCCCGATATAACCGGCCATCAACAGGCGCTGTTTTCGCGACTATGCGATATGGCGCCCCCGGCGGCAACGCATCTGGCAGCCGGGCAGCTGCGGCATAACCTCCGCGGTTATGGAAATCCGTTGCGGGGTGACTTAGCCTGACGTCGGGACGTAACGGCGCCGGGACACCGACATGGCACGCAAGAATCGCCTCTTCACCATCGGCTATGAGCAGACGCCGGCGAAGGCCGTGCTCGATGAGCTGGAAAGCGCCGGAGTCAAGCTGCTGGTCGACGTGCGCGCGGTGGCCGCGTCGCGGCGGCCCGGCTTTTCCAAGAACCAGCTCGCGGCCGGCCTTGACGAGCGTGGCATTTCCTATCTGCATCTGAAGGGGCTGGGTACGCCGAAGACCGGCCGCGAGGCGGCGCGCAGCGGCAAGTTCGATCTATTGCACAAAATCTATTCCGCGCATCTGAAGACCACGCAGGCCAAGGAAGAACTCGACGAATTGTCGGCGCTGGTGAAGAAGTCCGGTCCGGTCTGCATTCTCTGCTACGAGCGCGACCATCAGCAGTGCCACCGGCAATGGATCGCCGAGATCATCGAAGATCGCGACGGCGTGAAGGTGGAGAATCTGGCGGCCAAACAAGTATGACCTTAGCCGTCATTGCGAGGAGCGAAGCGACGAAGCAATCCATCCATCCGCATATGCCGCACTATGGATTGCTTCGCTCCGCTCGCAATGACGAAGCGATGCCCAATCTCTCACCCCTCGCCCGCCAGCCGGAACGTACCTTCCATCATCTGCACGCTGGCGCCGCCGACATGGATGGAGGCAACCGCGCCGTTTTGCTTGCGCACGCGCGTCAGCAACAGGCTCGGCCGCCCCATGTCGACGCCCTGGCCGATCGTTAGTTTCAATTCGCCATCTTTCAACAGATCGATGTCCGCGAGCAGCGCCGCGCAAGCGGCGGTGGCGCTGCCGGTGGCGGGATCCTCGGAAAGCCCGCTGGCGCCGGGATGAAACATCCGCGCCTGCAACTCGCAGGGTTTTTCGCCAGGCGGCACGTCGCGCGTATAGAAATAGACCGCATCGCTGCCATCGCACGGGAAGGTCTTCGCGAATCCCTCCGCATTCGGCCTCGCGCGGCGCAGCGCCTCGCGTGAGGTGAGTTCGACGGCGAGGAACGCCAGCCCGACCGAGATGATCTGCGGCGGATGCCGATCAACCTTCACGTCGCTCGCCGACAGCGACAGACAGGAAGCCGCCTGTTCGGCGCCAAGATGCGACATCCGCTTCAGCGGCTGCGGTGCCGTGAATTCGGTGCTGACGACCCTACCCTGCTCGGTCGCAATTTCGACCGGGACGAGGCCTGCCCCTTCCTCGAACAGCAGTCGCGCCGGCGGTTTTGCGGCCTGCGTCGCCAGCACGTAGGCGGTTCCGACATTGGGATGGCCGGCAAACGGAAGCTCGCGGTTCACGGTGAAGATACGAACCTGCGCGTCATTGGCGCCGTCGGCCGGCGGCAGCACGAAGGTGGTCTCGGAATAATTGAACTCGGTGGCGATCGCCTGCATCTGCGCCGTCGAAAGCCCGCCGGCGTCGAGCACCACGGCAAGCGGATTGCCACCGAAGGCGCGATCAGTAAACACGTCGACGGTGATGTAACGCCGTTGCATTGATATTCTCCTATGCCACTTTCCAGACCGTCACTGGCCGCTCATAGCCTCTGACCGGCACCTCGCCGAGCGCGACGGCATCGCGACATTCCTCTCCGAGCGCGTCGTGAACCGCCGCCGAGATCAGGAACTGCGAATTGAAATCCTTGTTCAGCGCCTCGAGCCGGCTTGCAAAATTCACAGTGTCGCCGATCACGGTGTATTCCTTGCGCCGCGGCGAGCCGATATTGCCGGCGACGACCTCGCCGACGTGAATGCCGATGCCGATGCGCAGCGGCCAGCTGGACGCCTGGTTGGCGCGTTCGTTCGCCTCAAGCATTTCGCGCGCGGCGGCCACCGCGCGGTGCGCGGCGTTACCCGCGTCGAACGGGGCGCCGAACAGGGCCAGGAAGCCGTCGCCGAGAAACTTGTTCACGATCCCGCCGTGGCGGTCGAGGATGTCGACCAGCACGGCAAACGCACCATCGAGGCGGTCCACCACTTCCTGCGGGGTGCGGGTGCTGGCGCCCGCGGTAAAACTGCGAAAATCGACGAACATGACCGCGACACGCCGGACTTCGCTGCCGGTCGCCGCACCCTCGGCCATCAACCGCTCGACCACCTGCGGCGAGACGTGCTGACCGAACAGGTTGGTGATGCGGTCGCGCGCGGTCGCGGCGAGAATGCTGGCTTCGAACTGCCGGCGCAATTGAACGCCGACTGCGCCCGCCAGCATCCCGCAAATCAGGATGATGACGCTGCGCACCGAGTGATAATACAGGTCCGGCGGCGGATCGGCGCTGCCGGCGCGATGGTAGAGCATCGCCATGGCGAGCAACTGGGCTGCCGCGACGAATCCGGTGAAGGTCGAAAGCCAGAAATCCAGCCGCAGCGTCGAGAGAATGACGAAGATGAAATAGGTCAGCGGCACCGCGAAGCCGAGCGCGTCCACCGGACCCATGCTGTCGATATGCATCGCCAAAGCAAGCGTCGGCATCGAGGTTTCGACCAGCGCACCGATATAGCGCCGGTACACCGGCAGGTCATGGTCCGTGCCAAGGTGCCGGGTGATGACAAAGTGGACCCAGAGTTCAAACAGAACGAACGGGACCAGGACGATGAAGAGCTCGCTCGGATCGAAGCGGCCATGCCAGAGCTTCTGTATCGCATCGGGATCGAGGGCATGGACAATGAGGATCAGTACCCCGATCAGGACGGTGGTCCCGATCAGCGCCTTGATCCGGATCAACTCGGTGCGCAGGATCTGCTGCGTCAGCGCGCGCTGAAAATCAGCCGACACCACCGGCTTCTCGCTTGTGTTGCCCCAGAAACCAAACATTTCCCCACCCTGTCATTCCGGGGCGATGCGCAGCATCGAACCCGGAATCTCGAGATTCCGGGTCTGGTGCTGGCGCACCATCCCGGAATGACATCAATTATATTGCATCAATCGAGCGTGCGACGGAAGCGGGTCACGGCGATCGTCATCGCCAAAAGCATCAGTGCAATGAGGGCAATGGTGTCGTACTGCAAATTCTGGATGGTCGCGCCCTTCAGCATGATGGCGCGGACGATGCGAACGAAATGCGTCAACGGCAGGCACTCGCCGATATATTGCGCCCATCTCGGCATGCCGGCGAACGGAAACATGAAGCCGGACAAGAGAATGCTGGGCAGGAAGAACATCATCGACAGCTGCATCGCCTGCAATTGGTTCTGCACGATGGTCGAGAAGGTGTAGCCGATCGCAAGATTGGTGGTGATGAACAGCGTCGTCAGCAGCGCAAGCGTGGCCAGGCTGCCGAGAATGGGTACGCCGAACAACAACACGCCGATGCCGATGATCAGCGTTGCCTGAACGAAGCCGACGATCACGTAAGGGATGATCTTTCCGAACATCACCTCGACCGGCTTGATCGGCATCGACAGCAGGCTCTCCATCGTGCCGCGCTCGATCTCACGGGTCACCGAAAGCGCCGTGAAGATCAGCATGGTCATGGTCAGGATGGTGCCGACCAGGCCGGGCACGATGTTGAGCCGCGAGGACGCCGCCGGATTGTAGCGCGCATGGGCGCGGATCTCGAACGGAGTCGATGGCGGATCGCCGGCGTGCAGATCGTGCGCCAGGGCGGTCTGCACGATGGCGTTGAGCGTGCCCAGCGCCGAGCCTGCTGCCACCGGATCGGTCGCATCGGCGGCGACCAGCAGCGCCGGGTGATCGCCGCGCCGCACCGCGCGCTCAAACCCGCGCGGGATTTCGACGCCGAACAGCACCTTGCCCGATTGCAGGAGATCGTCGAACTCGGCGACGCTGTGGACCTCATGGGTAAAGCGGAAATAGGCGGTATTCTCCATCGCCTTGAGAATCGAGCGCGCCAGGTCGCTGTCTTCCTGCAGCAACACCGCGGTCGGCAGATGGCGCGGCGTGGTGTTGATCGCAAAGCCGAACAGCACGAGCTGCATCACCGGCAGCATCACGATCATCGCGAACGAAACGCGGTCGCGGCGGAGCTGGATGAATTCCTTCACCAGCATCGCATAGCTGCGCCACCAGAAACCGAATGACGGCTCCCGGACATTGCGGCGTGCGCTGTTTGTGTCGGTCGTACTCATTGGAAATTGTCCTTTGAGCGGCTCATCAGGTCGATGAACACGTCTTCCAGCGACGGATCTCCATGCTGCCAGTTCCACCCCCTGTTGTCCCTGTAGGGCGCGACGCTGGATTCGAGTGCGGCCTTGTCGCGGCCGGAAACGTGCAGGCTGGTGCCGAACGGCGCCACCATGTCGACGCCGGGCTTGCCTGACAGTTCAGCGGCAAGACCATTGAGATCGTCGCCCGTGACCGTCCAGGTCGACAGCGCCGATTGCGCGATCACCTCGTCGACCGTGCCATGCGCCAACAGATTGCCGTAGGCGATATAGGCGATCTCGTGACAGCGCTCGGCCTCGTCCATGTAGTGGGTGGAGACCAGCACCGTCAGGCCTTCGGCTGCGAGCGCATGGATCTCGTTCCAGAAATCGCGCCGCGCCTTGGGATCGACACCGGCGGTCGGCTCGTCCAGCAGCAGCAATTGCGGATTGGGCAGCGTGCAGGCGCCGAGCGCCAGCCGCTGCTTCCAGCCGCCGGACAATTCGCCCGCGAGTTGCTCCTCGCGGCCGCTCAGGCCAATGCGCTGGATCATGTCGCGCGCCGCTTGCCGCGCGTTGGGCAGGCCATAGAGCCGCGCCACGAACTCCAGGTTTTCGCGTACCGAGAGATCCTGATACAGGCTGAAGCGCTGCGTCATGTAGCCGACCTGGCGCTTGATCTTGTCCGCCTCGCGGCGGATGTCATAGCCGAGGCAGGTGCCCTCACCGGAATCCGGCGTCAGCAGGCCGCAGAGCATGCGGATGGTCGTGGTCTTGCCGGAGCCGTTGGGGCCGAGGAAGCCATAGATCGAGCCGCGCTTGACCTGCATCGAGAGGTTTTGCACGACCGCTCGGCCGCCGAACGATTTCGACAGACCCTCGACATTGATGGCAATATCCGGCGCGGTCGATGGGGCTGAATTCATCGCTTGTCCGCCACCGGTATCGGCGCATTGACGAACACGCTGATCGGCTGGCCGACGCGCAGACTGGCCGGCTTGTTCGGTCGCGCCTGGATCAAATAGACGAGCTTGTTGCGCTCATCGAGGCTGTAGATGACCGGCGGGGTATATTCCGCCGTCGTCGCGATGAAATAGATCTTTGCGGTAAGATCCGACGCGCAATTGTCGCAGGTCACCTTGACCTCGTCGCCGATCGCAAGCTTCGGCAATTGCGTCTCCGGCACGAAGAAACGCAGCTTCATGTTGCCGGGCGGCATGATCGACAGCACCGGCCGCTGCGCCGGCACCATCTCGCCTTCGCGGAAATATATCTGCTGAACGGTGCCGGCGACCGGCGCGAAACCGTTGCGCCGGGCCAGCCGTGTCTGCGAAGTGTTGACGCGCGCTTCCGCCACGCGCAGCGCCGAGACCGCGGAGTCGAGATTGGCCTGGGTGCCCGAACCGGTCTTGCTTAACGATGCCGCGCGGTCATAGGTCTGCTGGGCATTGGCCAGCGTCGCATTGTTCTGGTTGAGATCGGCCTTCTGCAGATCGTCATCGACCGAATAAATCTGCATGCCGGGTTTCACCTCGTCGCCCTCCCGCACGCTGAGCTTGGTCACGCGCCCGGATTCGTCGGGGCTGACGAAGATCATGTCGGCTTCGACCCAACCCTGAAAGCCGGGATCCTTGCGCTCCTTGCAGCCGGCCAGCACGGCGGCCAGCACGAGCGCGGCGAAAAGGCTCGTTATCCGCGACGAGGTCATGTCGTCCTCCGCTCGCCAAAAATCAGATCGAGATGAACGCGAAACATCTCGTTCGCATCGAGTGGCGCGTGTTTGCTGAACAGGCTTTGCCAGATGATCGCGACGATGGCGGGCGCTACCAGGATCTGCGGAAAGCGCGCCAAATCCTTCTGCTGGATTTCGCCCCTGATGACGCCGAGTTCGATCAGCGCGCGCATGCCGGCGATCCCCTTCGAGACCACTTCGCGGTAGTAGAAATCGGCGATTTCGGGGAATCGCGGCCCTTCGGCAACGATCAGGCGCACGATGTCGCCGCGCCGCGTCGTCACCACGTCATGGATGAACGCCCGGGCGAAATTCTCCACCATGTCGCGGATCGAGGCACCGGCCGGCGGCGGCCCCGCCGTAGCAAGACGGTTGACCACCGGAACGATCGCCGTCCTGATCAATTCCTCGAACAGCGCTTCCTTGTCCTTGAAGTGCAGGTAGATCGTGCCCTTGGCGACGCCTGCCCGCTTGGCGACGTCGTCGAGCCTTGTGGCCGCAAAGCCTCGCGCGATGAATTCATCCATCGCCGCCTCGATAATGGCCTCGCGGCGCTCGGCGGCGCGTTCGGCCCGGTTCGAAGCGGGCTTTGAGGGCTCAACCTTCGCCGAGACCACCTTTGGCGTCCTGGCGTCGGCAGCCCGGCTCACAACCCGCTTTTTGGCGGGCTTGGTCGGGCGTGGGGTGTTGGGGCGTATTTTGCTCATGATTATATATGACTGACTGGTCAGTCATTGTCAATCCCGCATTGAAGCCGTCATTTTCACGTCGCCGTGAGTCCCCCTCCGCCGTCATACCCCGCGCATGCGGGGTATCCAGTACGCCGCGGCTCCTCGGTTCTATCGCTGACGTCTCTGGAATACTGGATCACCCGCCTTCGCGGGTGACGACAACTGGATGTGCGTCCGCCTTCTCGCGGCACGACATGTCCGAATTTTTGGCAATCGATCATCCTCGATGAGAGCGCAGGGGATACCGGGTGCACGCTGCACCCGCAGGCTCGTGCGCTAATCATGCAAAGAAGCACACCACTACGCCGCTGCGCCAATCTGTCCCGCCTTTCGCGCATGGCGGAAGCCCGACGATGCGATACCCTCTCCGCCAATTCAGGGAGGAATCATGTCAACGAAATTCAATCGCCGCCACTTCATCGCTGCCGGTACCGCCGCCGCCGCGGCGCCGTTCCTGTTGCGCGGGGCGTCGGCGCAGGGCGCGTGGCCGTCGCGGCAAATCCGGATGGTCTGCAGCTACCCGGCGGGCGGGCAGACCGACCTGTTGGCGCGCGGCTTCGGCGATTACATCTCGAGGCAAGTGGGCAAGACCGTCGTCATCGAAAACAAGGCAGGCGCCTCCGGTTCGATCGGCGCCCAGGAAGTCGCGCGCGCGGAGCCGGATGGCCACACCATCCTGTGCTCGATCTCGACGACCTTCGTGATGAACCGGGTCATGATGAAGAACCCCGGCTATGACATGGACAAGGACCTGGCGCTCGTCAGCATCATCCCGGGCGCCGGGCTGCTGCTGGTCGCGAGCACGAAATCCGGCATCAAGACATTCGACCACTTCGTCGCTTTCGCGCGCAAGAGCGGCAAGATGAACTTCGGCACCTACAGCGCCGGCTCATCCCCGCACATCACCATCAATGAACTCAACAAGCAGTATGGTCTCAACATCGAGCCGATCCACTACCGGGGTGAAGCGCCGATGTGGACGGGCATCGCGGACGGCACCCTCGACGTCGCGATGGGCAGCTACACGGCCGCGCAATCCGTGCTGCAAAGCAACGCCGGCGTCGTGTTCGCGGTGCATTCCAAGAAGGTCGATGCGATCCCGCACGTCAAGACGCTGCCTGAACTCGGCGCGACCTCGAAATTCTTCACCGTGAGCGGCTTCTCGGGCTGGGCGGTGCCGAAGGCGACGCCGCAGCCGATCGTCGACCGGTTGTCCGAACTCTGCGTGGCGGCCAATAATGATCCGAAGGTGAAGGAAATTCTGTCTACCTTCGTGCTCGAACCGGCGATCGGCTTCAAGGAAAGCAACGCCTTGTATCAGCGCGAATTGCCGGTCTGGATCGAGGCCGGACAGGCGCTCGGTTTGCCGCCGGCCTGAATTGGCCGCAGCCATCTTGCCGGAACCGTGAAATCCGGCACAGATGGTCGGCCTCGTTTGGCGTACCCTAGCGGCCTGAGGTGAGGATGATCCTCTCCAAAGGACGCATGGGGCGGCGCCGGCGATTCCGCCTGGCAGCAACGCTCCAAGTTCGACGCTTCCTAGCTGTGAAACTTCAGCCCGTCGACGATCTTGTCGATCACCTTGCGCTCGGCGCGCATGGCGAGCCCCACGAGATTGAGTTCGGCGCGGATCACCGCTTTCACCACCTCGCGGTTGGCGGCGTCATGCGTGGTCTTGAACATGTCCTCGGTATAGACCGCAGGCGTCACGTCCCGCGCCAGCGCGCGTTCGAGCGCGCGCGACAGCGCGGCGCGATCGGCGCCATAGATCAGGATCGGCTGGCCGATCAGCGACAGATATTTGGTGCCAGAGCCGTCGCCATAGGGCTCACCGATGCATTCGGGAAACGAAGCGGCAATGCCGCCAGCCAGGAACGAGGCCACGTTGAGCTTCTGCCACGGTTCAAGATCGGTCCGAATCACGACCGCGATTTTAGTGTCGAATTGCATTGATTACTCCGAGGTCATTCCGGGGCGTGCCGAAGACACGAACCCGGAATCTCGAGATTAATAATAACGGGATAGCAATATCGAGATTCTCCGATGTGCAATAGCACATCGTAGTTCGATGCTAACGCATCGCCCCGGAATGACGATGGTGAAAAACTACCCCTTGGCGTCGCAGGCCCAGGCGCGGATCACGCATTCCTTGCCGCCGAATTCGTAGCACTTCTTGGTCGCGGCGTTGAGCGAGCTCGAAATCTTCGGTTTCACGGCATAGCCATGGGCGCCGCAGGGCTTGGCCATGTCGATGGCGAACGCGGCGCAGGCGCGCTTCATGGTCACGGCGGTGCAGTCGCCCTTGCATTGCTTCAGCGCGGCGGCACGCGCGGTCTCTTCGGCAGGATAATCATAGGCCTGGCCATAGGCGCCGCATTTGCCGACCGCCAACGCGCCGGCCGCCCAGCTTTCAGTGACGAAACGCGACGCGCCGATCACCAAAGTGAGCGCAAGAATGAATAGCGCGCGGCGCTGCGCGGCAGCGGTCGAAACGATCAAGATCCCCATCCCCCAAGACAGCGGGCGGAATCTAGCCGGGAGGGAGTTGAGACTTGGTGAATGGAAGGTTGAATTCGGGGGGTGGGATAACAACCGATCTATCGGTTTGTCGTCCCGGCCTTGAGCCGGGACCCATACGCCGCGGCGGTTGCGATTGTAGGAGGTGTCGGCCACTTCGCTTCAGCCGATAGCACAACGCGGTATGGGTCCCGGCTCAAAGCCGGGACGACGTGGATAGGGTTCGGCTAGGACCTGCGCGCCGCTTCCAGCGCCTGAGGGGTGTCGATATCGAGAAACGCGCTTTCGCCCTCGACCGGGACTTCGGCCACAGCCTCGGCGTGCTTGGCGATGAGGTGGCGGGCGCCGACGTCGCCATCCAGCGTCATCAATTCGCGGAAGAAACGCCGCGACCACAGCACCGGATTGCCGCGCCTTCCATCGCTGACCGGGACGGCGATCAGATGCCCCCGATCCGGCTCGAACGCCTCGATCAGCCGGTCGATCAGTTTGGCATCGATCAGCGGCATGTCGCCGAGGCACACCAGCGCGCCGTCGGCATTCGCGGGCACCGCCGCGATACCCGCTTTCACCGAGCTTGCAAGACCGCCGGCGAAATCCGGATTGCGCACGAATTTCACTCTCAAACCGGCCAGTGCCTGCTCGACCAGATCGGCCTGATGGCCGGTGACGACGATCACCTCCATCGCCTTCGAGGCCAGCGCGTGCTCGGTCACGGTCCGCACCAGCTTGTTGCCGTCGAGTTCGGCGAGTAGCTTGTTGGGTCCGCCCATCCGCGTCGAACGTCCCGCCGCCAGCACGATGGCCGCGACGTTGCGGCTGGCTTCGGTGTCGGCAACGGTGCGCGGCTGCGGTCTTGTGACGATTTCCATCAACAGGCCACCGACGCCCATGCCGGTGAGTTCGGCGCGCGTCACCTTCAGGCCTGCGAGCAGGCGCATGAGCACCCAGTCGAATCCGTTCTCGACCGGCGAGCGCGCGCAGCCCGGCGCGCCCAATACCGGCACGCCGCCGGCGCTGCCGATCAGCAGCAGATTGCCGGGATCGACCGGCATGCCGAAATGCTCGATCGCGCCGCCGATTTCAGTGATCGCGGCCGGGATCACGTCGCGGCGGTCCGCGATCGCGGATGCGCCGAAAACGATCACGAGTTCGGCGCCGAGACCGAGCAACTCCTTGATCGAGGCGGCGAGCACGGTCTCGTCATGCGGTACGCGCCGCTCGGCGATGATGCTGGCGCCCGCCGGCGCCAGGCGCTCGGCGGTGACGCGCAGCGTTTTCTCGATCACCTTCGGCGCCAGCCCCGGCAGCAGGGTCGAGACCACGCCGACGCGCTTGATGCTATAGGGCGCAATCCGCAGCGCGCCCTTGCCTGCGACGGCAACGGCGGCGTCGCGCAGTTTCGCTTCGACGCCGAATGGAATGAGCTTGACGGTCGCGATCATCTCGCCTTCGACCACCGGCTTGAAGGCGGCAAGGGTTGCAAAGGTAATGGCTTCATCGACGCCGTTGATGCGGTCGACCGCGGCGCGGTCGACCACCAGCACGCCGGCCTGGGCGGCGAACAGATTGGAACGGCCGGTAAAGGCGCGCTCGACATTGACGCCCTCGCCCGCCACCGCCTGCGCGATGCTGGCGGCCGCGACGTCTTCGGAGACGTCACCGTCTTCCAACCGCACCACGACGATTTCCTTGACGCCGGCCTTGGTCAGCGCCTCGACTTCGCCGGGACCAATGGTCGTGCCTTTCTTGAGCACCAAGGCGCCCTGACGCAGCGTATGCACGGTGACGCCGCCAATCGCGTCGGCCGGACTGGCGGGGCCGAACTTCATGCCGCCTGCTCTTTCACATTTTCCTTCGGCAGCCGCAGTTCGGCGGTAATCTCGGCCATGATCGAGACCGCGATTTCCGACGGCGACACCGCGCCGATGTTCAGCCCGATCGGCGCATGGATGCGCGCGATGTCGGCATCGGACGCACCCTGCGCCTTCAACCGCTCGGCACGCTTGGCATGGGTCTTTCGCGAGCCGAGCGCGCCGATATAGAAGCAGTCGCGCGCAAAGGCGTGCAGCAGCGCCGGGTCGTCGATCTTGGGATCGTGCGTGACCGCGACGAATGCCGTGTAGCGATCGACATTGAGCGGCGGCAGCGCCACGTCCGGCCATTCGGCGATCAAAGGCACATCCGGAAAACGCTCGGGGCTGGCGAACGCGGTACGCGGATCGACCACCGTGACATCATAATCCAGCGAACGCGCCAGAGGCGCCAGCGCCTGGCTGATATGGACCGCACCGACGATCACGAGCCGTGCGGTCGGTGCGTAGACGTTGAGGAACAGCTTTTTGCCGGCGGCCTCGATCATGCCGCTCTTGCCCATGCGCAATTGCTTTGAAAGCTCGCCGCGCAGGGGATCGGTCGCGATGTCTTTTGCTTTTACGAGGCGCTGGTCGCCATTGGCGGTATCGGTGATCACGATCACCGGCCGCCGCGCGGCGCGCTCGATGTTCACTTCGGAAAGAGTTTGGAGCTTCACGACTGCGCTACCTTCTCGACGAAGACACGGATGGTGCCGCCGCAGCTTAGCCCGACATTCCAGGCGGTCTCGTCGGCCACGCCGAATTCCAGCATTTTGGGCTGGCCGCTGGCGATCACGTCGAGCGCCTCGGTGACGACAGCGCCCTCGACGCAGCCGCCGGACACCGAGCCCAGGAACGTGCCGTCGTCATTGATGACCAGGCTGGAGCCGGCCGGGCGCGGCGCTGAGCCCCAGGTTTCGACCACGGTCGCCAGCGCAACCCCATGACCGGCCTTTTGCCAGGCCTCGGCGGCCTGCAGGATGTCTTCGTCGCGATTGAGCATAGCGGGCCTCGTTTCAAGCTGCCGATCGGATCACGCTGCGATGATGGGGCGGAGGCGGCGCCGAAAGCGCCTCGATCAGCCCTTCCATTGAACTCAAATTATGCACCGGGCGGAATTCGTCAACGTGCGGCAGCATCATTTTGATACCCTGCGCCTTGGCCTCGAACCCGCCATAGCGCAATAGCGGATTGAGCCAGATCAGGCGGCGGCAAGATCTATGCAGCCGGTCCATCTCGAACGCCAGTTTGTCGTCGGCCTCGCGCTCCAGCCCGTCCGAGATCAAGAGCACGATGGCGCCCTGCCCGAGCACGCGCCGGCCCCATAATTTGTTGAACGAGTGCAGCGAGGTGGCAATACGGGTGCCGCCGGCCCAGTCCTCCACCGAGGACGAGCAGCGCGCCAGTGCCTCGTCGGGATCGCGCGCTCGCAGCGAGCGCGTCACATTGGTCAGGCGGGTGCCGAACAGGAACACCGAGACGCGCTTGCGCGCATCTGTGATGGCATGGAGGAAATGCAGGAACAGGCGGGTGTATTCGCTCATCGACCCGGAGATATCGAGCAGCGCCACGATCGGCGCGGGCTTGTCGATCCGCCCGAGCTTTCGGATGTCGATGATCTCGCCGCCGGTGCGCAAGGAGCCGCGCAGCGTCCGGCGCATGTCGAGCTTGAGCCCGCGCGCGTCCGGCTGATAGCGGCGGGTGCGCAGCTCGGCTTGCGGCAACCGCATGTCCGCAATCGCGCGCGTCACTTCGGCGATCTCGGCCGCGCTCATCTGCGCAAAATCTTTCTTCTGCAGGATCTCCTTGTCGGAGACGGAGAGCCGCAGCTCCTGCTCCTGGGCCGGCGGGGCCTCCTCGCGCATCGAGGGTTGCGCCAAAGCCTCCTGCACACGCCGCGAGGCCGGCGGCGGCTTTTTCTTGGCATGGTCCGGCAGCGGCACCGAATCCAGCATCGACTTCCACTCTTCGGCGGCGCGGAAGAACAGGTCGAAGGCCTGCTTGAAAATCAGCGCATGTTCGTGACGCTTGACGAAGATCGCTTCCAGCGTGGCGTAGACATCGGCGCGATTGCCGATCTCGATCACCTGCAGCGCGTTGAGCGCATCGATGACCGCACCCGGCCCGACCGGAATCCCGGCCGCGCGCAGCGCGCGGGCAAAGCCGACGACGTTGTCGGCCATTTGGCCGGTGGGCGGATTGAGGTGATCGATGGTTGTCATGGAACCAATCTCTATCGTCATTCCGGGGCGTGCCCCTTGGCGCGAGCCCGGAATCCATTGAGCAGCGTGCGTGCTGACGAATGGATTGCGGGTTCACGCTTTGCGTGCCCCGGAATGACGGCTAGTCGCTCGTCGCTTCCTTCAAAACCTTTTGCAGCGTGTCGCCCTGCATCCGCGCGATGTCGTCCTGGTATTTCAGGAGCGCGCCCAGCGTGTCGCCGACGACTTGCGGCGTCAGCGAGCGGGCGTCGAGTTCGGTCAGCGCGGTGGCCCAGTCGATGGTCTCGGCGACGCCGGGCGACTTGTAGAAATCCTGATCGCGCAGCGCCTGCACGAAGCGCACCACCTGCTGCGAGAGCTTTGCGGAGATATCCGGCACGCGCGATTTGACGATCGCCAGCTCGCGCTCGGCATTGGGATAATCCACCCAATGATAGAGGCAGCGGCGCTTCAGCGCGTCGTGGATTTCGCGGGTGCGGTTCGAGGTGATGATCACGATCGGCGCTTGCGGCGCCTTCACGGTGCCGAATTCGGGAATCGTCACCTGGAAGTCCGAGAGGATTTCCAGAAGGTACGCCTCGAACGCCTCGTCGGCGCGGTCGAGTTCGTCGATCAACAACACCGGCGCGCCGGCCACATCGGGCTCCAGCGCCTGCAGCAGCGGCCGCTTGATCAGGAAGCGCTCGGCGAAAATATCGCTGGAAAGCTGGTCGCGGTCAGTGTCGCCGCCGGCTTCCGCGAGCCGGATCGCGATCATCTGCGCTGCGCTGTTCCACTCGTAGACCGCGGAGGCAACGTCGAGGCCTTCGTAGCACTGCAGACGGATCAGCTTGCGGCCAAGGGCGGCCGACAGCACCTTTGCGATTTCGGTCTTGCCGACGCCGGCCTCGCCTTCGAGGAACAGCGGTCGGCCCATCCGCAGCGACAGATAGGTCACCGTCGCCAGCGACCGCTCGGCGAGATAGCCGCGCGAGGTCAGCAAATCCTGCATCGCATCGACGGATTTCGGTAGCGCCGATGCACTCATGACAAAGCCAATCTTGCTGAGCCGGGAAACGGCAAACTTACTTCGCCGTCGCGGCTTCGACGGCGCGGCGCGTCAGTACGCCGATCAGATGCGCGCGATACTCGGCGCTGCCGTGCAGGTCGCTGTTCAGCCCTTCGGCCGGAACGGAAACGCCATCGAGCACCTTGTGCGAGAAGCGCTTCTTCAACGCCTCTTCGAACGGTTCGGCGCGGAATACGCCGTCCGAACCGGCACCGGTGACGGCGACGCGGACATCCGACGGACGCTTGGCGACGAACACACCGACCAACGCGTAGCGCGAGGCCTGGTTGCGGAATTTGATATAGGCCGCCTTCTTCGGCACCGGGAACATCACCTTGGTGATGATCTCGTCGCTCTCGAGCGCCGTCGTGAACAGGCCCTGGAAGAATTCTTCGGCCTTCAGCCGGCGCTTGTTGGTGACGATGGTGGCGCCGAGCGCCAGTACGGCTGCGGGATAATCCGCGGTCGGATCGTTGTTGGCGAGCGAGCCGCCGATGGTGCCTTTGTGGCGCACCGCAGGATCGCCGATCATACCGGCGAGTTCGGCCAGCGCCGGAATGGCTTCGCCCACGACGGCCGATGTGGCGACCGCGGCGTGCCTGGCGGTGGCGCCGATCACCAGCGAACGGCCCTTCATCTCGATGCCGTCGAGGCCATCGATATGGGAGAGATCGACCAGATGCGGCGGGCTCGCGAGCCGCTGCTTCATGACCGGCACCAGCGTGTGGCCGCCGGCGATCACCTTGGCGTCTTCGTTCTTCACCAGGAGATTGGCGGCCTGACGCACGGTCGCGGGGCGATGATATTTGAATTCGTACATGAGGACTTCCTGATCGCGGTCGCGATGAATTCGGTGATGCGAGGCGGACTTACGCCAGGTCGGATCTAAGCAAGGTCGGATTTGGCCATCGCCTTGGCGCCGGCGGCGATCGAGGTCACGATGTTCTGATAGCCGGTGCAGCGGCACAGATTGCCTTCGAGCTCTTCGCGAATGACGTGGTCCGAAAGGTCGTTGCCCTTGCGGTGCACCAAATCGACCGCGGTCATGATCATGCCGGGGGTGCAGAAGCCGCATTGCAGCCCGTGGTGCTCGCGGAAGGCTTCCTGCATCGGGTGCAACGGCGCGCCGTCGGCGGCCAGGCCCTCGATGGTCCGCACTTCATGGCCGTCGGCCATGACCGCCAGCGTGGTGCAGGATTTGACCGCCTTGCCGTCGAGATGGACGACGCAGGCGCCGCACTGCGAGGTATCGCAGCCGACATGGGTGCCCGTCAGCCGCAGGTTTTCGCGGAGAAACTGGACCAGGAGGGTACGGGGGTCGACATTGGCGTTTACGGGATTGCCGTTCACGATCAGGGAAATCTTGGCCATCAGCACTCTCTTGAGCTGCACTGCCGCATATCGGCTGCGCAGGCGTTTAAAATCGTTCCAAGGCCATAATATGGGCCATCCCGGCAATGAGCAACCTTGGCAGTCACTCACTTCCGGCATGGCCAGATGCGGCTTAGCGGGACTCTTGACGGGATATTCGGGCTGGACTTGAGGCGGGGAATCTTGGACGGGGCCAGGAGGCTGCCAAGCCTCAGCCTTGCACCGCCTTGGCGAAATTGGCGAAGAATTCGTCGGCCAGTTTCTTGGCCGAGCCGTTGATCAGGCGCTGTCCGAGCTGGGCCAGCTTGCCGCCGATCTGGGCCTCGACATTATAGCTCAGCAAGGTGCCGCCATCCTTTTCGGCCAGCGCCACCGTGGCGCCGCCCTTGGCGAAACCGGCCACGCCACCCTCGCCCTCGCCCGAGATCTTGTAGCCGTTGGGCGGGTCGAGATCGCTCAGCGTGACCTTGCCCTTGAAGCGGGCGGAGACCGGCCCGACCTTCATTTTCGCGGTGGCGCGGAAGCCATGCTCGTCGGTCTTTTCCAGCTCCTCGCAGCCGGGGATGCAGACCTTCAGCACTTCCGGATCGTTCAATTTGGCCCACACGGCCTCGCGCGACGCCGCAAGCTGGACTTCGCCGTTCATCGTCATGGCCATGGTGGTGTCTCCTGTAACGCTTCAAAACTGTTCTCCCAAGTAATGCACGGCCGCGCAGAAGGAAAGGCCGCCCTGGGACGACGAGCGATGCATATTCGCAAAGCCAAACAGGGATCGCCGCAATGCCGCAAATTTTGGCGGCCGGTGTTGTGACCGGGATACCGCCAACCGGGTTGCCATTGCCAACCCAGGTTGGTGTGACCAACCGGGTTGGCAACGCCAACTTGGGATGGTTAGGTCCGCACAGATGAGCACATCCCTGTCCCCACTGCTTGCCCCGATGCTGTCGAGCGCCGCGATGCGCGCGGTGTGCGACGATACCGCATGCCTGCAGAACATGCTGGATTTCGAGGCCGCGCTGGCCCGCGCCGAAGCCGCGATCGGCGTTATTCCGAACCAAGCGGCGGGCCCGATCACGAACGCCTGCCGGGCCGAATCATTCGACCTTGCCGCATTGGCCGAGGCCGCGACGCGGTCCGGCAATCTCGCGATCCCGCTGGTCAAGGCGCTGACGGCTGATGTGGCGAAGCTGGACGCCGACGCTGCGCGCTACGTGCATTGGGGCGCGACCAGCCAGGACGTGATCGATACCGGCGCCATGCTCGGCCTGCGCGCCGGTATCGATGCGCTGCTCACGGACACCGCCCGCGCCATCGCGGGCTTTGCCAAACTGGCACGCCAGCACCGCAACACCGCGGTGGTCGGCCGCACCTGGCTGCAGCATGCACTGCCGATGCCGTTCGGCCTCAAGCTTGCCGAATATGCCGCGGCCCTGCACCGCTCGGAGAAGCGGCTGCGGCGATTGCGCAGCGAGACGCTGGCGCTGCAGTTCGGCGGCGCCGCCGGCACGCTCGCCGCGCTCGGCGACCAGGGAATGCTGGTCGCCGAAAAACTGGCGCAGGAGCTGAAACTGCCGTTGCCCGAGGCGCCCTGGCACACCCACCGCGACCGCATCGCGGAGGCCGCATCCGTGCTCGCCATCCTCGCCGGCACTTGCGGCAAGATCGCCCGCGATGTTTCCCTGATGATGCAGACCGACGTCGGCGAAGCCTTTGAGCCGTCGGGCGAAGGCCGCGGCGGCTCCTCCACCATGCCGCACAAGCGCAACCCCGTGGCGGCCGCGACCGCGCTCGCCGCCGCCACCATGGCGCCCAACCTGGCGGCAACGATTTTTGCCGCCCAGGTCCAGGACCACGAACGCAGCGCCGGCCCCTGGCACGCGGAATGGCCGACCCTGCCGAGCTTGCTGCTGGTCACCTCGGGAGCGCTTGCAGCCATCGTCGACATCGCCGAGGGGCTGGAAGTCGATGTGGCGCGGATGCGCGCCAATCTCGACGCCACCGATGGGCTGATCATGGCCGAAGCGGTGACGTTCGCGCTGGCTGAGAAAATCGGCAAGAGCGCCGCACATCATCTGATCGAGGCGGCCAGCAAGAAAGCCGTCGCCGAAAAGAAGCATCTGCGCGACGTAATTGGCGCGGACTCAAATATCACCGCGCAGCTCAGCACGGACACAATCGCAAAACTGTTCGAGCCGATGGCCTATCAGGGCGCCTCGCAAGCCCTGATCGACCGCCTGCTCGCTTCACTGGACATTCAATAGATGTCATTGCCGGGCTTGACCCGGCAATCCATCTTCTTGAATAGAATCTTTTTTGATGGATGCGCGGGTCGAGCCCGCGCATGACGAGGGAAAACACCATGCCGATGATCGACGCCGACGGCTGCCTGCTCAATGTTTCCGTCGAAGGCCGCGACGGCGGGCCGACGCTGATGCTGTCGAATTCGCTGGGCTCGACCATGCAGATGTGGGAGCCGCAGATGAAGGCGCTCACGGAGGTGTTTCGCGTTATCCGTTACGACCGGCGCGGCCACGGCAAATCCAGCGTGCCGCCCGGGCCCTATTCGATGGAGCGGTTCGGCCGCGACGTGCTGGCGATCCTCGACGATCTGAATATTGCCAAGACGCATTGGTGCGGGCTGTCGATGGGCGGCATGGTCGGGCAATGGCTGGGCGCCAATGCGCCGGAGAGATTCGGCAAACTCATCCTCGCCAATACCGCCTGCCACTATCCCGACCCGACCAACTGGCACAACCGCATCAAGGCGGTGAAGGAAGGCGGCATATCAGCGGTCGCGGACACCGTGATCGGCGGCTGGCTGACGGCGGATTTTCGCGAACGCGAGCCGCAGATCACCGCCAACATGAAGGCGATGATGCTGTCGACGCCGGTCGAGGGCTACCTTGCCTGCTGCGAGGCGCTGTCGACGCTGGATAACCGCGAGATGCTGCCGAAGATCAAGAGCCCGACCCTGGTGATTGCCGGACGCCACGACATGTCGACGCCGGTTGCGGCGGGTGAATTCATCCGCAGCCAGATTCCCGGCGCCAGCATGACGATTTTGGACGCCGCGCATATTTCCAATGTCGAGCAGCCGCACGCCTTCACCGACGCGGTGGTCGGCTTCCTTACGCAACGCTAACAATCGCCATCGCGAGCGCAGCGAAGCAATCCATACTTCCTTGGTTGCACGATGGATTGCTTCGCTGCGCTCGCAATGACGGAAGGAGACAGCAATGGACGACGACAAGCGCCGCGAGAACGGCATGACCCAGCGCCGAAAAGTGCTCGGCAATGAATGGGTCGACAAATCGATCGCGGGCCGCAATGCGTTCAACAGCGATTTCCAGGACCTGATCACCCGCTATGCCTGGGGCGATATCTGGACCCGGCCGCATTTCGACCATCGCACCCGCCGCGTGCTGGTGATCGGCACGATGGTCGCGCTCGGGCAGTGGGATGAATTCCGCCTGCATGTGCGCGCGGCCCTCGCCGAAGGCGGCTTCACGCCTGACGATATCAAGGAGATCATCCTGCAGCAGGCGATCTATTGCGGCGTGCCGGCGGCCAACCACGCCGTCAAGGAAGCCGCAGCGATCGTCGCCGAACTAGGTCTGCTGAAGGGATAGCTCGCCTGAGCCGGCGCTGGCATCCGCCGGCTTCTGCGCCGGTGGCTCGACCAGCATCACGATCACGGTGCCGAGCATCATCAACAGTTCGGCCGCATGCATCCGAAGGGCGGCGGTCTCGCCGGCCTGCGACGCCAGCAACACGCTTGCAAAGCTGATGACGCTGCCGATCGCCAGCGCCATGCCGAGCGCTTCGTTGCAGCCGCCACTCTTGCGGATCGTAGCGCGGGTCACGAACACTAGGAAGACCGCAAAGAACGCCACCACCGTCATCCGCCCGAGCGCCAACAGCCAGGCGAAACGCACGGTCGCCGCGCCCGCCAGTTGCAGATGATCGCTGACGAACAGCGCCAGCGAAATGTTGGGCCGGTCGTAGAGGCCGTGGATCGGCGAAACCATGATCTTGAACGCGATCAGGGTCCAGGCCGGAATGAAATACGCCGCCAGCAGCACGCCGCTGAGTGAACTGAGCCGCCAGTGTTTGGCCATGTCGCTTCCCGTTGGTCCCGCCGCGCTTCGAGGCGGCGGGCTGACGGCGACGTAACTCCCTTAAACGGCGAGCGGCAATTTAAACCCTTTGTTTACCTTAATTGGCCGGCGGCCGGCCCGGAGTACACCTGTTATTGCCGGGCTTGACCCGGCAATCCATCGCTCTTCAAAAAATGATGGACGCCCGGGTCAAGCCCGGGGGTGACGAGTAGACAACAGGGCCGGCCAAAGAAAAGCCCCGCCTGGGCGGGGCCTTCCTTACTTTCCTTACTTTCGAACTAGCGGTCCTGATCCGGCATCTCGCCGGGTCGCTCGCCCTGACGGCGGCTCGGATCCTGCTGCTGCTGACCGGGCTTTTGACCACCGCCCTGCTGCTGCTGGCCGGGCTTCTGACCCGGGTTCTGGTTCTGCTGGCCCGGCTTTTGGGTCGGGTTGTTCATATGGGAATCTCCCTTGTTGAACGTCGTCGCAGTCAACGAGAAGTCGGGAGTTTGGTTGCGGGGGAACACCGGTTCCAGCGGGATGATTGCGCGGCAAAGCCGTGTTGGCATTGTGACCCAAGGAACTCCCTGGGAACCGGCAGTTCAAAACTAGCTCTGTACAAGCCCTTTAAGCCGCAGCCGCCACTGTTGCCGCCCCCGGTTCCAAACTGTAAGAAAACGATACGACGCATCGATCAAGGCTGCCGGTGGCCTCGGCGCGTTGACCTCTAGATACGGCAGCGCATGGATTATTTCGCCCAGCAACTGATCAACGGCCTCGTGCTCGGCTCGATCTACGGCCTGATCGCCATCGGCTACACCATGGTCTATGGCATTGTCGGCATGATCAATTTCGCCCATGGCGATATTTTCATGATCGGCGGCTTCATTGCCCTGATCACGTTCCTGATCCTGGTTTCGTTCGGCCTGACCGCGATCCCCCTGATCCTGCTGGTCGTGCTGTTGGTATCGATGGCGATCACCGCGCTGTATGGCTGGACGGTGGAGCGCATCGCCTACCGGCCGCTGCGGCATTCGTTCCGCCTCGCACCGATGCTGTCAGCCATCGGTATGTCATTCGTGCTGACCAATTATTCCCAAGTCGCGCAGGGCGCGCGTGTCAAACCGGTGCCGCCGATCATCACCGGCGGCTACACGCTGCATGAGGGCGCCGGCGGCTTCGTGGTGCAATTGTCCAACATCCAGATCATCGTCGTGATCACGACCGTCGTCTTGCTCGCGCTGTTCACCTGGCTGGTATCGAGCACGCGGCTCGGCCGCGACATGCGCGCCTGCGAGCAGGACCAGACCATGGCCTCGCTGCTCGGCGTCGACGTCGACCGCACCATCTCCATGACCTTCGTGATCGGCGCGGCGCTCGCCGCGGTCGCCGGCATGATGTACCTGCTCTATTACGGCCTGGTCGATTTCTTCATGGGCTTCGTCGCCGGCATCAAGGCGTTCACCGCCGCCGTGCTCGGCGGCATCGGCTCGCTGCCCGGCGCGATGCTGGGCGGACTCCTGATCGGGCTGATCGAGACGCTATGGTCGGCCTACTTCTCGGTCGAATACAAGGACGTCGCGGCGTTTTCGATCCTGATCGTCGTCCTGATCTTCCTTCCGACCGGCCTGCTCGGCCGGCCTGAAGTCGAAAAAGTCTGACGGGCCGCCGCGTGAGCGCAAACCCCGCCGCCGCCATGCAAACCTCACGCGCACCGGGCGTCGCCTTCATCTTCAAGAAGGCCCTGATCAGCGCGCTGGTAGCATTGGTGCTGTTCTCGCTGATGATCGGCGTGCGCACCGAAGCAGGATCAGACGGCCAACTGACCTACTGGACCCGCTTCGGCGACCTCGCCATGATGGTCGCAACCGTGTTCGGCGGCAGCATCGTCGTCGAGTTGCTGCGGCAATGGTGGGGACCGGTCGGCACCGTGCGCGTCGTGCCGCCACAGGTGACATCGGCGCTCTCGCTCGGGGCTCGCCTCGTCGCGCCGCTGCTCTTGATCTTCACCTTTCTGGTGCCGGTGATCTTCTACAATGAGCGCTACATTCTGGATCTCGGCATCCTGGTGCTGACCTATGTGATGTTGGGATGGGGGCTGAACGTCGTGGTCGGCCTCGCCGGCCTGCTCGACCTCGGCTATGTCGCGTTCTATGCGGTGGGCGCCTATTCCTACGCGCTGCTGGCGACCAATTTCGGGCTGTCGTTCTGGATCTGTCTGCCGCTGGCCGGCATCCTCGCCGCCTTCTGGGGTGTGCTGCTCGGCTTTCCCGTGCTGCGACTGCGCGGCGACTATCTCGCCATCGTCACCCTCGCCTTCGGCGAGATCATCCGCCTCGTCCTGCTCAACTGGCAAAGCGTAACCGGCGGTCCGAACGGCGTCACTGGCATTCCCCGGCCGACCATGTTCGGCATTCCGCTCTCGCCCGGCGACGACGGGCTCGCGGCCATGCTCCGCATCGAATTCTCGCCGACCCACCGCATCGTGTTTCTGTTCTATTTGATCCTGGCGCTGGCGCTGCTCACCAACTGGGTGACGATCCGGCTGCGCCGCCTGCCGATCGGCCGCGCCTGGGAAGCCCTGCGCGAGGACGAAGTCGCCTGCCGCGCGCTCGGCATCAACACGACAACGACAAAACTGACGGCGTTTGCGACCGGTGCGATGTTCGGCGGGCTCGCCGGCGCGTTCTTCGCGACCAGACAAGGCTTCATCAGCCCGGAATCCTTCACCTTCCATGAATCGGCGCTGGTGCTGGCGATCGTGGTGCTGGGCGGCATGGGCTCGCAGCTGGGCGTGGCGCTGGCGGCGCTTGCCATGATCGGCGGCTTCGAACTGTTCCGCGGGCTCGACCAGTATCGCATGCTGGTGTTCGGCATGGCGATGGTGCTGTTGATGATCTGGCGCCCGCGCGGTCTGATCGGTCACCGTGCGCCGACCGTGTTCCTGGAACGCAACCAGGCGATCTCGTCCGACCTCGTCAAGGAGGGGCACGGATGAGCGCCGACCACATCCTTTCCGTCGATCATTTGTCGATGCGCTTCGGCGGCATCGTCGCGGTCAACGACCTCTCCTTCGGCGCCGAACGGCGCAAGATCACGGCGCTGATCGGACCGAACGGCGCCGGCAAGACCACCGTCTTCAACTGCATCACCGGCTTCTACAAGCCGACCAGCGGCAGCATGCGGCTGGCGCATGATGACGGCCGCAACATCCAGCTCGAGCGGCTGAACGATTTCCGGATTTCCAAGCAGGCGAAAGTCGCGCGCACCTTCCAGAACATCCGGCTCTTTCCCGGCATGACGGCGCTGGAGAATTTGATGGTGGCACAGCACAATGCGCTCATGCGCGCCTCCGGCCTCACCCTGCTCGGACTGATCGGCGCGCCGTCGTGGCGCGTCGCGGAGAAAGCGGCGATCGATCTGGCGCGAACGTGGCTGGAGCGCATTGGCCTGCTCGACCGCGCCGACGATGCCGCCGGCAACCTGCCCTACGGCGACCAGCGCCGCCTCGAAATCGCGCGCGCGATGTGCACTGAACCGGCGCTGCTCTGCCTCGACGAGCCGGCCGCCGGGCTGAACGCGCGGGAGAGCGCAAGCCTGAGCGAGCTGCTGCTCGCTATCCGCGCGAATCAGGGCACCTCGATCCTCCTGATCGAGCACGACATGTCGGTGGTGATGGAAATCTCCGACCACGTCGTCGTGATGGACTACGGCGTCAAGATCGCCGAGGGCACGCCGCAACACGTCCGCGACGACCCCAGGGTGATCGCCGCCTATCTCGGCGCCGACGAGGAGGAAGCCATCGCGGTGATGGAGAGCGGAACGTGACCGCATCGTCCCCGACAACGCCCCTGCTCGCGATCCGCGGCTTGCGCGCGGCCTATGGCAAGATCGAGGCGCTGAAAGGCGTCGATATCGAGGTCGGCGCCGGCGAGATCGTCGCCCTGATCGGCGCCAACGGCGCCGGCAAATCGACCCTGATGATGACGGTGTTCGGCAGGCCCCGCGCCCGCGCCGGCCGGATCGAATATGACGGCCAGGACATCACCGGCGTGCCGACGCACGAGATCGCGCGGCTGCGCATCGCCCAGTCCCCGGAAGGCCGCCGGATTTTCCCACGCATGAGCGTGGCGGAAAACCTGCAAATGGGCGCCGACGCGACCAATTCCAGCGAGGCCGACCGCGCCAGCGGCCTGGAGCGCATTTTCAACCTGTTCCCGCGGCTCAAGGAACGCATGACCCAGCGCGGCGGAACCTTGTCGGGCGGCGAGCAGCAGATGCTGGCGATCGGCCGAGCCCTGATGAGCCGGCCGCGCCTGCTAATGCTCGATGAGCCGTCGCTCGGCCTCGCCCCCCTGATCGCGCGGCAGATTTTCGACGCCATCCGGACCCTGAACCGGCAGGACGGCCTGACCGTGCTGATCGTCGAACAAAACGCCAATCACGCGCTGAAACTCGCCCATCGCGGCTATGTCATGGTCAACGGCCTGATCACGCTCTCCGGCACCGGCAGCGAATTGCTGCAGCGCCCCGAAATCCGCGCCGCCTATCTGGAGGGCGGCCGGCGGGGCTAGCCTCCCGCGTCGTCCCGGCCTAGTGCGCAATTGCGCACGGGGCCGGGACCCATACCGCGTGATCTCACGATTTGCGCTGAAGTTAGACGTTTCACCCCAACTAAAGCCTGTGGTTATGGGTCCCGGCCCCCCCTTGCGCAATTTGCGCACTAGGCCGGGACGACATAGGTCTGCGGCAAGATGCTGCGAACGGACCGTGGACTTGCCCGAATTTTGCCGATGACTTCGCCGCAAAATCAGCGGACAATGGCCCTGGTTTGCGTACCCGGTTCGCCGGGTGCGTCCCGTAGCGATTATCCCCGCGAGGACACTCATGAAATCACTGAAACTCATCGGCCTGGCATTGGGCGCATCATTCGCGCTATCGGCGAGCGCGCTGGCGCAGGACATCAATATTGCAGTGGCGGGCCCGATGACGGGCGGCGAATCCGCATTCGGCCGGCAGATGAAAAACGGTGCCGAACAGGCGGTGGCCGACATCAACGCCGCCGGTGGCGTCGCAGGCAAGAAGCTGGCGCTGCAGGTCGGCGACGATGCCTGCGATCCCAAGCAGGCGCGCTCGGTGGCGGAAAAGTTCGCCAGCGCGAAGATCCCGTTCGTCGCCGGTCACTTCTGCTCGTCCTCGTCGATCCCGGCGTCGGAAGCCTATGCCGACGGCAACGTGCTGCAGATTACGCCGGCCTCCACCAACCCGCTGTTCACCGAGCGCAAGCTCTGGAACGTAGCGCGCGTCTGCGGCCGCGACGATCAGCAGGGCCTGGTCGCCGCCGATTACATCGTCAAGAACTACAAGGGCAAGAACGTCGCCATCCTCAACGACAAGACCACCTATGGCAAAGGCCTCGCCGACGAAACCAAGAAGGCGCTCAACAAGGCCGGCGTCACCGAGAAGATGTTCGAATCCTACAACAAGGGCGACAAGGATTTTAACGCGATCGTGTCGCGGCTGAAGCGCGACAATATCGATCTGGTCTTTGTCGGTGGTTATCATCAAGAATCCGGCCTGATCCTGCGCCAGATGCGCGACCAGGGCCTGAAGACGGTGTTGATGGCGGGCGACGCATTGAACGACAAGGAGTTCGCCTCGATCGCGGGTCCCGCCGCCGAAGGCACGCTGTTCACCTTCGGTCCCGACCCGCGCAACAAGGCGACCGCCAAGGAGATCGTCGCCAAGTTCAAGGCCAAGAACATCGATCCCGAAGGCTACACCCTCTACACCTACGCCACGATTCAGGTCTGGTCGAAGGCGGTGGCAAAGGCCGGTACGACCGACCCGAAGAAGGTGATGGAAACCATCAAGGCCGGTGAGTGGGATACCGTGCTCGGCAAGATGGGCTTCGATGCCAAGGGCGACATCAAGGCGATCGACTATGTCGTCTACAAGTGGGATGCCAAGGGCAACTACACCGAGATCAATCCGAAGGGTTCTTAAGACCCCTCCCAAGCTTTGTCAGCAACCAACGCCCCGGCTTTGCCGGGGCGTTTTTTGTTTGCGGCGCGTTCATCAAGGAAAGCCCGAAGCCCGCAATGGTTAACGGCCTTTCACAATATGGAACTTTTTTCCCGGGGCGGTGGAACCAAAAGCATCCGAGCGGTTTTAAACAGTTCGGGCTGGGTTCCATGTCATTGATTTTGCTGCATCACCTGCTGTTCCACCTTGATCTCCGATCGGGCGGCACGTCTTATGGCGCAATCGCATACCAGCGGCCAGATTCGCGCGAAATCGCCTCGAGGAGACACCATGAGTGATCTTTCCCCTGGAGCATCACCTCCGGTCCGCCGCGTCTCCAAAGCCAAGGCGCAAGCCAACGGCACGCCCGACCCGATGCAGGACCTGCTGCACGCGCTGCAGGCGATGCGCTCCGGCGATTTCTCGGTGCGGATGACCGGCGATCATCTCGGCATCGAGGGCAAGATCGCCGACACCTTCAACGAGATCGTCGCCGCCAATCAACGAATGGCGCAGCAGCTGGAGCGTGTCGGACAGGTCGTCGGCCGCGAGGGCAAAACCCGCCAGCGCGTCAAATTCGATCTTTCGAGCGGCTCGTGGGCGGACATGGAAGGGTCGGTCAACACCCTGATCGACGACCTGCTCTGGCCGACCCGCGAGGTGACCCGGGCGGTCGCCGCCGTGGCGCAGGGAGACCTGCTGCAGACCGTGCAACTCGATGTCGATGGCCGCCCGCTGGGCGGCGAATTTTTGCAGTCCGCCAACATCGTCAACACGATGATCAAGCAGCTCAGCGTGTTCACCTCGGAAGTGACGCGCGTCGCGCGCGAGGTGGGTACCGAGGGCAAGCTCGGCGGCCAGGCGCAGGTGCCGGAAGTCACGGGCGTCTGGAAGGATTTGACCGAGAGCGTCAACTCCATGGCCAACAACCTCACCGGCCAGGTCCGCAACATCGCCGAAGTCACCATCGCGGTCGCCAATGGCGACTTGTCGAAAAAGATCACGGTCGACGTCCGCGGCGAGATCCTGCAACTGAAGGAAGCCATCAATACGATGGTGGACCAGTTGCGCTCGTTCGCTTCCGAAGTGACGCGTGTGGCCCGTGAAGTCGGCACCGACGGCAAGCTCGGCGGTCAGGCGATCGTGCCCGGCGTCGCCGGCACCTGGAAGGATCTCACCGACTCCGTCAACGCGATGTGCGGCAACCTCACCGCGCAGGTCCGCAACATCGCCAACGTCACCACCGCGGTGGCCCGCGGCGACCTCTCGCGAAAAATCACGGTGGACGTCCGCGGCGAAATTCTGGAATTGAAAGACACCATCAACACGATGGTGGACCAGCTCAACTCGTTTGCCTCCGAAGTGACGCGCGTCGCGCGCGAGGTCGGTACCGAAGGCAAATTGGGCGGTCAGGCCCAGGTGCCCGGCGTCGCCGGTACCTGGAAGGACCTCACCGACAACGTCAACTTCATGGCCTCCAACCTGACCGCGCAGGTCCGTAACATTGCCGACGTCGCGACCGCGATCGCGGGCGGCGACCTTTCCAAGAAGATCACCGTCAACGTATCCGGTGAAATCCTTCAGCTGAAGGAAACCCTCAATACGATGGTCGACCAGCTCAACGCGTTTGCCGGCGAAGTCACGCGCGTCGCGCGCGAGGTCGGTACCGACGGGCGGCTCGGCGGTCAGGCCAACGTGCTCGGCGTCGCCGGCACGTGGAAGGATCTCACCGAGAGCGTCAACTCGATGGCGAGCAACCTGACGGCTCAGGTCCGCAACATCGCCGAAGTGACGACGGCGGTCGCCAATGGCGACTTGTCGAAGAAGATCACGGTCGACGTGCGCGGCGAAATTCTGGAGCTGAAGGACACCGTCAACACGATGGTCGACCAGCTCAACGCGTTTGCCGGCGAAGTCACCCGCGTCGCGCGCGAGGTCGGCACCGAAGGCAAGCTCGGCGGCCAGGCCCTGGTGCGCGGCGTCGCCGGCACCTGGAAGGACTTGACCGACAGCGTCAACTCGATGGCCAGCAACCTCACCGGCCAGGTGCGAAACATCGCTGAAGTCGCCACCGCCGTCGCCAAGGGCGATTTGTCCAAGAAGATCACCGTGAACGTGTCAGGCGAAATCCTTCAGCTGAAGGAAACGCTGAACACGATGGTCGACCAGCTCAACGCCTTTGCCGGCGAAGTGACCCGCGTGGCGCGCGAGGTCGGCACCGACGGCAAGCTCGGCGGCCAGGCCGAAGTGCCCGGCGTCGCCGGCACCTGGAAGGACTTGACGGACAGCGTGAACTCGATGGCCGGCAATCTGACCGCGCAGGTCCGCAACATCGCCGAAGTCGCGACCGCGATCGCGGGCGGCGACCTGTCGCGCAAGATCACCGTGGACGTGCGCGGCGAGATCCTGCAGCTCAAGGAAACGCTCAACACGATGGTCGACCAGCTCAACCGTTTCGCGGGCGAAGTGACCCGCGTGGCGCGCGAGGTCGGCACCGAAGGCCGGCTCGGCGGTCAGGCCAACGTGCCCGGCGTCGCCGGCACCTGGAAGGATCTTACCGACAACGTCAACTCGATGGCCGGCAACCTCACCGGCCAGGTCCGCAACATCGCCGAAGTGACCACGGCGGTGGCGAAGGGCGACCTGTCCAAGAAGATCACGGTGGACGTCAAGGGCGAGATTCTCGAGCTGAAGAACACCGTCAACACGATGGTCGATCAGCTCAACGCCTTCGCCTCCGAGGTGACGCGCGTGGCGCGCGAAGTCGGCACCGAAGGCAAGCTCGGCGGCCAGGCGCAAGTGCCCGAAGTCGCCGGCACCTGGAAGGACCTCACCGACAACGTCAACTTCATGGCCTCCAACCTGACGGCGCAGGTCCGCAACATCGCCGAGGTCGCGACCGCGATCGCCGGCGGCGACCTGTCCAAGAAGATCACCGTGGACGTGCGCGGCGAAATCCTGCTGCTCAAGGACACCTTGAACACGATGGTCGAACAGCTGCGCTCGTTCGCGGCCGAAGTGACCCGCGTCGCGCGCGAAGTCGGCACCGAGGGACGCCTCGGCGGCCAGGCGGTGGTGCCCGGCGTCGGCGGAACGTTCAAGGACCTGACCGACAACGTCAACCTGCTGGCAGCCAACCTGACGACGCAAGTCCGCAACATCGCCGAGGTCACCACGGCGGTGGCGCGCGGCGACTTGTCGCGCAAGATCACGGTCGACGTGAAGGGCGAAATCCTCGAACTCAAGAACACCATCAACACGATGGTCGATCAGCTGAACGCGTTCGCCGGCGAAGTCACCCGCGTCGCGCGCGAGGTCGGCACCGAGGGCAAGCTCGGCGGCCAGGCGCAGGTGCCCGGTGTCGCCGGCACCTGGAAGGACCTCACCGACACCGTCAACTTCATGGCGGCCAATTTGACCGAACAGGTCCGCGGCATCGTCAAGGTGGTGACCGCGGTCGCCAACGGCGATTTGAAGCAGGACCTGACGGTGAAATCGAAGGGCGAAGTCGCCGCGCTCGCCGATACCATCAACAACATGACCGAGACGCTGGCGACCTTCGCCGATCAGGTCACCTCGGTGGCGCGCGAAGTCGGCGTCGAAGGAAGGCTCGGCGGCCAGGCCAACGTGCCCGGCGCTGCCGGCACCTGGAAGGACCTTACCGGCAACGTCAACCTGCTGGCCGCCAATCTGACCTCGCAGGTGCGCGCCATCGCCGAGGTCGCGACCGCGGTGACAAAAGGCGACCTTACCCGCTCGATCCAGGTCGACGCACGCGGCGAACTCGCCGAACTCAAAGACAACATCAACACCATGATCGGCACTCTCCGCCTGACCACGGACGTGAACTCGGAACAGGACTGGCTGAAGACCAACCTCGCCAAATTCACCAACATGCTGCAGGGCCAGCGCGATCTCACCACGGTCGGCCGGCTGCTGCTTACCGAACTGACGCCGCTGGTGAACGCCCATATGGGCGTCATCTACCAGGTCGAGAACGAGGAAAATCCGCAGCTGCGCCTGCTCTCGGCCTATGCCGGCGACGGCGCCAGCCCGCACAAGGAGGTCGTGCAGTTCGGCCAAGGGCTGGTCGGGCAAGCTGCGATGGACAAGCGCCAGCGCATTCTTTCCGACATTCCCGCCGACGCCACCCCGATCAACTCCGCCCTTCTTCGCGTGGTCCCGCGAAATCTCGTCGTGCTTCCGGTGCTGTTCGAAAGCCAGGTGAAGGCCGTCATCGAACTCGGATCGATCAGCTCGTTCACGACCTCGCAGATGACCTTCCTCGAACAGCTCACCGACTCCATCGGCATCGTGCTCAATTCGATCGAGGCCACGATGCAGACCGAAGGCCTGTTGAAGCAGTCGCAGCAGCTCGCCGGCGAATTGCAGACCCAACAGAAGGAACTGCAGCAGACCAACGAACAGCTCGAGCAGAAGGCCCAGCAGCTCGCCGAACGCAACGTCGAGGTGGAAAGAAAGAACCAGGAAATCGAACAGGCGCGGCGCGCGCTCGAGGAGAAGGCGACCGAGCTTTCGCTGACCTCGAAGTACAAGTCCGAATTCCTCGCCAACATGTCGCACGAGCTGCGCACGCCGCTCAACAGCATCCTGATCCTCGGCCAGCAGCTCACCGAAAACCCCGACGGCAATCTGTCGGCCAAGCAGGTCGAGTTCGCCCGCACCATCCACGGCGCCGGCACCGACCTGCTCAACCTGATCAGCGACATCCTCGACCTGTCCAAGATCGAATCCGGAACGGTGACGGTCGATGCCGAGGAAATCCTGACCTCGAACCTTTTGGAAACCGTCGGCCGGCCGTTCAGGCACGAAGCCGACAACCGACAGCTCTCGTTCAACATCAGCGTCGACGAGAACCTCGCCCGCAGCATGGTGACCGACTCCAAACGCCTGCAGCAGGTGCTGAAGAATCTGCTGTCGAACGCGTTCAAGTTCACCGCCGAAGGCGGTGTGCGGCTGACCGTGTCCGCAGCCGTCGGCGGATGGAGCGCGGAGCACCCGATCCTGAACCATGCCCCCGCGGTCGTGGCCTTCGAGGTCACCGACACCGGCATCGGCATCCCGCCGGAAAAGCAGAAGCTGATCTTCGAGGCGTTCCAGCAGGCCGATGCCGGCACCAGCCGGAAATATGGCGGCACGGGCCTCGGCCTCGCCATCAGCCGCGAACTTGCAAGCCTGCTCGGAGGCGAGATCCATCTGCGCAGCGCGCCCGGCAAGGGCAGCACCTTCATCCTGTATCTGCCCTTGAAATATTCCGGGCCCACCGTCGCGCCGCGCACCCCTGCCCCGTCGCCCTATCTGACCGCGCCGGCGCTGCAGGTTGCCGCGACCCAGGAGCGGGTGATCGAGCAGCTGCCGGATGACCGGCTCAATCTCGAGGCCGGCGACACCATCCTTCTGATCGTCGAGGACGATCCGCACTACGCGCGGGTGCTGATCGATCTCGCCCGCGACAAGGGCTTCAAGGTCCTGGTCGCCAATCGCGGCGCCGAGGCGCTTGAGCTCGCCAAGCAGTTCCAGCCCACGGCGGTGTCGCTCGACGTGTTCCTGCCGGACATGCTGGGCTGGACCGTGCTGAGCCAGCTCAAGCATAATCCGCTGACCCGGCACATTCCGGTGCAGATCATCACGCTCGACGAGGATCGCCAGCACGCGCTGGCACGCGGCGCGTTTTCCTTCGTCAACAAGCCGACCACCACCGAAGGCGTCAGCGCCGCACTGTCCCAGATCAAGGAATACGCCAAGCCGCGGCGCAAGCGTCTTCTGATTGTGGAAGACAACGCCGCCGAGCAGATGAGCATCAAGGCCCTGCTCGATCACGTAGATATCGAGATCCTCACCAGCGATACCGGCGCCGGCGCCCTCTCGACCCTGCGCGACAACCCCTGCGACTGCGTCGTGCTGGATCTGCGGCTACCGGACATGAGCGGTTTCGAGGTACTCGACCAGATCCGCAACGACGAGGCGCTGTCGAATGTGCCGGTGGTGGTGTTCACCGGGCGGGAACTTTCCGCCGAGGAAGACGCGGAACTCCACACCATGGCCCGCAGCATCGTGGTCAAGGGCGTGGAATCGCCGGAACGCCTGCTCGACGAAACGTCGCTGTTTTTGCACCGTGTGATCACGGAATTGCCGGTCGAAAAGCAGAGGATGCTGGAGAAACTCAATAGTTCCGATGAGGATCTCGTTGGCAAGACCGCGCTTCTGGTGGACGACGACGCCCGGAACATCTTCGCGCTGTCGAGCGTGCTGGAACGGCGCGGCATGAAGGTGCTGACGGCGACCACCGGCCATGAGGCCATTGCGCTGGTCGAATCCAATCCCAAGATAGCGATCGTGCTGATGGATATCATGATGCCGCAGATGGACGGCTACCAGACCATCGGGGTGATCAGGCAAAACCCGTCGTTTGGCCGCCTGCCCATCATCGCGCTGACCGCAAAAGCGATGAAGGGCGACCGCGAGAAATGCCTCGAGGCCGGAGCGTCGGACTATCTGGCAAAACCAGTCAACACCGAGCAGTTGCTCCTTGCCATCCGTATGTGGCTCCACCGTTGATCGGCGCGCAGATGATGGACCAAGAGAAAGTAAACATACTTCTGGTGGACGATCAGCCGGCAAAGCTGCTCGCCTATGAGGTCATTCTGAAGGAGCTTGGAGAGAACCTGGTCTCGGCGGCCTCGGGGCGCGAGGCGCTCGAGTTCCTGCTGAAGAACGACGTCGCCATCATCCTGGTCGACGTTTGCATGCCGGAACTGGACGGTTTCGAGCTTGCCGCGATGATCCGCGAGCATCCCCGTTTCCAGAAGACCGCGATGATCTTCATCTCCGCGATCCAGGTCAGCGATCTGGACCGGCTGCGCGGCTACGAGATGGGCGCGGTCGACTACGTTCCGGTGCCGGTGGTGCCTGAAGTGTTGCGCGCCAAAATCAAGGTGTTCGCCGAACTCTATCGCAAGACCCGTCAGCTGGAGCGGCTCAACGTCGAGCTCGAGGACCGGGTTCGGGCCCGCACCGCCGAACTGGAAGAATCCCATGCGCGGCTGTTGGAAAGCGAGCAGCGCCGGAGCCTGGCGATCGCCGCGGGAAAGATGGGGTCGTGGGACTGGGACTGGGTCAATGGCGACTGGATGTGGGACGAGGGCCAATATCAAATTCTCGGCGTAGATCCCGGCAGCATTGAGCTGACACCGGCCAATATTCAGGCCCTGATCCATCCGGACGACGTCCTGGAACTGCACGATGCGTGGGCGAGTTTCGCCCGAGGCGCGAAATCCTACGAAGCGGAATTTCGCATCATCCGCCCCGATGGCGAAGTGCGCTGGTGCGCGGGAACAGCCGCAGCGAGCACCGACAAGGACGGCCGCGTCATCCGCGTCAGCGGCGTGACGGTCGACATCACCGAACGCAAGCAGGCCGAAGAGCGCCAGACCCTGCTCGCCCGCGAAGTCGACCACCGCGCCAAGAACGCGCTGGCGCTGGCGCAGTCGATCGTTCGGCTGACGCGCGGCGAAAACGTCAAGAGCTACATCCGCTCGGTCGAAGGGCGCATCACCGCGCTCGCACGGGTTCACACCGTGCTTTCACTGTCGAGCTGGCAAGGCGCCGAAATAGGCAAGCTGATCGACGAAGAGCTGGCGCCATATTCGATGGGCGATCAGATCGCATTGCGCGGCGCCGAGGTGCAGCTGCAACCGGCGACCGCACAGACAGTGGCCTTGGCGCTGCACGAGCTCGTCACCAATTCGGCCAAATATGGCGCGCTGTCGGCGTTGACGGGCCGGCTATCGGTGAAGTGGGAACTCGAGTCGGGGCTTCTCGACCTCGTCTGGATGGAGACCGGCGGGCCTGTGGTCGAAAAACCGATATCAAGGGGATTTGGCACACGGAGCGTTATCGCAAGCATCGAGTCGCAGCTCGGCGGAAAGGCCGAATTCGATTGGCGCCCCGAAGGTCTCGTTTGCCGGCTCCTGGTTCCGCTGACGCGCCAGACCGCGCCCGATCCGGCTCCACCTCGGGAAACCGTGGCGGGTGAAGCCGGCAGCCGGCGCGTTGGACAGTCGGCCCGGCCGTAACGGCTGACGGGCGGATTACCGCGTCGCCGCCCCGGCAACGGCGCCCGCCGATGGCCGCATCGCTTCCCGGGCCGCTTCGATCGCGCGGATCAGGTCGGTCGGACGAAACGGCTTTTGCAGGCAGACCACGCCAGCCAGTTCAGGTGATTTCGACAGGAAGTCGAGCGCCGTCATGCCGGATATCGCGACGACAGGCAGGTCGGGCACCCGCTCGCGCATCGTCGCGATCACATCGGAGCCGTTCGAACCTTGCAGGAAGATATCGACGATCGCGAGGTCGAAATCCTCAGCTTCGAATGCCTTCAATCCCGCTTCGGCGGTGGCGGCCTCGACGATTTCGAATTGGTTGATCCGCAGCACGATCGAGATCATCGTGCGCACGTCGGACTGGTCGTCGATCACAAGAACACGGGGCATGAAAAAAATTCCCGAACGGCCGCGCAGATAGCCTATGATAAAAGTGCCCGACGAAGACGCAGTGCCGGGTAGAATATTCAGCGTTTGGGTAAAGGGCCGGTTACCCGGGACCTGTCTTTCCGGCCATGAATTGAATGGGTAGTATGTAGCCTTGGGTTGATTCCATCCGGCCCGACCTCATTGTAGACCTGGCGTGCCCATTTCGGCCCCTGAGCAGCTCCGCGTCGCCTGCTGTTTTTAGTCTGTTAGTCCTCCCGATCGATATCCGCCTATCGGCTAGATACGCCACTTCAGTGGATAGGTTAATGTTCGCGCATTTGGTGCTGGTCCGATGGCGCGTTCGATGCCAGTTTGCCAGGGACAACGATGCTGACGGCTGACGAACGCAACATCTTTCTATCGACCCTGCCGGCGAGCAGCCGTGATCGCGCGCGGGCACTCGCCGTCGTCGCGGTCTCGTCGATTCTGTTCGTCATCGCTGCGGTTTATGCCAGGGTGCCACTGACCCCGGTGCCGGCTTTCATTCCTAGTTATCAATCCGCGCTTGCGATCAACGATCTCATCACCGCCATTCTGCTGTTTTCGCAGTTCACGATTCTGCGCTCGCGGGCGCTGCTGCTGCTCGCAAGCGGATATTTGTTCACCGCGGCCGCTGCGATCGTCCACGGCCTGAGCTTTCCAGGTGTGTTTGCTCCGACCGGGCTGCTCAATGCCGGCCCGCAGACAACCGCCTGGCTTTACCAGATCTGGCACATCGTATTTCCGGCTCTCGTGCTCGGCTATGCGTTCCTGAAGGACAAGGATGGCGGCCCGAAAATCCCGGGATCCGAGGTACGGGCGATCCTGGGCAGCATCATCGCGGTCGCGGCGGCGATATCCTTTGCTGCCTGGTTCGTCACCGCCAGACATGACCTGCTGCCTGTCATGATCCGTGGCGGACATTTCACCTACACGCTGATCGGTACCCTGTCGGCGGAAGTGCTTCTCAGCTTCGCGGCGCTGCTGATCCTGTGGCACCGGCGACCGCATTCCGTGCTCGACGTCTGGCTGATGGTCGTGATGTGTGCCTGGATGTACGACATCGCACTGTCCGGAATTCTCAACGCGGCCAGGTTCGATCTGGGCTTTTATGCCGGCCGGCTCTACGGACTTTGTGCGGCCAGTTTCGTCCTCGCAGTGCTGTTGATCGACAATATGTCCCTGCAAGGCCAGTTGGCGCGGCTGCTCGAAAAGCTGCGTCGCCAGGCCGCTTCCGAGCGCAGCCTCCACACCGAGCGCGAACGCCTTTTCAGCGCGGTCGTGGAATCCTCCAACGACGCCATCATCACCAAATCGCTCGACGGCATCATCACCGCCTGGAATCGCGCTGCCGAACGCTTGTTCGGCTTCACTTCAATCGAAGCCGTCGGCAGGCGCATCGACATCATTGTTCCACCGGATCGCCGCGCCGAGGTTGGCAACATCCTCGAACAGGTCGGCCGCGGCGAGAGGATGGAAGACTACGAAACGGTGCGCTTGCACAAGGACGGCCGCAACGTGGATGTCCTGCTGAGCATCTCGCCGATCCGGTCGGCCTCGGGCGAAATTGTCGGCGCCTCCATGATCGCGCGCGACATCACCGAAAACAAGCGAACAGAGAAGGCGCTCAATCAGGAGATCGAAGAGCGGCAGCGCATCTTCGAGACCTCGCATGACCTCATCCTGGTATCCGATAGCAAAGGGAATCTCATCCAGGTCAGTCCGAGCGCCAAAGTCATCCTTGGTTATGACCCTTCGGAAATGGCCGGCCAGAGCGCCCTGCTATTCATTCATCCCGACGATCTCGAGAGCACGCGCGCAGAGATGCGTGCCGCGCGCCGCGGAAATGAAATGCGAAACTTCGAGACCCGTTACGTCCACAAGGACGGACAGTCCGTCACATTGAACTGGACCGGCACCTGGTCGGAGCCGGTGAGACGGCATTTCTTCATCGGCCGCGACCTCACCGAGAAGCAGGCGGCGGAAGCCCAGTTGCGGCACATCCAGAAGATGGACGCGATCGGCCAGCTGACCGGCGGCGTCGCGCACGACTTCAACAACATCCTGACCGTGATCACCGGGACCATCGGAATCCTGGAGGAATCGGTTGCCGACAAGCCCGAACTCGTCGCCATTACCAAATTGATCGACGAAGCCGCCGAACGCGGCGCCAACCTGACCAAGCATCTGCTTGCCTTTGCCCGCAAGCAGCCGCTGCAGCCCGTCGAAGTCGACGTCAATGGGCTGGTGCTGGAGGCCGCCAAACTGCTGCATCCGACGCTCGGCGAGAACGTCGAGATCACGCCGCTGCTGGCCGAGGATGCATGGACGGCCCTGGTCGATCCGAACCAGCTCTCGACGGCGGTGCTCAACCTTGCCCTCAACGCGCGCGACGCCATGCCCAATGGCGGCAAGCTCGCGCTCGAGACCGGCAACATCTATCTCGACGAGAACTACGCCGGTATGCACAGCGACGTCGTGCCCGGCCATTATGTGATGGTCGCGGTGAGCGATACCGGCACCGGAATCCCCGCAGCGCTGATCGAGCGGGTGTTCGATCCCTTCTTCACCACCAAGGAGGTCGGCAAGGGCACTGGCCTCGGGCTCAGCATGGTGTTCGGTTTCGTCAAGCAGTCGGGTGGCCATATCAAGATCTACAGCGAGGAAGGCCACGGCACGTCTGTCAAGATGTACCTGCCGCGCGCCACGGGATTGAACCAGACCGCCGCCGAAGCCGCGATATCAGCCAATGTCGAGGGCGGCACCGAGACCGTTCTCGTCGTCGAAGACGATTCGCTGGTGCGCCGTTACGTGATGACGCAGATCGAAAGCCTCGGCTACACCACGCTCGAGGCGGCCAATGCCAGCGAGGCCCTGCAGATCATCGATACCGCCCCGACCCTGCATTTGCTCTTCACCGACGTCATCATGCCCGGCATGATGAATGGCCGCCAGCTGGTCGACGAAGCGCTGAAACGGCGCCCGTCGCTGAAGACGCTGTACACCTCAGGGTATACCGAGAACGCCATCGTTCACCACGGCCGCCTCGATTCCGGCGTGCTGCTGCTCGCCAAGCCGTACCGCAAGTCCGAACTCGCCAGGATGTTCAGATTGGCGCTTGGCAGTTGAAGCCTTGTTGACGGCCGATATATCGGCGAGGATGAAAAGATATCGATGGCCGCAATCGGGGCGGACTTGAACGGACCGGCATCTTGAAAAACCTTCTCACCGACATCTCCGGCGTCCGCGTCGGCCACGCCGAAGACGCTTCCGTCGCATCCGGCGTGACCGCGATCATTTTCGATACCCCCGCGACCGCGTCGATCGATGTCCGCGGCGGCGGCCCCGGCACCCGCGATGAAGCCCTGCTCAAGCCTGAAGCCACGGTCGAGGCCGTCGACGCGATTACGCTCTCCGGCGGTTCGGCGCTTGGGCTGGATGCCGCGGGCGGCGTACAGGCCTGGCTCGCCGAACAGGGGCGCGGCCTGCGGATCCGTGAAGCGGTTATTCCGATCGTGCCCGGTGCGATCTGCTTCGATCTTCTCAACGGCGGCAACAAGGCCTGGGGACGTTTCCCGCCCTATCGCGATCTCGGCTATGCCGCCGCCTGCGCGGCGGGCACCGATTTCGCGCTCGGCAGCGTCGGCGCCGGCCTTGGCGCCACCACCGCCAATTTCAAGGGCGGCCTTGGTTCGGCCTCCGCGCAAACCGAAGATGGCGTCATGGTGGCGGCGCTTGCGGTGGTCAACGCCGTCGGCAGCGTGACGGTCGGCGACGGGCCGTGGTTCTGGGCGGCGCCGTTCGAAATCGGCGACGAGTATGGCGGACGCGGACTGCCGCCGTCATTCACGAAAGACATGCTGAAGGCGCGGCTCAAGGGTGCCCCGGAACCGATCTCCGGCGAAAACACCACGCTGGTCGTCGTCGTCACCGATGCGGTGCTGACGAAGGCGCAGGCCAAGCGCCTCGCGATGATCGCGCAGACCGGCATGGCACGCGCGATCTATCCCGTGCATGCGCCAACCGACGGCGACGTGGTGTTTGCGGCGGCGACCGGCAAGAAGCCGGTCGATCCGCGGCATGGCCTCACCGAACTCGGGATGGTGGCGGCCAATGTGGTTGCCCGCGCGATTGCGCGCGGCGTCCATCAGGCGACCGCGCTGCCCTTTCTGGGCGCGCTACCGGCGTGGGGGGATCGCTTCGGCTAGGTCGCGACTACCGAAGCGTCGCCGGGTCTCTTAGAGCGTTTTCAAGCGAAGTGGAGCCCGTTCGCGTGAAGAAAACGCGTCAAACAAAAAAGATCAGGCGCTCAGCGACAGCGATGCCGTGGCCGAGGCTGAAATCGCCTGGGCCTGACGCTGGATCATCTTCTCGATGATATTATACGACGATGTTGCGGCGCTCGAAGCGCTCGCCGATGCGGCCGACGTCATCGTGACCTTGGAACCGTCCGCATAGGTCAGCGATGTCGTCACCGAACCGTCGCTGTTGGTGACGGACGTGCTGGAGGCGCCCTGCAGCGCCTGCATCAGGGGATCGGAATTCGATCCGTTCTCGCCGGAACCGCTGGCTTCGTGATGGTGGTGGCGGCCCTTGCCGCCCTTCAGCGCCGATGCCAGTTCGCCGAGGCTGACCGAGCCGTCGCCGTCCTTGTCGAGCTTGCCGAAGACGCTGCCGGCATTATCCAGATTGGTGCCGCCCGCGCCAAGCGCATCGTTGAATTCCGATTTGGTGATCTTGCCGTCGCCGTTGCCGTCGATCTGCGAGAACAGGCTCTTGAGCGCATCCGAGCGGCTCGTGGACGCTTCTGACGTCGATCCTGTCGAGGACTGGCTTTGCGCAGCCAGCAGCGCGCTCATGGTTGCCGGCGAGATCTGCGAACCGCCGTTACCTCGGGCGCTGCTGTTCGAGCCGGTCGAGGCCGAGGTATTCGCGAAAGAGTCGAACAGGCTAGCCTTGCTCGTTCCGGTGGCTTTTGCGGACGATGACTTCGAGGACGTCAGCGCCTGCAGGGCATCGATCGCCGATGACGCGGCACCAAGAGCAAGCAACATGACAGAACCCCAACAACGCCGCTCAGAGCGGCCCTACGTCCATGCCGGTTTCTCAGCAAGCGCCGTGCCACAGCAAGAAACCCAATAAAATTGCGGCTTCTCGCGCTCCACCGCCCCGCCAGGGCGGGAACATGACCGGCAATAGCTGCCCGCCGCGGCAGATTTTACCGCCCGACTGGAGTCGTTTGCAGCCGCATTGCTCCCGGCCGTCCTGCATGATACGCGGAGCCAATCCGTCCCTTGTGCACCGGGAGCGCACATGTCCCAGCAATTTGCGTCGCGTCCGCTCGTCATCGCCCCGTCGATCCTCGCGTCGGATTTCTCCAAGCTGGGCGAGGAAGTCCGCGCGGTGGACACCGCCGGCGCCGACTGGATCCATCTCGACGTGATGGACGGGCACTTCGTGCCGAACATTTCCTACGGCCCCGACGTCATCAAGGCGATGCGCCCGCATACCAGGAAGATCTTCGATGCGCATTTGATGATCGCGCCGTGCGATCCCTATCTCGAAGCCTTCGCCAAGGCCGGCTGCGATCAGATCACCGTCCACGCCGAGGCCGGTCCGCATCTGCATCGCTCGCTGCAGGCGATCCGCGCGCTCGGCAAGAAGGCCGGCGTTTCGCTCAATCCGGGCACGCCGGTCAGCGCGATCGAATACGTCATCGACCTGATCGACCTCGTGCTTGTAATGTCGGTCAATCCCGGCTTCGGCGGCCAGGCCTTCATCCGCTCGGCGCTCGGCAAGGTGCGCGACATCAGGGCGATGACCGCAGGCCGTCCGATCGATATCGAGGTAGACGGCGGCGTCGGCCCCGACGTCGCGGGCGAACTCGCCGCCGCCGGCGCCAACGCGCTGGTGGCGGGCTCCGCGGTGTTCAAGGGCGGCACCGTGGAGGCCTACAAGACCAACATATCAGCGATCCGCAATGCGGCGGCGATGGCGCGCGGCGAAGCCGTGTAAATTTGTCAGGCCGGCGTCGACGACGCCTTGCGGATGATGTCGTACACCACTCGCACATCGGGCACGGCCTCCATTTTGGTCGCCGTGTAGCTCACCCCGTCCCCGGAATGATCGGCTTTGGTTTCACCAAACTGGATCGTCCCGCTCGCGTCGGATTTTTCCGTCAAGGTGAGCGTCGGGATCTTGCGATACTCAATCGATTTGGTCGTCGTGCTGAAGATGCCCGAACGCACGATCACGCGCTGGTTCGTGACCGCGTATTCGGTATGTTTCCGGCAAAGCGCGCTCCAGAAGAAATGTCCGACGAGCAAATAAAATCCGACCAGCACGAACGGGACACCGAATAAGGGGAAGAGCGTATTCTGCGCCGAACTGGAGGCGGACGATTGGCTCCAGGCTCCATGAACCCAGAAGACGGAAAAGCTGAAAAAGATCAGCCCGAACCCCGACTTTGACAGGTCCGCGCTTTCAAAGCGCAGGCCCCGCACGGGTAATCCGCTCCACAGCACACGTTCCCCCGGCGCAAGCTCTTTCTTGATAGCCTCAGTCGGAATTTTCATTGGACCACTTGAGATTGAACGAATGCCGGATCATGCCAAATGGCAAAGCAATATTCCAGCCGATCGCGCTGAAACGGCGACCGGACGCGGCCGGGTTGATGCAAGCCCGATGAAGGCGCGGTTTTTGAACACGCCCTGGAGCGTTCTCGTCCTTGAAAGCGGCCAATCCTCAAGCCAGCGTATGAACAATCACCGGGCCGGCAACCGCCGTCGCCGGTCCCGTGAGCAACGGCGTCAGGTTCTGCTCGATCCAGGCGATCCCGCGCCGGTTCGACTCCTCGGCGCCTGCGTAATTGTTGAAGATGCTGATCGCGGTCACGGTGTCGTCGGGCGCATACACCACGTAGTAGGCCATGAAACCTTCGACATCGCTGATGATCGGAATCGCACCTTCCTTGATCCTGCGTGCCAGTTCTTCGGCCATGCCGGTCTTAGCCTTGCCCTGACGAATGGCGGCATACATGGAAATCCTCCTTCACCGGTAGCAGAAGCCCCACGCGGCATATTACGCCATCCCCAACATCCGCGCCATCCAACGCTGCGATCCGAACCATTCTTGCAGCGCAAGCGACCAACGGGCATGAGCTTGGATGAAATTCGATCGACGCTGTTTTCCGCGAAGCTGCGGCGGCTGCTTGCCCAGGCGCTGCAGCACGGCGAGCGCGTGCTCTGGCAGGAACAGCCCGACGCTGTCGCCAACATGCTGATGTGGCGGTTTCTGTGGTGGATCGGATTTCCGTGGCTGGCTCTCACCGCGATTGCGATCTCCAGAGGCTGGATCGATCAGGCAGCGATGTTTCTTCTGCTGTTCGGCGCCATGATGATCGCAGCACCCCTGGTGATGCTGCTGTACGATTGGCAGACGCTATGCGTGATCACCAATCGCCGCGCGCTGATTTTGCGCACGGCCTGGGGCAAACCGACCGTCAGGGGCACTTCGTTCGAGGACATGGACGCGACGTTCGAAATCCTCGACATTGGCCGCGGCGCAGGCCACCTGAATTTCGCATCAGGTATTTCGACCCGGTCGCCCGATACCGACTACACCGGCCGCTACGGGTTTCGTTGCATTCGAAATCCCGCGGCGGTGCGGGATATTCTCGAACGCGCGCGCGCCGGGACTACGCAGCGCGACTAGCGAGTTTCTGTCAGGGTTCCGCTCGCGGCTGATGGAACCCGAGGTGTCATCGTCTTGACCTTTAAGCTTCATCGTCTGGCCACGAAGCTTCATGGTCTGGCCATAAAGCCGTAACACCGTCGAACCCTGATATTCGACGGAACCACGCCATGACCAAAGCCCTCACCGCAGCTGCCATCATCCTGATGCTTGCGCCGTCCGTAGCCTTTGCGCAGCACCGGGCCAGTGACGCCGCACTGGGTGCGGTATCGGGCGCGGTGGTGCTGGGACCGATCGGCGCGGTCGCCGGCGCCTTCATCGGCTATTCGGCGGGACCTGCGATCGCGCGGTCCTGGGGAATTGAAAGGTCAGGCCCGCCGCGACAGCGCCGGCAGGCCTCGAAAGAGCGCGTGCGTGGCGCGAGAGCGGAAGCTGTCGGTAGCGCTGGAACCAGACCGGCCGCCGCTCGCGTCGAAAAAGACGCGCGTGTCGCGACGACCAGGAACGATGTAAGTCCTGCGACGCCAAGCAGGCCATCGCCACCTGCGGCAACGACATCGGCGCCTGCGGCAACGGCACCAGCGCCTGTGGCAACGACACCGCCGCCTGTGCAGACACTCGAGTGAATCAGGCGCGTAGACTGACGTCGACAATCCGAGGCCCGCGAATGATGCCGCCACGCAGGTAAGCACCGCATCTGCAACAATTCATGTTGCGCCGCCGCATGCATAGACTTCGTGCGACCTACCGTAGAAGTCCGGTCTTCACGGAGAACGGCAAATCGAGCACAACGCGCTTCCCGGATTTTTGGGAGTGCGGCACGATGACGATGACATGGGTCTGGACTGGTGTGGCGCTGTGGCTTGCGTTCAATGCAGCCGTCACCGTTTGCCTGCTGGCGGCGGAACCAGGAACCAGGAAGAGAGCATACGCTCGCGCTCGCGCCCGCAAGTGAGTTGATGGAAAGCGCGGTCGCGAGGCGATCGATGAGGCGCAAGCGCCTCGCGCGGTGTGTTCGTCCTGATCTCGAATTCTTCTTCAGCCGATACGAGTGGCGCCGGCCGACGATGAACCGGCTCGATAGCGGTTCCCGGTCCGATCTTTACGAATTGGAAAGCCGGACGCGGTTACAGGATCGCCGCTAAACACCGTTCCCCAAATTGAAGCCGGCCTGTTCGCATTTTATTGCGCCGTGCGTGGGAACTGTCGCTGCCGCCGAATATTACAGCATCAGAATTTCGAGACCGCTATGAATCCGCTTTGCCCGAACTGTCTGAATGAGATGTCGAAGTCGGCGTCGTCGCGCAACATGTTCCGTTGCGAACCCTGCCGCGAAATCATCCAGTTCTTCGACGTCTGGCAGGATCGCGACACCAAGCCGCCACGTGACGCGAAGCGCCCGATCGATCAGGTTCGCGCCGCCTGACGCAAGGCTGCTTGTGCGTCGGGCGCGGCTATTCCTTCCGACGCAAGATCATGCCGCCGTGATACAGCACGCCGTCGATGAAGTCGCCATCGGCGGTGAAACCGGTGTCATCCCAATAGTCGATGTGATTGCCGCGGATCTCATAGCGTCCCTGGTAGGCGCTCTCGCGATTGCCGCGCGCTTCGTCGTAGCGGCCGTTCGGGAGCAGGTTGTGGCGGATGGTGCCGTCGGCCGTGACCCACATGCCGGCGTAGGAATGGTTTTGTGCCGGCTGGGCGGCAGATTTCCGATCGGAGTTCATCTGAGCGAGACCTTTCTTTACGGGCAAGGCAGCCGCGCCCGCGAGAAGCGTGACAGCCGCAAATATCAATGGATGCTTCATGGGCTGGCCTCCTCAGGGTTGCCTGCCTGGCGTTGCACGACGCGCGGCGAACAGCTCGGACAGCGCTTGCGACGCCGAAATTGCCCGAGGGAAGCCAGCCGGAACTGTCACCATGTAGATGACTTCCTTCAACTCATCCTCGGAGACGCCGACATTGAGCGCATAGCCGGCATGGACCTTCATGAAGACCACCTCTCCGATTGCCGCAAATGCGGCGACGGCGGCAAGCTGGCGCGTACGGTTGTCGAGGCCCGGTCGGGACCAGACATCGCCCAGCGCATAGCCCTGGGTGGCTTCGGCCAGGAATGGAAACTCCCGCCGCATGCGCTCCAGGGTGGGCTGCGGCTGCCCGTTGTTGAGGCTTCGCACGACAGCGTCCCCGCGTTGCAGGCGCTCTTCTGTTGTCTGCGAGTTGGCCGCCGCCGGAATCCCACCGAGCATAACCGCTACAGCGATTGCTCTGTACGAACGGTGAAAACGAAAACCCATTTCTGCCTCCTTATTTGCAGGCTGTCGGCCGGATGACGATCTCGTTCACGTCGACGTCGTCGGGCTGTTCGATGGCGAAGCGGACGGCGCGAGCGATCGCATCGGGTTGCAGCGCAATGGCGCGGTAGGTCTTCATCGCTTCCGCCGCTATCTGATCGGTGATTGTGTCGGCAAGCTCGCTCTCGACCACACCGGGATGGATGCAGGTGATGCGAATGTTGTCGTGTTCCTGCCGCAATCCATCCGAGATCGCGCGCACCGCATATTTGGTCGCGCAATAGACCGCAGCGGTTGGGACAACCGAAAGCGCGCCGATCGAAGCGACGTTGACGACATGGCCGGAGCCCCGGGCGGTCATCTCCGGCAGCACCGCGGCAATGCCGTGCAGCACGCCCTTGATGTTGACGTCGACCATGCGGTCCCACTCATCGACCTTCATCGAGGCCATCAACGAAAGCGGCATGACGCCGGCATTGTTGACGATGACGTCGACGCGGCCCCAGGCCTGCCGCGCGCCTTCCGCAAACGCCGCGACATCGGCGCGGTCGGTGACGTCGACGCGGCGCGGCATCGCCTCTCCGCCGCTGGCCCTGATTTCCTCCGCGAGCGCGTCCAGCCGGTCGAAGCGGCGCGCACCGAGCATGACCTTGGCGCCGGCGGCGCCGACCTCCCGGGCGATGGCGGCGCCGATGCCGCTGGAAGCGCCCGTAACGAGGATGACTTTGTTCAGCGACATATCTGGTCTCTTTCCTGGCTGATTTGCGAGCCGTCCTTGAGCGGTTGCCAGGAAGATAGATCTGGCCCATTGTCGACGGAAGACGACCATTTCTTCCCAATATGGAAAGAAAATCTAATCAATGGAACCGGACCTCAATGCGCTGGCCGTCTTCGCCCTCGTGGCCGAGGAGCGGAGTTTTCGCGCGGCGGCCGACCACCTGGGGGTCACGCGCTCGGCGGTCAGCCAGACCATCCGGCGGCTGGAAGAGACGCTTGGCATTGCACTGGTGCAGCGCACGACGCGCAGCGTCAGCCTGACCGAGGCCGGCGAACGCCTCTTTGCCGAGACGGCGCCCGCGATTGCAGAGATGCGCGCGGCCATCGAGACCACCGGGAACCTGCGCGGGCTGCCGCGCGGGCAGCTGCGGCTGGCCGTCTCATCGATCGCGGAGCGCTTTCTCGCAGGCCCGTTCCTGGCGACGTTTGCCGAGGCCAATCCGGAAATCCAGATCGACATCACCGTGACCGACGAGGAATTCGATGTCGTCGCCGAGGGATATGACGCCGGCGTCAGACTCGGCGAAGTGATCGAGCAGGACATGATCGCGGTGTCCGTCGCGGGCGACGAGCGCCAGCTTGCGGTTTGCGCCCCGGCCTACCGCGACCGGTTCGGAGTGCCGTCACATCCAAGCGAGCTTGCAGGTCATCGCTGCATCGGCTGGCGCCCCGCGCCCAGGGTCGCACCCTATCGCTGGGAATTCGCCGAGCACGGCAAGGAGTTCAGCGTCGCCGTCGCGCCCGAGATCACGACCAACGACATGGCGCTGATGATCAAGCTCGCCGTCACCGGCTATGGCATCACCTTTGGCATGGAAGCGAGCTTTCGCCCCTCGATCGAGCGCGGCGAACTCGTGTCTATCCTGGAAGAATATTGCCCGCGCTTCGCCGGCTTCTATTTGTATTACCCAAGTCGCCGCAACACGGCCCCGAAACTGCGCGCGCTGATCGATCACGTCCAGCGCTTCAGATGAACCCTTAAGCCTCGATCGCCTTCGGCTTGCCGCCGCTTTTTTCTTCCTGCTCTGCCGCCTCGGTCGCCACCTTGGCCGAGACGCTGCCCAGAAACGTCCGCATCATCGAATTCTGCCGCGCGCCGATGACGATATGGTCGACCTGATTGACTGCGGTAAATTCCAGAATCGCGGATGCCGGATCGATCGCTTCCAGCACATGCACGGTGAGCCGGCTCTCGTCGAGTTTTAATGGCGAGGCCCAGTGCCGCAGCGCGACCAGCCGGGCGATGTGCTTGTTGTTGCCCTCTTCGTCGAGCGTCCGGTCGATGGTGATACCGTCGAGTTCGGCGCCCGGCTCGATCGAAGGCTTCGCCATTGCTCACCGCCCCTCAAGCAGGCGATCGGCCAGCCAGCGCGGCAAGCCGTTGGCGCGGATCCGGTCCGCCGCAGTCTCGACGTCGTAGGGCACCCGGCAATAGGTGATCTCGCGCGTCGCGGTATCGAGCATCGCAAACGCCGCCGCCGGATTGCCGTCGCGCGGCTGCCCGACCGAGCCGATTACGGCCAGCCAGCGCCGGCCCCCCAGCAGTTGCACCGGGACATCAGAGGTCGGGACGAAGCTCGTCATCTTCGCCGCCGAGGACATCGAATAGAGCGCGGGCTGGTGGATGTGCCCGCAGAAGGTAACGTGAGCCTCGGTGGCCTCGATACTTCGGGCGGCTTCCGAGGTGCCCTCGACGTAGCGCCATCGCGCAGGATGACTGGCTTCGGAATGCACGTAGAGGCGATCGTCTTCCTGCTGCGTCAGCGGCAATTCGGCGAGGAACCGCCGCTGCGGTGCGCTCAGCCGCCCGCGCGTCCACTCGATCGCGGCCTGAGCCGCGGCATTCATGGTCTCGGACGGCGTGCCGATCGCGTTGTCGTGATTGCCGCGCACGGCGATAGCGCCGCCATGGACGAGGTCCATCACGGTCTCGACCGCCCATTCGGGGTCGGCGCCATAGCCGACGATGTCGCCGAGGCAGATGATCCGCTCGGCGCCCCGCGCGCGCGCCGCCGCAAGACAGGCGCTGAACGCCTGCCGGTTGGCATGGATATCCGCAAAGATCGCAAGACGCACATCTTCCTCCGCGCCGTCGTCAGGCACATGGTTTGAAAGATATCAAACTACGGGAGGCTTGCGCCCCGCAATGATGCGGAAGGCGGAACAAGGTAAGGATGCGCGCGGGATCAGCGCTTCTTTGGCGCTTCCAGGCCCTTGAGCAGCAGAGCCAGCAGCGCGTCGATGCGGGCCGGCGTCTCCGGATCGCGCCATTCGTCGGCATGCGCGGGATGATGGTAGCGCGTGGTGGCGTCGAACAGCGCACGCGCCGTCACCTTGACGTCGGCGATCTGGAAGACGCCCTGCTTAACGCCTTCGGACATGATATCCGTGACCTGGCCGATCAGGCGCTCCCGGTGCGCATGCACCGCCTCGCAGGCCTCGCGTGCCAGCGTCAAATAGGTCTGGAACATCTCGGGATCTTCCGAAACCTTCTTGTATTTGATCTCGAACATCGTGCGCAGCCACTTCTCGAGCCTGGCAGGCGCCGGTCCGGAGGATTCCGCGATCTTCTGCAGCGGCGCGTTGGCGCGGTCGAGCCAGCGTTTGGCAACCGCCTGGCGTAGCGACGCCTTGCTGGGGAAATGGCGGTAGACGCTGCCGTGGCTGACATCCAGCGCACGGGCAACGTCGACCACCGTGGCCTTGGCCAGCCCGTAGCGGCGCAATACGTCCTCGGTCACCTCGAGAATTCGCTCAGGGGTCAAAACCACGACTTCGTTCATGCGCGCACCTGCGGAATGATGGAATGGGTGGTCATTTGATCCCTTTGTAACCCCTGGAGCCTTGGTAACCCCTGGAGCCTTGCAAGGTTCAGCTCTTCAACGGTCCCAAACGGGTGGCCTGGGCTTCCAGATGGCGGGCCACCTGGGCGTTCAGCCAGCGGGAGATTTGTGTCGTCAGATTAATGATTTCGATTGTCATGGCTCAAGTCCTCTCAAGTACCCAGGCTCAGTGCCAGCGAACCCGGATGACGCCCCTATCCGTGGCGTCGAAGAAGGATATAGCATGTCTCGCTGACAGATTTCAATATCTGTCATTCAGTTTTCTGTGATTGGGGCCCTTCCGCCCGCCCGCATCCGCCGGGCACTCGCCCCAAGCTTGCCCGGCGGTTATCCCAGCCGTTTTTCCCGGGCGTTTGTCTGGCTTTGTTTGTCTCATTTGGGCGGCCCTGCTAAAGCACGGCGTAAAAAACAATTCGCCGGAGTCGTCGATGATCCCCCGCTACACCCGCCCGGAAATGGCCTCCATCTGGGAGCCGCAGACCCGCTTCAAGATCTGGTTCGAGATCGAGGCGCATGCGGCCGACGCGCAGGCGGAACTCGGCGTCATCCCCAAGGAAGCCGCCAAAACCGTCTGGGACAAGGCGCGTAACGTCACCTTCGACATCGCTCGCATCGACGAGATCGAACGCGAGACCAAGCACGACGTCCTCGCCTTCACGACCCATCTGGCCGAGATCGTCGGCCCCGAGGCGCGCTTCATTCATCAGGGCATGACCTCCTCCGACGTGCTCGACACCTGCTTCAACGTCCAGCTCACCCGCGCCGCCGACCTGCTGCTCGCCGACATCGACAAGGTGCTGGCAGCGCTGAAGAAGCGCGCTTTCGAACACAAGATGACGCCGACCATCGGCCGCTCCCACGGCATCCATGCCGAGCCCGTGACGTTCGGCCTCAAGCTCGCTTACGCCTATGCGGAATTTTCCCGCGCCCGCGAGCGCCTGGTCGCCGCCCGCAAGGAAGTCTCGACCTGCGCGATCTCGGGCGCAGTCGGCACGTTTGCGCAGATCGATCCGCGCGTCGAAGAACACGTCGCGAAAGCGATGGGACTGACGCCGGAGCCGATCTCGACGCAAGTGATCCCGCGCGACCGCCACGCGATGTATTTTGCAACGCTTGGGGTCATCGCCTCCTCGGTCGAGCGTCTCGCCACTGAAATCCGACACCTGCAGCGCACCGAAGTACTGGAAGCCGAAGAGTTCTTCTCCGAGGGCCAGAAGGGTTCTTCGGCGATGCCGCACAAGCGCAACCCGGTGCTGTCGGAAAACCTCACCGGTCTGTCGCGCATGGTGCGCGCCTATGCGATGCCGGCGATGGAGAACATCGTGCTCTGGCACGAGCGCGACATCTCGCACTCGTCCGCCGAACGCATGATCGGGCCGGACGCCACCGTGACGCTCGACTTCGCGCTGATGCGCCTCGCCGGCCTGGTCGAAAAACTGCTGGTCTACCCCGAGAACATGCAGAAGAATCTCGACCGCCTCGGCGGCCTCGTGCATTCGCAGCGGATTTTGATGGCGCTGACGCAAAAGGGCGCCAGCCGCGAGGACGCCTACAAATACGTGCAGCGCAACGCCATGCCGGTATGGCGCGGCGAAGGGGATTTCCTGACGCTGCTGAAGAAAGACCCCGACGTGAAGAAGCACCTGAGCGACGCCGAAATCGAAGAACGCTTCGACCTCGGCTATCACTTCAAGCACGTCGACACGATCTTCAGGCGCGTGTTTGGGGCAGCGTAGAATTACAGCCGCAAACGAACAACGCAAGAAACGGATCTCCCATGCCCATCGTCAACCGCATCGCCGCTTTGTCAGATGAAATGGCCGCCTGGCGCCATGACTTCCACGAGAATCCGGAATTGCTCTACGAAGTCCACCGTACCGCCGGCATCGTAGCCGACCGCTTGCGCGAATTCGGCTGCGACGAGGTGGTGACGGGCATCGGCCGCACCGGCGTCGTCGGCGTGATCCGCGGCCGCAAGAGCACGTCCGGCAAGACCATCGGCCTGCGCGCCGACATGGATGCGCTGCCGATCGAGGAGACTTCGGGTGTACCCTACGCCTCCAAGATTCCCGGCAAGATGCACGCCTGCGGCCATGACGGGCACACCGCGATGCTGCTTGGCGCGGCCAAATATCTCGCCGAGACGCGCAATTTCGACGGTACGGCTGTGGTCATCTTCCAGCCGGCCGAAGAAGGCGGCGCCGGCGGCAAGGCGATGGTCGACGATGGATTGATGACCCGCTGGGGCATTCAGGAGGTCTATGGCCTGCACAACATGCCGGGCTTGCCCGAAGGGCACTTCCACACCACGCCGGGCGCAATGCTCGCTTCAGCGGATAAGATCGAGATTACGGTGCACGGCAAGGGCGGCCATGCGGGCTCCGGTCCGCACAACGCGGTCGACAGCGTGTTGGTCGGCTCGCAGATCGTCAACGCGTTGCAGTCGATCGTATCGCGCAACGTCGATCCGCTCAAATCGGCCGTGATCTCGATCACCATGTTCCAGGCCGGCACCGCCTTCAACATCATCCCGGAGACCGCCAGGCTCGGTGGAACGGTGCGCACGCTCGATCCTGCAATCCGCGATCTCGTCGAGCGCCGCATCAGCGAGGTTGCCGACAGCGTGGCGCGGGCTTACGGCGGATCTGCCGAGGTCAAATACACACGTTCGTATCCGGTGACGGTCAATCACGCGCGAGAGGCCGGCATCGCCGCAGAAGTGGCCCGCGATGTCGTCGGCGCCGACCGCGTCAACGAGCGCGCGTTGCCACTGATGGGTTCGGAAGATTTCGCATTCATGCTGGAAGCGCGCCCCGGCGCTTTCATCTTTCTCGGCATGGGCGACGGCAATGAATGCCACCACCCCGGCTACACGTTCAACGACAATATCCTCGGCCACGGCGCATCGTACTGGGTGCGGCTGATCGAGAAGTCGATGCCGGCGGGTTGACGACGCGCCACGGCGTTCGGGGGGAAAAAGGATCAGTCTGCAGCGGTTCTGGCGGCAGCTGAGACGGCGCGCTCTGAGGGCTCTCCGCCCTTGCCAAAGCGATTTGAATCACTCCAAATTGCCCTCAGCTGGCGATGGCCCGATGGACGGGCTGCCGCGGCCCTCACGTCAACCCAACGCTAACCGCGGATCGGCTAAAGTCGCAGCGTGGCAGGTCCTCCAACGATTCTCGTCTTCGATTCCGGCCTTGGCGGTCTCACGGTCCTGCGCGAGATCGTGGGCGCGCGGCCCGACGCCCACTACGTCTATGTCGCCGACGACGCGTTCTTCCCCTATGGCCACCATACCGAAGAGCAGATCATCGCCCGCGTGGTGCCGCTGGTCGGCGAACTGATCGCGGCCCACGCCCCCGATCTGGTGGTGATCGCCTGCAATACCGCCTCCACGCTGGTTATGTCGCATCTGCGCGGCGCCTATTCCGTGCCGTTCGTCGGCACCGTGCCCGCGATCAAGCCGGCCTGCGCCAGTTCCAGAACAAAACGCGTGTCGGTGCTCGGCACCAAGGGCACGGTGAAGCGCGAATACACGCGAAAACTGATCGACGATTTCGCGCAGGGCTGCGAGGTGACGCTGGTCGGCTCGGGTGAACTGGCCTCGATGGCCGAACGCGCGCTCAACGGCTTTTACGTCAGCGACAAGGACATCTCGGCCGAACTCGCGCCCTGCTTCGTCGATCGCGGCAACGCCCGCACCGACACCGTCGTGCTGGCCTGCACCCACTATCCGCTGTTGCTGGATCGTCTGGTGAAGTTGGCGCCATGGCCGGTCGACTGGATCGACCCCGCCCCCGCCATCGCGCGGCGCGTCTCCGATCTGCTTGGTGGACCCGGGCAAGAATCCGACACCGCCGGCGCCGAGATGGTTTTCACGTCGAAGCGACCGCACACGCTGAGCCAGGCCTTGATGCCGTTTTTCGGCGGGCGGGTGCCGGCGTAGCGGATAGCCTGTAGGATGGGTAGAGCGCAGCGAAACCCATCACCTTCCTTCAATGACAAAAATCGATGGGTATCGCTGCGCTCCACCCATCCTACGGGATACGGCTCAACCTTTCGATGCCGTAAAAACCGCCAATTGAGCATCGAAGGCGCGCCTGAACGCCGGCCGCGCTTCGCCGCGGGCTACATAGGCGGAGAGGTTTGGATATTCGTCCAGCATATCCGATCCATCCAACCGGCGCAGCACGGTGACCATCATCAGGTCACCGGCGCTGAACGCGCCATCGAGCCAGTCGGCATTGCCAAGGCGCCGGGAAAGCTGGCCCAGCCGATCGCGGACGGGAGCCTCGACCATCGGCAGGCGCTGCTCGTACCAGGCTTTGTCGCGCTCCAGGAGAAAAGCAATTTCCAGATCAACGATTGGCGGCTCCATCGTGTTCAGCGCGGCGAACATCCATGTGATCGCGCGCGCCCGGGCATTCGCATTCTCCGGCAGCAGTCCAGCATGGCGCTGCGCGATATGGAACACGATCGCCCCCGTCTCGAACAGGGCAAGATCGCCTTCTTCATAAGTCGGAATCTGCCCGAACGGATGAAGCGCACAATGCGCGGGTTCCTTCATCGCGCGGAACGACACCAGACGAACGTCGTAAGGTTGGCCCACTTCTTCGAGCGCCCAGCGAACGCGCATGTCACGTGCCTGTCCCTCGCCGCGATCGGGCGAATTCTCAAAGGCCGTGATGGTGGGGATCATCGGGAAGCTCCGGTTGATTGCATGACGCCGTCAAGATTTGCATCCGTAGGACGAACGACCAACGCGGCTCCCGACAACCGGCCTCGCTTTTTTTAACGCGAAGCCCGTAGCCCGTAGGGCGGATTGGAGCCGAAGGCGTAATCCGCCATTTGAGCCAATCGCACCGGATCATCGCTCAATCGCCACACAGGTGCGCGAGCTACACAATTCGACATGTGGCGCCGGATTGCACAAACCCTCGTTCGCGACGTAGCCGAAATAGCGGATTACGCCTTCGGCTCCAATTCGCCCTACACGCTAGGCGCTGATATGATATTGCTCACCGACATGGGACGGAAAATTCTGCCCTCCAGAGGTCACCTGGGCGGATTGCATTTTGAAGCCGGGAAAAGGGCTTTCGAAAAGGAGTATCGATGCCTCCTCCGTTCAAGGTCGAGTTGAAATCTCACGATCCCAAGTGGGCCAGCAAAGCTGAAGATGAAGGTCAGGCGCTTGCAGCCAGGATGGGGGCATGCCTGCTGAACGTTCATCATATCGGCTCAACCGCCATCCCCGACATTCATGCTAAGCCCATCCTCGACCTCATGCCGGTTGTGACGAGCCTGGCGGAGCTGGACGAGCGCAAGCCGCACATCGAGACGCTGGTTATGAATGGTGGGGAGAGTTTGGCCTTCCCGGCCGGCGCTACTATACGAAATCCGATCCTGATACAGGGCGCAGGCTCGTGCAGCTTCATTGTTATGCCCGGGGTTCGCCGGAGATCACGCGGCACCTTGCATTCCGGGAGTATCTACGAGGGCACCCTGAGGTCGCGCGTAAATACGATCGCGAGAAGATCCGATGCCAGGCACGGCATCCTGATGATTCCCACGCTTACGGCGACTGCAAAGGCCGATGGATCGAAACAGTCGAAGCCGAAGCGCTCAAATGGTTTCCCGGCAAGTAGCCGTATAGGCGAACGCCCTCACTCTCGACCCTCGTCAATCAGCCTATCCGCCGTCCATCCGGGCCGCAATAACTAAACTTCCCGTAGCCTGGTCTTCAGGGTGTGATCCCGTAACCACTAACCGCGCCCCCCATCCCGCCCTGATCGACGCGCCTGCAGTATCAACGAATACGCGGGTCTTCGTCGGCGGCCAACTCGTCCGCCGTGGCTCAAAGAGCGACCTGTCCGCCGTAGCTCGAAGGTAGAAGGCGTTGTCCGCCGTTACCCGTTCCTACTCGTCTATCTCCTGCAGCTTCCGCTCGACCAGCTTCAACTCTGCCTGAATTTCCTTGATGGTATCGTCGTCCGAAGCCGCCTGTCGCAACTTGCGTCGCAATTCCAGAATTTGCATTGCGAGTTCTACGCGCTCGTTCGGATGAGACATCAAGTCTAACCGCCGTATCTCACTAATGTTGCACGAGATTGACGTTTGAAACCTCCAAAGATTCCGGCTTGGCTTGATCTGTCCGGTCTCCGACATTAGCACGCGACCCGGCAGGGATCGTATTTTGCAGGGTGGGCCGTGAACAAGGCACGAGAGTTCATAGATTTCTGGATTGAGAACACAGCGTTCATGCGGTAGAGCAATTCCGGACCCCCGGAGCGGCGCAGAACGTCAGCGAACTGGCTGCGCGCTGCATCGAGAATGCGAAAGCCCAAGGCATCTCGGATGCCGATATGGAGGCCGAGATTGGCGACGTTGCCGAGTACATCAGGGACAAGCTCAGAGAGGCCAACAAGGCCGAGAGCGACCGCCAGTAAAATAGCCGCTAGTTATTCTGCCGCCTTGATCAGTCCGACTTTCCTCTCCAACTGCCAGACCTCTACATCATGGCCGTCGACGAGCCGCCTCGCCTTCTGGAGAGCCTCTTCATCATCAGCGGCGTTGAAGCCTTCGGCACCGGATATGTGCCCGTCCTGACCGATGGTGAAGGCGCGGTAGTCTTTCACGTCGGCGCACGGAGACCTGGAGACCGCAGCCAGTCGCTCATGTGAGCGCCTGTCTCCGCCTGACGTGCCCTGCGAATGGTTTCGTCGCGCACCTTGCCGGGCGGAAGCAGTGCGGCTTCCTTGCGGAGGCGCTTCGCCTCTTGCGCGAGACGTTCTTCTAGGGAGAGTGTTTGCTCGAAACGGCGTCGCTGCTGCTGCATGGCGCTGCTCCCTGTTTTGAATGGGGCGGGAGCGCAACCGGCGTTCTCATCACAGATATAGGCCACGAACCGCGCTGTGATGGTTGAGTGTCCGATACCGGACAAAGAAATGCCAGCAGAAAATATTAGTTTTTCCCGGGAACGTAATCGGTCCGCAGATTTTGGCTTATGTGAGGGGCTTTTCCATCGGAAGCCCGACTTGGTCTGCACCGGCTTTGGCGCGGTTGTGACGGAAACCGGAGCGACAGGCCCACCTATAAGTTCCATATAAGCTATTCCCGCTTTGGTGCGTGCTCTCGGAGCGCACCCCTTCCCGCGGAGATGCGGCCCGACCGACCGGGCGGGGACCGCAGTGCCAGAACGCAACGCTTCGGCGGAACAAGCCAACAATCTCCTCGCGTCTTTGCCTCACGCCCAGTTCAGCTTGCTTTCGCCTTACATGGCCGTTGAGCAATTGGCGCAGGGTGCCGTTCTGACCGAGGCCGGCGAAGAGACCGAAAACGTCTACTTCCCACACCGGGGTATGCTGTCACTGCTGGCTGTGTTGAAGGACGGCAGGGCCATCGAAACCGCCACCGTTGGACGCGAAGGCGTTGTTGGCGCGATGGCTGGGCTTGGCGTGCACATTTCGCATGTCAGGGTGGTTGTGCAGCTTCAAGCCGAGGTTACAAGAATCCCGGCAAGCCGATTTCGGAAGGCGACGGGAGATAGCATCCCCCTTCGAAACCTCTGCGTGGGCTACAACGAAATCCTGCTGTCCCAGGCTCGAATTAACGCAGCTTGCAACGCCGTTCACCTCATCGAGGCCCGCTTTTGCCGGTGGCTCCTGCAAACGGCTGATACGGCTGGAAGCAATACCATCAATCTGACACAGCAATACTTGGCGGAAATGCTGGGCGTGCGGCGCACTTCGGTAACCGAAGTCGCGAAAAAGATCCAGGATAGCGGCGCAATTCATTACTCTCGCGGAGAAATACAGATTCTCGATCGCCATGTTTTGGAGCGTCTATCTTGTGAATGCTATGCGACCCTGCTGGAGCAGTCGAAGCGCATTCGGTAGACCGACGCTTACCCCTCCTTCAGCCCCTTGAACGAGCTTTGCCGAGCGTCGTGGATCACGCTTCCTTGTCGCGAAACTCCCACCTTGATTGCTCGAAGCAGGTATCGCTAAACGCCAACTGCGGTCGCCCCCACGCAAGCGCAATCTTGCGTCCCGCATGTGACAAATCAACCCGACGGGCAAATCAGTTCTGATTTGCGGAAATAGTGTCAAGCCCCAAAATAAAAAATATTTCTGTTTACCGGAAGGGCAATCAGGTGCATATGTTTGGCCATCCCGTCATACTCAGAAGGGCGTCGGCCGTCGTCACGGACGTTGGGCGGGTTGCGGTGGACGCTGGTTTACGCTGAGACGACGGCGTGGATTAAGCGTACGGCAAAACCGTGTGGTCCTGGCACCCGTTGCAGGTGTCAAGCTGTCGGGTAGGCGAGAGCTGAACGGC